>SLQD01000127.1 GCA_007131685.1 Paracoccaceae bacterium | reverse complement strand
CGCGAGCGCCCGCGCGGGATCGGCCGTGCCGGCGCGCGCGATCCGCTCGAAGGCCAGCAGGATCAGCGCGTCGCCCGCGAGCACGGCGAGCGGCTCCGAGAAGGCGCGATGCAGGCTCGGCTTGCCGCGCCTTTCGGCGGCGTCGTCGAAGGCGGGCAGGTCGTCATGCGCGAGACTCGCGCAATGGATGAGCTCCAGCGCGGCGGCTGCGGCGTCTCCGAGCGCCGGGCGGTCCTCGCCGCAAGCCTGTGCCACCGCGAGCAGGAGCACCGGCCGGATCCGCGCCCCGCCCGGCATCACCGCGTGATCGAGCGCGGCGGCGAGCCCCGGCGGCGCCTCCGGCCCCCCGGCATCCGCGAGGGCCGCGCCGAGGGCGCTCTCGATCCGGGGTCCGAAGGACATGGCGGGCTCCTTTGCGCTGAACATGTCACTCGCGCAAGACGCGCGGCTGTAAATTAAACTGGACAGATCGCCGGCCGCGAGTCAAGACTCGCGCATGGCATCCGCAGCGGACAGGACCCTCATCATCGGCGCCGGAATGGGCGGACTCGCCGCCGCGATCATGCTCGCGGCGCAGGGCCGGGAGGTCACGCTTCTCGAGGCCGCCGAGACACCGGGCGGCAAGATGCGCACGGTGCCGAGCGCGGCCGGCCCCGTCGATGCCGGACCGACGGTACTGACCCTTCGCGAGGTGTTCGATGCGCTCTTCGAGGCTGCCGGCGCGCGGCTTGCCGATCACCTCACCCTGCATCCCGAGCCGATCCTCGCGCGCCACGCCTGGCCCGATGGCGGGCGGCTCGATCTGTTCGCCGACCGGCAGGCGAGCGAGGACGCGATCGGCGCCTTCGCCGGCGCGCGCGCAGCGTCGGAGTTTCGCCGTTTCAACGCCTTGGCGCAGGGCCTTTACACAGCGTTCGAAGCCCCGATGATGCGCGCGCCCCGCCCCTCGCTGGGCGGGATCGCCCGCGCCGTGCTTGCCGCGCCGGGGCTCACGCCCGCGCTGCTGCCCTGGCGCAGCCTCGACGCCCTGCTCGCGGGCTGCTTCACCGACCGGCGCCTTGCGCAGCTTTTCGGCCGCTACGCAACCTATGTCGGCGGCGATCCCGCGCGTGCGCCGGCGGTGCTGGCGCTGATCTGGGAGGCGGAGGCGCGCGGGGTCTGGAGCGTGGCGGGGGGCATGCAGGCGCTGGCGCGCGCGATGGCGGATCTGGCGGCGGCGCGCGGCGCACGGCTATGCTACGGTGCCCGCGTGGCGCGGATCGAGCAGCGCGGCGGCCGGGTGCACGGCGTGACGCTCGCCGACGGAAGCACGATCGCGGCGGATCGCGTGATCTATGGCGGCGATCCGGCGGCGCTCAATGCCGGCGAGCTCGGCCCGGATGTCAGGGGCGCCCTGCCCCTTGCCGCCACTGTGCCGCGCAGCCTCTCCGCCGAGGTCTGGACCTTCGCCGCCCACGCCGAGGGCGCCGACATGATCCGCCACAATGTCTTCTTCGCCGGCGATCCCGAAGCCGAGTTCGGTCCGATCGCGCGCGGCCGCCGCCCGGACGAGCCGACGCTCTATGTTTGTGCGCAGGACCGTTTCGCGGGGCAAGCGCCCCCCGACGGCGCCGAGCGTTTCGAGATCATCATGAATGCGCCGCCGCTCGGCGCCGGGGAGCCGCCATGTCCGCGCCGAATCTTCGATCAGCTCGCCCGCTTCGGGCTGACCTTCACGCCGGAGCCGGATGCGGCGGCGGCGACGACGCCCGCGCAGTTCGAGCGGCTGTTTCCGGGTTCGCGCGGCGCGCTTTACGGGCTGAGCCCGCACGGGATCACGGCGGCGCTGCGCCGGCCGGGGGCGCGGACGCGGCTGCGCGGGCTCTATCTTGCGGGGGGCGGGGCGCATCCGGGGCCGGGGGTGCCGATGGCGGCGCGCTCCGGGATGCACGCGGCCGCGGCGATCGAGAGCGACCTTGCTTCGCGCTCGAGGTTCCGCCGAACGGCTACGCCTGGTGGTATGTCGACGGGATCTCGGATTGCGGGCGCCGGGCCGTCTCGGTCATCGGGTTCATAGGCTCGGTGTTTTCGCCCTGGTATGCGTGGTCGGGGCGGCGTGATCCTGAGAATCACTGCTGCATCAACGTGGCCACCTACGGCCCCGGAGGCCGCTTCGCGATGACCGATCGCGGCCGCGCAGCCCTGCGCCAGAGCGCCGACAGTCTCGAGATCGGGCCGAGCGCGATGCGCTGGCGCGGCGGCCAGCTCGTCATCGAGATCGACGAGATCGCCTCGCTGCCGCTCATCGGCCGGATGCGCGGGCGCATCACCCTGACGCCCGCGATGATGACCGGCAGCGAGGTCGCGCTGACGCCGGAGGGCACGCATGTCTGGCGCCCCTTCGCCCCCGCGGCCGCCATCGAGGTCGATCTCGGGCGCGGGCAGCGCTGGCGCGGGCACGGCTATTTCGACGCCAATTTCGGCACCCGTGCTCTCGAGCAGGACTTCGCGACCTGGAGCTGGGGGCGTTTTCCGGTGCCCGGCGGTGCCGCGTGCTTCTATGACGCGGTGCGCGCGGATGGATCGAAGCTGGCGCTGGGCTTGCAATTCGATGCGCAGGGCGCGGCGCGGCGCTTCGCCCCGCCGCCCGAGGCGGCGCTGCCGCGGTCGCTCTGGGCGCTGAAGCGGCGCACCCGCGCCGACGCCGGCTACCGGCCGCGCCAGGTGCTCGCGATGTTGGATGCGCCGTTCTACAACCGCGCGGCGGTGCGCACCCGCATCGACGGGGTGGAGACGACGGGCGTGCACGAGGCGCTCGACCTGCGCCGATTCGCCTCGCCCTGGCTCAAGCCGATGCTGGCGGTGCGAGTGCCGCGCCGAGCGGGCTGGCGCGGCTGAGTCAGCTCGCGAATTGCGGGTTGCGCTGCCAGACCGAGAAGTTGAGCGCCGTCGCGATCGTCACCCACAGCAGATACGGTGCCATAAGCAGCCCCGCGAGCAGGTCGTGCTGCAGGAAGGCCAGCATCGTGGCTGCCACCGAAACCCACAGCCCGCAGATCACGATGAACGCCGCGCGCATCCGGCGCAGCCCGAAGAAGATCGGCGTCCACAGGGTGTTGAAGGCGATCTGCAGCGCCCAGAAGGCCAGCGCCTGCTGCGTGCCCTCGATCATGCCGATGCGCATCGCGGCGAAGGCGATGGCGATGTAAAGGACCGTCCAGACGACCGGAAACGCCCAATTGGGCGGCGTCCAGGCGGGCTTCGAGAGGCTGCGATACCACTCCCCCGGGTCGAACATCGCACCCGTGGTGGCTGCCGCCCCGCAGGCGGCCAGAAAGGTCAGAAACAGGCCCCAGTCCATCGCGCCCTCCAATGCCGGCCACCGAGACCTATCTCACGCGTTGCCGGCGTCCAAGCCCCCGGCGCGGTCGCGGGCCTTGAGCTGCGCGAACAGGTCGAGAAGGGACTCGGTGCCGCTCGGGGCGCCGGGCGCGCGCGCGGCGGCGACCAGATGCGCAACCTCGGGTTCGGGGCGGGCATGCAGCGTCGCCGGGCGCGGCATCAGTACGGTCGTGCCGGCGCGCAGCCCCGACAGGGCGAGGCAGCCGATCTTGAAGCTGCGCCCCGTCCGCGCGCGGGTGCTGATGCTGTCATGCCCGGCGCGGGCAACAGCGCCGCCGATCCCGTCATAGATGTGACGCGCGGCGAAGATGCCGGGACGGCAGTCCAGCGGCAGCGCCCCGATCCCCGCCTCGGCGCGGCGGTAGAGCCGCGTCGCCTCGGCGAGAAGCCGCCCGGTGACGGCCGCGAGGCGCGGATCCGGGCGCGGATCGGCGAGCACGGCCCGCGGCGCGAGTCCCGCCTCCCGCAGCCATGCGCCCGGCAGGTAGAGCCGCCCCGCGCGGGCATCCTCGCCCACATCGCGCGCGATATTGGTCAGCTGCATCGCCAGCCCGAGATCGCAGGCCCGCGCGAGGGCGTCCGCGTCGCGCACGCGCATGAGCACGCACATCATCGCCCCCACCGCCGCCGCGACGCGCGCGGCATAGGCGCGCACATCGCCCAGCGTGTCGTAGCGCCGCCCCTCGGCATCCCATTCAAGCCCCTCGATGAGCGCTTCTGGCAGCGCGCGCGGCATCTCGAAGTCGTGCACCACGCGCGCGAAGGCCCGATCGGCGGGTGCGTCGCGGGGGGTGTCGCGATAGACCGCCTCGAGCCGCGCGCGCAGCCGCGCGACCGCGCGCGCGCGCTCGGATCCCGCAACCTCGTCGACCGCATCATCGGCCAGCCGGCAGAAGGCATAGAGCGCCAGCGCCGGATCGCGCACACGCCGCGGCAAGAGCCGGGAGGCGGCATGAAAGGAATGCGAGCCGGTCCGGATCGCGGCACGGCAGGCGGCGATATCCGCGTCGGCCGCCATCGCCCTACTCCGCCGCCACTGGCACCGCCGCGCGCGCGGGTGCGGCGGGCGCGTCGGGCACGAGCTTGCCGAGCACCTCGGCCGACGAGATCACCCCGGGCACCCCGGCGCCCGGATGCGTCCCCGCGCCCACGAGATAAAGCCCCGGCAGTTCCTCGGAGACATTGTGCGGGCGAAACCACGCCGATTGAAGAATCCGCGGCTCGAGCGAGAAGCCCGCCCCATGCGGGCTGAGGTAGCGGTCGCGGAACTCCTGTGGCGTGAAGGTGAGCGATTCGGTGATATGCGCCCCGAGGCCGGGCAGATGCGTCTCGAGCTCGGCGAGCACCGCGGCGCGATAGCGCTCGCGCTCGGCGTCCCAGTCCACGGCGTCCGGATGACCCAGATGCGGTACCGGCGAAAGCGCATAGAAGGTGTCGCCGCCCTCGGGTGCGACGGAGGGGTCGGTGACGGAGGGGCGATGCAGATAGAGGCTCATGTCGGCCGCGAGCTGCCCGCGCCGGAAGATGTCACGCACGAGGCCGCTGTAGCGCGGGCCGTTGAAGATCGTGTGATGGCCGATATCGGGCCATTTTCCCGCCGTGCCCGCAGTACCGAAATACCACACGAACAGCCCCATCGACCAGCGCTTGCGCCGCAGCTTCGCCGCGCCCCATCGCCGCTTGGGCCGGTCGCGCAGGAGCCGGTCATAGGTGTGGCCGGCATCCGCGTTGGAGACGACCACGTCGCCCGCGAAGCGCCGCCCGTCGGCGAGCTGCACGCCGCGCGCGCGTCCCTCCGTGACCTCGATGCGGTCGGCCTCGGCGTTCTGGATCACCTGCCCGCCCTGCCCCGCGATCACCCGCACCATGGCCTCGGCGATCGCGGCGACGCCGCCCATGGCGTAGTGAACGCCGAACTGCTTTTCCAGATGGCTGACGAGGATATACATCGAGGTGACGCGGAACGGATCGCCGCCGATGAAGAGCGGATGAAACGACAGCGCCATGCGCAGCCGCGGATCGCGCACCCGTCGCGCCGCATGGGCGTGGACCGACCGATCCGCGCGCAGCATCGCGAATCGCGGCAGCACCTTGAGCAGATCCGCGAAACGGTGCATCGGACGCCGGCCCAGATCCTCGAAGCCGAATTCGTAGCGCGCCTCGGCATCGCGCAGGAATCGCTCGTAGCCGGCCATGTCGCCGGGCGCGAGCCGTTCGATCTCGCCGCGCATCGCCTCGGGGTCCTGACTCGCGGCGAATCGGCTGCCATCGGGCCAGCGGATCTCGTAGAACGGATCGAGCGCGCGCAGGTCCACATCGGCGTCGAAATCGCGCCCGCAATCGGCCCAGAGGCTGCGCAGCAGCTGTGGTACCGTCACGATGGTCGGGCCGAGATCGAAGCGA
This sequence comes from Paracoccaceae bacterium, assembly GCA_007131685.1. Lineage (GTDB taxonomy): Bacteria > Pseudomonadota > Alphaproteobacteria > Rhodobacterales > Rhodobacteraceae > Alkalilacustris. The sequence goes on along the minus strand of SLQD01000127.1, from coordinate 2,857 downwards.
TGGCCGCCTTGCGCGATCGCGGAACCGCGCCCGCCCGGGCTGTCGAGCTTGTCGAGCACCGTGACGCGGTAGCCCTTCGCGCCGAGCCGCATCGCCGCGGCGAGTCCGCCGAGCCCCGCGCCGATGACGATGGCCTCGCCGGTCGGCGCAGGGGCGGGCGGATCGGGCAGATGCATGAACATCCTGACATGATACACTGTCCAGTTTGATTTACAATCGGTGTCGCGCGCCGCATCCTGCCAGCAAGAAGGTTTTTTCGCTTGCGCATGCCCTTCCCCGTCGCGGCGAACTCTGTCAGATTGCATTGACACTTTGCGGGAGCCCGGATGCAGACCGTCAGCCTGAGCCTGTTTCGCTATGCCCGCGCCGGTGCGCGGCTCAAGGTGCTCGGCGAGATGGCCGCCGCGCGCCGCCCCCGCGGCCCGCTGCCGCAGGCGGAATTCGTGCGGCTGTGCGGCTCGGGCACGGGCGAGGGCTTCACCCCGCGCCCCAATACCGCCGTCTGGGCGATCCTCGCCGCCTGGCCGGATGCGGCGCGGGCCCGAGCGGGGGTGGCCGATGCGCCGCTCTTTCGCCGCTGGCGGCGCCGGGCCGATGAGGCCTGGACGGTTTACCTGACGGCGTCGAGCGCGCGCGGCGCCTGGGGCGGGCGGGCACCGTTCCGCCCCGAGGCCGCGGCTCCGTCCGGACCCGTCGCCGTGCTCACCCGCGCGACGCTGCGCCCGGCGCGGCTGCTGCGGTTCTGGGCGCGCGAGCCCGCGATCTCGGCCGCGATCGGGCGCAACCCGGATGTGCTGTTCAAGATCGGCATCGGCGAGGTGCCCTGGCTGCAGCAGGTGACCTTCTCGGTCTGGCCCGATACGGCGAGCATGGCGCGTTTCGCGCATGGCGATACCGCGCATGGCCGCGCCATCGGCGCCGTGCGCGCGGGCGGCTGGTTTCGCGAGGAACTCTATGCGCGCTTTGCCATCACCGGGACCGAAGGACACTGGGGCGGGGCCTGCCCGATCCGCGACATGACCCAAGCGAAGGCGATCGCATGACCGAGCCGTTCCCGTTTTCCGCCATCGTCGGCCAGGACGAGATGAAACAGGCGATGGTGCTCACCGCGATCGACCCGGGCATCGGCGGCGTGCTCGTCTTCGGCGATCGCGGCACCGGCAAATCCACCGCGGTGCGCGCGCTGGCCGCGCTGTTGCCGCCGATCCGCGCCGTGGCGGGCTGCCCGCTCAACTCGGCGCGCCCCGAGGACGTGCCCGACTGGGTGCGCGGCGCGGGCACCGAGCTCGAGGACAAGCCCACCCCCGTGGTCGATCTGCCGCTCGGCGCGGGCGAGGACCGGGTCACCGGCGCGCTCGACATTGAACGCGCGCTCGTGAGCGGCGAAAAAGCCTTCGAGCCCGGGCTGCTGGCGCGGGCCAATCGCGGCTATCTCTATATCGACGAAGTCAATCTGCTGGAGGATCACATCGTCGATCTGCTGCTCGACGTGGCGCAGTCGGGCGAGAACCTCGTCGAGCGCGAGGGGCTGTCGATCCGCCATCCGGCGCGCTTCGTGCTGGTGGGCTCGGGCAACCCCGAGGAGGGCGAACTGCGCCCGCAGTTGATGGACCGCTTCGGGCTGTCGGTCGAGGTCGCCTCGCCCACGGATATCGACACCCGCGTCGAGGTGATCCGCCGGCGCGACGCCTATGAGCGCGACACCGAGCGCTTCATGGCGCATTGGCGCGCCGAGGACGCCGCGCTGCGCAAGCGCATCCTCGCCGCGCGCGAGGCACTCGCCGACATGACGTCCCCGAACACCGTGCTGCATGACTGCGCGTCGCTGTGCGTCGCGCTCGGCTCCGACGGGCTGCGCGGCGAGCTCACCCTCTTGCGCGCCGCGCGCGCGCAGGCGGCCTTTGACGGGGACACGGCCGTGAGCCGGGCGCATCTGCGCGCGGTCGCGCCCGCCGCGCTGCGTCACCGGCTGCGCCGTGACCCGCTCGACGAGGCGGGCTCCTCGGCGCGCGTGGCGCGGGTGCTTGCGGAGATTCTGCCCTGAACGCGCCCGACGATCCATGGAGCCGCGCCACCACGGCGCTGCGGCTGCTCGCCGTCGATCCGGCCGGGCTTGGCGGGCTATGGCTGCGCGCGCGGGCCGGGCCGGTGCGTGCTCGGCTGCTTGCAGCGCTCGACGCGGTGCCGTTGCCGCAGCGCGCTGTGCATCCAGCCACGGGCGACGAGTCACTCTTCGGCGGCGTCGATCTCGGCGCCACGCTGGCGGCGGGTCGGACGGTTCGCACGGCGGGGGTGCTCGCCGCGCCGTCGCTCGTCCTGCTGTCGATGGCCGAGCGCTGCCCGCCGGGGCTCGCGGCGCGGCTGGGCCAGGCGCTCGATACGCCGCGCCATTGCCTCGTCGCGCTCGATGAGGGCGCAACGGCCGACGAAGTCGCGCCGGCCGGGCTCGTCGAGCGACTCGCGCTGTTCGCCGATCTCGACGCGGTGGCGTGGTCGGACACTGCGCCGCCCGCGCTCGACGCGGCCGAGCTTGCGGACGCCCGGGCGCGCTTGCCCGCGGTGAGCTGCCCCGATGATGCGCTCGCCGCGCTGACCCTTGCGGCGGCGCAGATGGGCATCACGAGCCTGCGCGCGCCCTTGCAGGCCGCCGCCGCCGCGCGCGCCGGTGCCGCCCTGCGCGGGGCGCAGGCCGTTGAGCAGGAGGATCTGCGCCTCGCCGCCGGGCTCGTGCTGGCCCATCGCGGCACGCCGCCTGCCGAGGACGAGCCCGCCCCGCCCGACGAGACCCCCGAGCCCCCCTCCGAGGACCGCGACGAGACCCCCGAGCCCGCATCGCGCCCGCCAGAGGAGATCCTCG
>SLQD01000011.1 GCA_007131685.1 Paracoccaceae bacterium | reverse complement strand
GTCACCCTAGGGCAGCACAGGGTGAGCGACAATGTCAAATCGCGCCCCCGCGAGGGTCACGACTTGGCCGGATCCGCGTCCTTCGGGCGGCTCTTGACGATCTCGTCCACGATGCCCCAGTCTCGCGCGTTCTCGGGGGTCATGAAGTTGTCGCGCTCGAGCGCGTCCTCCACGGTCTTGATGTCCTGCCCGGTGTGATGCACATAGATCTTGTTGAGCCGGTCCTTGAGCTCGAGGATCTCCTTGGCGTGGATCGAGATATCCGTCGCCTGGCCCTGGAAGCCGCCCGAGGGCTGGTGCACCATGATCCGCGCATTGGGCAGGGCGAAGCGCATTCCCTTCTCCCCCGCCGCCAGCAGCAGCGAGCCCATCGACGCCGCCTGCCCCACGACGAGCGTCGAGACCTTCGGCTTGATGTATTCCATCGTGTCGTAGATCGACAGGCCCGAGGTCACCACGCCACCGGGGCTGTTGATGTACATCGAGATTTCCTTGGAGGGGTTCTCCGCCTCGAGATGCAGCAGCTGCGCCACGATCAGGCTCGACATGCCGTCATGAACGGGGCCGGTGACGAAGATGATGCGCTCCTTGAGCAGGCGCGAGAAGATGTCGTAGGCCCGCTCGCCCCGGCTGGTCTGTTCGACCACCATGGGGACGAGGGTGTTCATGTAGGTGTCCATCGGGTCCGTCATGTAGCGCCTGCCTGCCGTGTCGGGGTGTAGGTGTTGGATGCTGACAGAGTCTTAGTGCTGCGTGACGCCCCCTGCAAGGGGCGCCCCGGTTCGCGGCGGATGCACGGGCGGCATTGATTTCGCCGTGCGCATCGCGCACACCGCGCGGAGCACAGAAAGGGCGGCGCCATGACCAGGATCGAGCAGACTTTCGCACGGCTTCGCGACGCGCAGCGCAAGGCCTTCGTGGCCTATATCATGGCGGGCGACCCGGACATGGAGCGCTCGCTCGAGATCATGCAGGGAATGCCGCAGGCCGGGGTGGACATCATCGAGCTCGGGATGCCCTTCACCGATCCGATGGCCGACGGCCCCACCATCCAGCTCGCCGGCCAGCGCGCCCTGGGATCGGGCCAGACCCTCGAACGCACGCTGGAGATGGTGCGCCGCTTCCGCGCCGGGGATGCGACGACACCGATCGTGCTGATGGGCTATTACAACCCGATCCACAATCGCGGTGTCGCGAGCTTTCTCGAGGACGCGGCCGCCGCCGGGATCGACGGGCTCATCATCGTCGACCTGCCACCCGAGGAGGACGAGGAACTCTGCCTGCCCGCACGCGCCGCCGGGCTCGCCTTCATCCGCCTCGCCACGCCCACGACCGACGATGCCCGCTTGCCGATGATTGCACGCAATGCGAGCGGCTTCGTCTACTATGTCTCGATCACGGGCATCACCGGCGCCGGCGCCGCTCGGGCCGCCGATGTCGCGCCGGAGGTCGAGCGCGTGCGCGCGGCGACGGGCCTGCCCGTGGTGGTCGGATTCGGCATCTCGACGCCGCAGGCCGCGCGCGAGTTCGCCGGCCTCGCCGACGGGGCCGTGGTGGGCTCGGCGATCGTGAAGCTGATCGGCGAGCGCCGCCCGCCCGACGAGATCCTCGCCGCGATCCGCGAGCTTGCCGACGGGGTCCATGGCGGCTGACCGCGGCGCGCTCCCGCCGAGACGGGCCGGGCCACCGTTGACGCACCGCCCGCCATGCGATAGGCCGCTGTTGCCCGCCACGGCGCGGCCCCGACGCCGGGACGCGACAGGACTGCGTCCCATGATGAGCTTACGGCCCGATGCCGTAAACATGGACGCATATGACCAGATTTTCCGAACTCAACCTGGATCCCAAGGTTCTCGAAGCGGTATCCGAAGCCGGCTATGACCGGCCGACGCCGATTCAGGAGCAGGCGATCCCGCCCGCGCTCGAGGGGCGCGACGTGCTCGGCATCGCGCAGACCGGCACCGGCAAGACGGCCGCCTTCGTGCTGCCGCTCGTCAACAAGCTCGGCCGCGGGCGTGCGCGCGCGCGGATGCCGCGCAGCCTCGTGCTGTGCCCGACGCGCGAACTCGCCGCGCAGGTCGCCGAAGCCTTCGATACCTATGCCGTCAAGACCAAGCTGACGCGCGCGCTGCTCATCGGCGGCGTGGCCTTTGGCGAGCAGGACAAGCTCATCGACCGCGGCGTCGATGTCCTCATCGCCACGCCCGGCCGGCTGCTCGATCATTTCGAACGCGGCAAGCTGCTGTTGCAGGGCGTGCAGGTGATGGTCGTGGACGAGGCCGACCGGATGCTCGACATGGGCTTCATCCCCGATATCGAGCGCATCTTCCAGCTCACCCCCTTCACGCGGCAGACGCTGTTCTTCTCCGCCACGATGGCGCCCGAGATCGAGCGCATCACCAACACCTTCCTGCAGGCGCCGGTTCGCGTCGAAGTGGCGCGCCAGGCCACGGCCTCGGAGACGATCGCGCAGGAGCTCATTACCTTCAAGCCGTCGCGCAAGGACCGCGCCGCCTCGGAAAAGCGCAGCAATCTGCGCCGGGTGATCGCCCAGGAGGGCGACGCGCTGCGCAACGCGATCATCTTCTGCAACCGCAAGATCGATGTCGATGCGGTTGCGAAATCGCTCAAGCAGGCCGGGCTCGACGCCGCCCCCATCCATGGCGATCTCGACCAGGGGGTGCGCACCCGCACGCTCGATGGGTTTCGCGACGGCACGCTCAAGCTGCTGGTCGCCTCGGATGTCGCCGCGCGCGGGCTCGATATCCCCGATGTCAGCCATGTGATCAATTTCGACGTGCCCACCCATCCCGAGGACTATGTTCACCGCATCGGTCGAACCGGCCGCGCCGGCCGCGAGGGCAAGGCCATCACCCTCGCCCTGCCCGCCGATGACAAGCATGTGGACGCGATCGAGAAGCTGCTGCAGGCCGAGCTGCCGCGCAAGGACCCGCCCGAGGCGGAGCCGCGCAGGCCCGCACCCGGCGCGCGCGACGGATCGGCGCCCGTAGCGGCGGACGCCCCCGCGGCCGGCAAGGCTGCAGCCGAAACGGCCGACAAACCTGCGGCCGAAACTGCTGACAAACCTGCGGCCGAAAAGGCCGACAAGCCCGCCCGCAAACCCGCCGCGAAGCGCCCGCGCAAGCAGCCCGAGACCACCGCAGCCGCTGCGGACGCATCCGGGGCCATGGCCGCAGAAGCAACCGACGCGCCCGCCGAGAGCGCGGCGCAGGAGCGGCCCGCCGCGACGCCGGCCCGCTCCCGGCGCGCGCAGGGTGGCGGCAAGCCGCGCCGCGATGAGCCGGTGGTGGGCATGGGCGATCACGTGCCCGAATTCCTGACCCGCAGCTTCCAGCCCCAGACCACGGATTGATGGCGCCCGCCGCGGCGGGCCGCCTCACTCGGGATCGAGGCGGCTGATCACGACGCGGACCTCGGGTTTCTTGCCGATCTCCTCCATCGCGACCTGGCGCACGACACGGCGCAGCCCGTCCTCGAGCTTCTCGTCGCTGCGCAGCACCTTCGCGCCGGCGCGTTCCATGAAGGCGGCCAGCTCTGTCTCGATCGCCTCGTCGAGCGGCGCATTCGAGCGCCCGGTCTCGGCCAGCCCCACGATATCGGCCCAGGGTTCGCCCAGGGGATCATCGCCTTCGAGCACCGCGGTGACGATCACCATCCCGTTGAGCGCCACGCGGATGCGATCGCGCACGACGCCGTCGAACTGCCCCACCAGCGCCGAGCCATCGAGATAGATCCGCCCGGCCTCGACATGCTCGACGATGCGCGGCGCATCGCCGGTCAGGTCCACCATCGCCCCGTTCGGGGCGATCACGCTCGGCGTGCCGGTCTCGCGCGCGATGCGCGCGTGTTCGCGCAGATGCCGGTGCTCGCCGTGCAGCGGCACCGTCATCGCCGGCGCGAGCAGCCGCGTCAGCTCTTCGAGATCCGGCCGGTTCGCGTGCCCCGAGACGTGATAGGTCCCGTCGGACTCGTCGATCACGTCGACGCCCATCTCGCTGAACTGGTTGACCACCTTGAGCACGCCGCGCTCATTGCCCGGGATCGTTTTCGACGAGAGCAGGAAGGTGTCCCCCTCGCGCATCCGCAGCCCCATGTATTTGCCCTGCGCGAGCTGGGCGGAGGCGGCGCGGCGTTCGCCCTGGCTGCCGGTCACGATCAGCATCAGGTTCTCGGGCGACAGCTGCGCGGCATCCTCGGGCGGGATGGTGCGCGGGAAATCCTTGAGCACCCCGGATTCGACGGCGACCGTGACCATCTGGTTCATCGCACGCCCGAGCAGGCAGATCGAGCGCCCCGCCGCGCGCCCGGCATCGGCGAGCGTCTTCAGCCGCGCGACATTGGAGGCGAAGGTCGTCGCCGCGACGGCGCCGGTGGCGCCGCGCACCAGCGCCTCGATCGCGGGCTGCAGCGACGCCTCGGAGCGGCCCGGATGCAGATTGAACACATTGGTCGAGTCGCAGGTGAACGCCCTGACGCCCTCGCGCCCGATCTCGGCGAAGGTCTCCGGGTCCCAGGGCTCGCCAATGATCGGAGTCGGATCGAGCTTGAGATCGCCCGAATGCACCACGCGCCCCGCCGGGGTGTCGATGATCAGCGCCGAGGCCTCGGGCAGCGAATGGCTCACCGGCACGAACTGAACCGAGAACGGCCCCGCCTCGACGGTCTCGGGGCGTGCCGCGACGGTGCGGATCTCCTCGGGCGGCAGCCCGGCTTCCTGCATCTTGAGCTTCGCGATGCGCGCGGTGAAGTTGCGCGCGTGCACCGGGACGCCGAGCTCGCGCCACAGATGCGCGACCGCACCCACATGGTCCTCATGCGCATGCGTGATGAAGATGCCATCGAGCCGGTCGGCGCGCTCGGCGAGCCAGGAAATGTCGGGCAGGATCACGCCCACGCCGGGGGTGGTGTCCATGTCCGGGAAGGTGAGCCCGAGATCCACGAGGATCAGCCGCTCCTTTCCCGGCGGCCCGTAGCCATAGACATAGGCGTTCATCCCGACCTCGCCCGCGCCGCCGAGGGGCAGGTAGATCAATCGTTCACTGCTCATTGGATATCCTTGTTGTGGCGGTGGATGACCGTGAGGCCATGCATGGTAATGTCTTCCTCGATGACGTCGAACAGGATGTCGCCCTGCGCGAAGAGGGGGGCAAGGCCGCCGGTGCCGATGATGCGCATGGGGCGGTCGGCCTCACCGCGGATGCGCTCGCAGACGCCGCGCACGAGGCCGATATAACCCCAGAACACGCCCGACTGCATGCAGGCGACGGTGTTGGTGCCGATAACCTTCTGCGGCTTGGTCACATCCACATGCGGCAGCGCGGCGGCGGCCTGGTGCAGCGCCTCGAGGCTCAGATTGACCCCCGGCGCGATCACGCCCCCGACATAGGCGCCGTCCGCGGCCACCACGTCGAAGGTCGTCGCGGTTCCGAAATCGACCACGATCAGGTCGCCGCCATGGCGGTCATGCGCGCCGGCAGTGTTGACCAGCCGGTCGGGGCCGACCTGCGTGCCCGGATCGACGCGCGGCGCCACCGGCAGCGCGCAATCGGCGCGCCCGACGACAAGCGGCCGGCAGCCGAAATAGCGATCCGACAGCACCCGCAGATTGAATACCACCCGCGGCACCGTCGAGGAGATGATGACCTCGTCGATGCCCACATCGAGCTTGTGCAGGTTCATCAGCGTGGACAGCCAGACGTAGTACTGATCGGCGGTGCGCTGGTGTTCGGTGGAGGTGCGCCATGTCGCGAGGAAGCGGTCCCCGTCCCAGATCGCGAAGGTCGTGTTGGTGTTGCCGCAATCGATCGCCAGCAGCATGGCCGCCCCCATCAGAAGAACACGTCCGCCGCGGGGATGATCCGCCGCGCCGCATCCGTGCGCAACACCAGCGCGCCGGACTCGTCGATGGTTTCGAAGGTGCCGTGCACCGCCTCGCGCCCGGTGCGCGCCGTCACCGGCCCGCCGAGCCCGGCCGCGCGTGCCAGCCAGGCCTCGCGAAGCGGCGCAAAGCCCTCCGCTAGGAGGCGCCGGTGCCACGCGTCGAAGGCCGGGGCGAGCCGGTCGAGCAGCGTCTCGGGGCGCAGCCGCACGCCCGTCGCGGCCACCAGGCTGACCGCCGGGATCGCCTCCGCGCTCACAACCGCCGGCGCGCGCGCCAGATTGACGCCGATCCCGATCACGAGCTGATCCGCCCGGCCCGCCGTGCCCGCCGCCTCGAGCAGGATGCCGGCGACCTTGCCGCGGCCGGCAAGCAGATCGTTGGGCCATTTGATCGCGAGGGCGGAGGGCTGCGCGGTGAGATCGCCGAGACTCTCGTGCAGCGCCAGCGAGGCGACGAAGGACAACAGCGCCGCGCGCTGGGGGTCCATGCCGGGGCGCAACGCGAGCGAGGCGGCGAAATTGCCGTCCGGGTCGCTCCAGGGGCGGCCACGGCGGCCGCGCCCCGCGGTCTGGCGCCGCGCGAGGATCCAGCACGGACCCTCGAGCTGCGGCAGCCGGCGCATCGCCTCCGCATTCGTGCTGTCGACGGCGTCGAGCAGGACACGCCCCACGCCCTCGGGCCAGGGCGCGTCAGCGCACAAGGGTCTGCGCCGCCGCCTCGGCGAATGACTCGATCCCGAACAGGTTGACCACGCCCACGACCATGATGACCGCCGACGCCATCAGCAGGCCCCATTGCAGCCCGGGCATCACCCGGTCCAGCGGCTCACCCTCCTCGCCGAAATACATGTAATAGACGATCCGAAGGTAATAGAAGGCGCCGATCACCGAGGCAATCACCCCGAGCACCGCGAGCCAGGCCAGCCCCGCCTCGACCGCGGCCCAGAGCACCGCGAGCTTGCCGAAAAAGCCCAGAAGCGGCGGCACGCCGGCCATGCTGAACAGCAGCACCAGGAGCGCCGCCGCCTTCACCGGCTCGCGCGCGGAAAGCATGTTGAGCGACCCGATATCGGTCACCGGCCGGCCGTCGCGGCTCATCGACAGGATGAAGGCGAAGACGCCGATATTCATCGTCACATAGATCGCCATGTAGATGAGCATCGCTTCGACGCCCTGCTCCGTCCCTGCCGCGAGCCCCACCAGCGCATAGCCCATATGCGCGATCGAGGAATAGGCCATCAGCCGCTTGATGTCGTGCTGCCCGATCGCCGCGATGCCGCCGAGGAACATCGAAAGCACCGCGAGGAAAGCCACGATCTGCCCCCAGTCGGAGGCCACGGTGCCGAAGGCCTCGAACACCACCCGCGCGAAGAGCGCCATCGCCGCGATCTTGGGCGCGGTAGACAGGAAGGCCGTCACCGGCGTCGGCGCGCCCTGATAGACATCGGGCGTCCACATGTGGAAGGGCACCGCCGAGACCTTGAAGGCCAGCCCCGCGATCAGGAAGGCGAGCCCGATCAGCAGGCCGAGCGGCAGCTCGCCCCCCGCGATGGTGCTGATGATGCCCTCGAACCGCGTCGTGCCCGCGAAGCCGTAGACGAGCGAGGCACCATAGAGCAGCATGCCCGAGGCCAGCGCGCCGAGCATGAAGTATTTCAGCCCCGCCTCGGTGGAGCGCGCGCTGTCGCGGCGGATCGCCACGAGCACGTAGAGCGACAGCGATTGCAGCTCGAGCCCCATGTAGAGCGCCATCAGATCGCCCGACGAGACCATGATCATCATGCCGAGCGCCGCGAGCGCCACCAGGACGGGGTATTCGAAGCGCAGCAGGTTGTGGCGCTGCATGTAGTCCTGCCCCATCAGCATCACGACCGCCGCCGACAGCAGGATCATCACCTTGGCGAAGCGCGCGAAGGCGTCGTCGATGAACATGCCGCCAAAGGCCGTGCGCGCACCGCCCCCCTGCAGCGCCACCATCAGCGCGAGCACCACGAAGGCCGCCGCCGTGGCCCACAGGACGAGATGCGCGACGCGGTCCTTGCCCGCGAACACCCCGGCCATCAGCGCCGTCATCGCGAACAGCGCGAGCAGGATCTCGGGCAGGGCTATGGACAGATCGGCAGAGATCATGACGGTGTCCTTCAGTTCTGCGCCAGCCGCAGCGCGGCCTCATGCGCGGCGAGCGCGCTGTCATAGTCATCGACCAGCGCCGCGACGGCCGGGCCGGTGATGTCGGTCACGAGCGAGGGATACACCCCGAGCAGCAGCGTCATCGCCACCAGCGGCGCGAACAACGCCTTCTCGCGGCGCGACATGTCGGTGATCGTCTTGAGGCTCTCGCGCACCAGCTCGCCCATCATCACCCGGCGATAGAGCCACAGCGCATAGCCCGCCGACAGGATGATCCCCGTCGCCGCGACCGCCGTGACCCAGGTGTTGACCTGGAACACCCCGACCATGGTGAGAAACTCGCCCACGAAGCCCGAGGTCCCCGGCAGGCCCACATTCGCCATCGTGAACAGCATGAAGATCAGCGCATAGACCGGCATCCGGTTCACCAGCCCGCCATAGGCGTCGATGCGGCGCGTGTGCATGCGGTCATAGATCACGCCGACGGCGAGAAAGAGCGCGCCGGAGATGAAGCCATGGCTGATCATCTGGAAGATCGCACCGTCGAGCCCCTGCTGATTGACCGCGAAGATGCCCAGCGTCACGAACCCCATATGCGCCACCGACGAGTAGGCGATGAGCTT
>SLQD01000235.1 GCA_007131685.1 Paracoccaceae bacterium | reverse complement strand
CGACGGGGTCGCGCCGCGCCGGGCGCCGCTGGTGATCGGGGCGGACGGGCTGCATTCGGTGCTGCGCGCGGCGCTCGGCGGCGGCGCCGAGGCGCCGCGCTTTACCGGGCAGGTGGCGTGGCGCGCGGTCATTCCCGAAACGGGCGCGGCGGCGCCCGTGGCCGAAGTGCATATGGGGCCGGGGCGGCACCTCGTGAGCTATCCGCTGCGCGGCGGCGCGGCGCGCAACATCGTCGCCGTCGAGGAGCGGAGCGGCTGGGCGGCGGAGGGCTGGCATCACCGCGACGACCCGGAGAACCTGCGCGCGGCCTTCGCGCGTTTCGGCCCGCGCGTGCTGGGCTGGCTCGAGCGCGTCGAGACGGTCAATATCTGGGGGCTGTTCCGCCACGAGGTGGCGCCGCGCTGGCATGTCGGCGGGCAGGCGGCGCTGGTCGGGGATGCGGCGCACCCGACGCTGCCATTCATGGCGCAGGGGGCGAACATGGCGCTCGAGGATGCCTGGGTGCTCGCCGCGCGGCTCGATTCAGAGCCCGACCCGGCGGCGGCGCTTGCCGCCTACCAGGCGGCGCGGATCGGGCGGGTGCGCCGCATCGTGGCGGTCGCCGAGCGCAATGCGCGCGCCTATCACCTGCGCGCACCCCTTCGGCCGGTGGCGCATGTGCTGCTGCGCATCGGCGCGCGCATCGCCCCGGATGCCCCGCTGCGACGGCTGGACTGGCTCTACGGTCACGACGTCACGCGGGGCGGCTGACGGGCCGAGAGCGGCGGGGGTGGCGCTCCCGCCCCGGCTTGCCGCTGGCGCGGCGCGCCGCGTTGGGCCGGGCGCGCCTTCGGCGCGCTCAGGCGTCGAGGGTGACGTGAATGGGGGCGTGATCGGAGGGCTTCTCGCCGGCGCGGGTCTCGGAATCGATGCGGCAATCCTCGAGCAGATCGGCGGCCTGCGGGCTGAGCAGCATGTGGTCGATGCGGATGCCGTCATTGCGCCGCCAGGCGCCGGCCTGGTAATCCCAGAAGGTGTAATGCCCCGCTCCGGCATGGCGCGCGCGCAGCGCGTCAGTGAAGCCCAGATGCAGGATGCGGCGCAGCGCGGCGCGGCTTTCGGGCAGGAACAGCGCGTCCTCGCGCCACTTTTGCGGGCTGGCCGCGTCCTCCGGCTGGGGAATGACGTTGTAGTCGCCGCCCATCACCACGGGCTCCTCGCCTGCGAGCAGCGCGGCGGCACGGCGGCGGAGCCGGTCCATCCATGCGAGCTTGTAGTCGTATTTCGGGCCCGGCGCCGGGTTGCCGTTGGGCAGGTAGAGCCCGCAGACGCGCACCGCGCGCGCGCCCACGACCGTCGCCTCGATCCAGCGCGCCTGGTCGTCGCCGTCGGCGCCGGGCAGGCCGCGCGCGACATCCTCGAGCGGCGGCTTCGACAGGATCGCAACGCCGTTGAAGCCCTTCTGCCCGTGCACCGCGACATTGTAGCCCCGCGTCTCGAAGGGCTCGGCGGGGAAGGCCGCGTCGGCGGACTTGATCTCCTGCAGCACGACGACATCGGGTGCGGCGGCGTCGAGCCAGTCGCACAGCGCCGCCTCGCGCGCCTTGATGCCGTTGATGTTGAAGCTGGCGATCTTCATCGGGCCTCCCGCGCTCGGATCGCTGGTATCGCGCTGCGGGCCCGGCGGCAAGCGGCGATGGTGACCCGGCACGGCCGCGTGGCGCGCGGGGCGGGCTGAAGTCCCGCACCCGCGCGGGGTTGCCGGTGCGAGGGCTTTCCTCGTGGCCGGGCGCGACGTATCCTGCAAGGCATGGATGTCATCAGCATCGTCGGGCTCGCTGCGGCGCTCTTCATTGTCATTGCATTGAGCCAGCCGCTCGCGGCGCGGCTGCGGCTGCCCTACACGGTGATCCTGGCGGTGATGGGGATGATGATCGGCGCGGCGGCGGCGTTCGCGCTGGCGACGGATCTGACCGACGTGCTCAATCCGGCGGCACGGGCGATCCTCGAATTGCCGATCCGCGCCAATGTCTTCCTGTATGTCTTCCTGCCCACGCTGCTGTTTCAGGTCGCGCTCAAGCTCAATCTGCGCCGGATGCTCGATGACTGGGTGCCGATCCTGACCCTTGCGGTGGTGGCGGTGCTGGTGGCGACGCTGGCGGTGGGCTACGCGCTGTCATGGACGAGCACGATCCCGCTCGTGGTCTGCCTGCTCATCGGCGCCATCGTCTCGACGACGGACCCGTCGGCCGTGGTGAGCATCTTCCGCGACATCTCCGCGCCGCGCCGTCTCACCCGGATCGTGGAGGGGGAGAGCCTGCTCAACGATGCCGCCGCGATCGCGCTGTTCGGGGTGTTCCTTAGTTTCGTGATGCGCGGCGTGCCGGACCCGACCCTGTCGCACGCGATCGGACAGGTGCCGGTGCTGGTGCTCGGCGGGGTCGTCACGGGGTGGGTGCTGGCGCGCATCGGGCTGAGCGTGATGTGCCGGCTGCACAACCATCCGCTCGCGCAGGTCTCGCTGAGCGTTGCACTGCCCTATCTCGCCTTCGTCGGCGCCGAGCAGGGGCTCGGGGCGTCGGGGGTGATCGCGGTGGTGGCGGCGGGGATGACGCTCAACCTGACGGGGCCGGGGCGGCTCTCGCCGCAGAGCTGGACCTATCTGCGCGAGGTCTGGGACGTGCTCGCGCACTGGGCCGGCTCGCTGATCTTCGTGCTCGCGGCGCTCCTGATCCCGCGGCTTCTCGGCGATGTGCGATGGAGCGATCTCGGCCTCGTGGCGACGGTGACGGGCGCGGCGATCGCGGCGCGGGTGGTGATCCTGTTCGGGGTGCTGCCGGTGCTGCGCGCGATGTGGCTGTCGCCGCAGGTCGAGGTGCCGTTCCGGATCGCGATCCTGTGGGGCGGGCTGCGCGGGGCGGTGACGCTGGCGCTGGCGCTGGCGGTCACGGAAAGCCCGCTCGTGGCCGAGGAGACCAAGCGCCTCGTCGGGATCCTCGCCACCGGCTTCACGCTGTTCACGCTGCTCGTACAGGGGACGACGCTGCGCTGGATGATCCGCAGGCTCGGGCTCGACCGGCTCGGGCCGCTCGACTCGGCGCTTTCGAACCAGGTCATCGCCGTGGCGCTGCAGAATGTGCGCGAAGCGGTCTCCGAGACGGCGCGCAACAATGTCCTCAACCACGAGACGGTGCGCTCGGAGGCCAAGATCTTCGGCGAGCGGCTCGAGGCGGCGCGGCGCGAGGCCGAGGCCGGCGCCCCGATCCTCGATCGCGACCGTGTCACGCTCGGCCTCGTGGCGCTGGCCGGGCGCGAACGCGACCTCATCCTCGAGCATTTCCGCCAGCGGACCCTTTCGACGCGGCTCGTCGAGCGGATGCTCTCCGATGCCGACCGGCTCATCGAGCGCACCCGCCTCGGCGGGCGCACCGAATACCGCCGCGCGGGACGGCTCAGCCTCGGCGAGGGGCGCGATTACCGCTTCGTGGTGTTCCTGCACAACCGGCTCGGAATCGCCTGGCCGCTCGCGCGGCTCTCGGCCGACCGTTTCGAGATGATCCTCAATCAGCGCATGATCCTGAGCGATCTGCACAGCTACATCGACACCAAGATCCGCCGCATCCACGGCAAGCGCGTCGCCGAACTGCTTCACGAGGTGCTCGAGCGGCGCGAGGAGACCGCCGAGGCCGCGCTCGAGGGGATGCGGCTGCAGTTTCCGGGCTATTCCGAGCAGCTCGAGCGCCGCTTCATCCGCCGCACCGCGCTGCGCCTCGAGGAGCGCGAATACGACCAGCTGCTTGCCGACGGCCTCATCGGCGCCGAGCTCCATGCCCGGCTGAGCGCGCGCATCGAGCGCGACCGCGCCCGCACCGAAAAGCGCCCGCGCCTCGATCTCGCGGTGCAGAAGACGGAGCTCGTGCGCCGCTTCCCGCTGTTTCGCGACATGGACGACACCGCGCGCAAGCGCCTCGCCCGGGCGCTGGTGACGGTCTATGCCGCGCCCGGCGACGTGCTCTTCAAGCGCGGCGACGAGCCGCGACGCATCTTCTTCATCGCCTCGGGCGCCGTCGAGATGGAATGGGCGGGCCACAAGCAGCGCCTCGGGCGCGGCGAGATGTTCGGCCAGCTCGCCATGCTCAAGCAGCGCCGCCGCCAGGCGCAGGTCACCGCGATCACGCCCTCGATCCTGCTCACCCTCGACGAGGCGCGCTTTCGCCGGCTCCTCGAGCGGCACAGGACGCTGCAGGCGGCCGTGGTCGAGTCGGCGCGCAGGCGCGGCGTCGAGATCGGGGACGAGGTCGCCGAGGTCGCGCCGCCGCGGGCCGCCGAGTGAGCCTCAGATCGAGAAGCTGGTGCCGCAGCCGCAGGAGCTGGTGGCGTTCGGGTTCTCGATCGTGAAGCGCGCGCCGATGAGCTCCTCGGTGAAGTCGATCGTCGCATCGGCGAGGAACGGCAGCGAAACCGGATCGACCAGCACGCGCTGGCCGTCCTTCTCGAGCACGAGATCGTCGGCGGCGGGATCGTCGAGGCGGATGTCATACTCGAAGCCCGAACAGCCGCCGCCCTTCACACCCACGCGCAGCGCGCGCGGGGCCTCGCTCGCGTCGTTGATTTCCTCGAGCCGCGCGAAGGCGCGGTCCGTCACCTTCGGGGGAATGCTCAAATCCATGCCTGTCGCCTGACCGTTGCGTTCCCGACGCAAGATAGGGATCGCCCGGCGCACGGGCAAGACGCGTGGCGGCGGCGCGGGAGGTCGGCCCCCGTGATCCGGCATGGCCGGCGCGAAACCGGATGCGCCCGCCGCGCCGATGCGCTAGACCCCGCGGCAACCGGCACCCGAGCGCGGAGGCAGCCCCGTTGACGGCCCCCTATGCCACAGACCCCGCCCGAAGCCGCGGCCGGCGCCACCCCGAGGCGATCAGCACCTTCCGCTCCGCCTTTCAGCGCGACCGCGACCGCATCATCCATTCCTCGGCCTTCCGTCGCCTCAAGCACAAGACGCAGGTCTTCGTCGAGCACGAGGGCGATTACTACCGCACGCGGCTGACCCATTCCATCGAGGTCGCCCAGGTGGCGCGCACCATCGCCGGGGTGCTCGGCCTCGACACCGACCTGACCGAGGCCGTGGCGCTCGCCCATGATCTCGGCCACACCCCCTTCGGCCATACCGGCGAGGAAGCCCTGCACGAGCGCCTCGCCCCGTTCGGCGGCTTCGATCACAACGCCCAGGCGGTGCGCATCGTGACCACCCTCGAGCGCCATTA
This sequence comes from Paracoccaceae bacterium, assembly GCA_007131685.1. Taxonomy (GTDB): domain Bacteria; phylum Pseudomonadota; class Alphaproteobacteria; order Rhodobacterales; family Rhodobacteraceae; genus Alkalilacustris. The sequence continues at coordinate 3,436 of SLQD01000235.1, read as the reverse complement.
CGCCGAGTTCGACGGGCTCAACCTGAGCTGGGAGACGCTCGAGGGGCTCGCCAAGCACAACGGGCCCGTCGCGCCGCCGCTGCCCCATGCGCTCGCCGAATACAGCGCCCGGCACGATCTCGAGCTGCACACCCATTCGGGGCCCGAGGCGCAGGTCGCCGCCATCGCCGACGACATTGCCTACAACCATCACGACCTGCAGGACGGGCTGCGCGCGGGGCTGTTCGGTGATGACGAGATCGCCGCGCTGCCCATCGTCGCGCCGGCCTTCGCCGAGGTCGATGCGCGCTACCCGGGCCTCGATGCCGCGCGGCGGCGCCACGAGGCGCTGCGCCGCGTCTTCGGCGCCATGGTCGAGGACGTGATCGCCACCGCCCGCGCCCGCATCGCCACCACCGCCCCCGACAGCGCCGCCGCCGTGCGCGCCCACCCCGCGCCGCTGGTCGATTTCTCCTCGGGGCTGCGCGGCGAGCTGCAGGTGCTGCGCGATTTCCTGTTCGAGCGCATGTATCGCGCGCCGAAGGTCGTCGAGGAGCGCGCCCGCGCGACCCGCGTGGTCCATGACCTGTTCGATCATTTCATGGCCCGGCCCGAAACCATGCCCGAGGGCTGGCGCGATGACGGCGCAGCCGCCAATGAGGCCGCCCGCGCCCGGCTGGTGGCCGATTACGTCGCGGGCATGACGGACCGCTTCGCACTCCAGGCGCATGCCGCGGCGGCCACCCGTTGACCCCGCACCCCGCCATGCTAAACCCGCGCCCGATCAGGAAGGGACGGCGATGAACCTTTTCACCGAGATCCACGGCCTCGTGCACGAGGCGCTCACCGCGATGCAGGCCGAGGGGGCGCTGCCCGGCGGGCTCGATACCGGCAACGTCACCGTCGAGCCGCCGCGCGATCCGGCGCATGGCGACATGGCCACGAATGCGGCCATGGTGCTCGCCAAGCCCGCCGGCCTGAAACCGCGTGACATCGCCGCGGACCTCGCCGCGCGCCTTGGTGCCGATCCGCGCATCGCCGCCGCCGAGGTCGCCGGGCCCGGCTTTCTCAACCTGCGCCTCGCGCCCGCGGCCTGGCACGGGCTGGTGCGCGCGGTCCTGCAGCGCGGGGCCGATTTCGGGCGCTCGGCGCGCGGGCAGGGGCGGCGCGTCAATGTCGAGTTCGTCTCGGCCAATCCCACGGGGCCGATGCATGTCGGCCATACGCGCGGCGCGGTGTTCGGCGATGCGCTCGCCAGCCTGATGGAGTTCGCGGGCTTTGACGTGACGCGCGAATACTACATCAATGACGGCGGCGCGCAGGTCGATGTGCTGGCGCGCTCGGCCTATGAGCGCTACCGCGAGGCGCATGGCCGCGCTCCCGAGATCGCCGAGGGGCTCTACCCGGGCGACTATCTCATCGAGGTGGGCGAGGCGCTCAGGGCCGAATTCGGCGATGCCTTCCTCGATCGCCCCGAATCCGAGTGGCTCGAGCCGGTGCGTGATTTCGCCACCGACCGGATGATGACCCGCATCCGCGCCGACCTCGCGGCGCTCGGCGTCGAGATGGATGTCTATTTCTCGGAGAAGTCGCTCTACGGCACCGGGCGCATCGAGTCCGCCGTCGAGACGTTGCGCGAGCAGGACCTGATCTATCGCGGCGTTCTCGAGCCGCCCAAGGGCAAGACGCCCGAGGACTGGGAGCCGCGCGAGCAGACGCTGTTCCGCTCCACCGCGCATGGCGACGATGTCGATCGCCCGCTGATGAAATCCGATGGCGGCTGGACCTATTTCGCCCCCGACATCGCCTATCATCACGACAAGATCGAACGCGGTTTCGATCTGCTGATCGATGTCTTCGGCGCCGACCATGGCGGCTATGTCAAGCGCATGAAGGCGGCGGTGTCGGCGCTGTCGGGGGGGCGGGTGCCGCTCGAGGTCAAGCTGATGCAGCTCGTGCGCCTCTACAAGAGCGGCGAGCCGATGAAGATGTCCAAGCGCGCCGGAACCTTCGTCACCCTGCGCGACGTGGTGGACGAGGTCGGCGCCGATGTCACCCGCTTCGTGATGCTCACGCGGCGCAACGACGCCCCGCTCGATTTCGATTTCGACAAGGTGCTCGAACAGTCCAAGGACAACCCCGTCTTCTACGTGCAATACGCCCATGCGCGGATCTGCTCGGTGCTGCGCAAGGCGCGCGAGGCGGGGTTCGAGGTGGATGACGCCGCACTCGCCGAGGCCGACCTCTCGCATCTGGGGCATGACTCCGAGATCGCGCTGATCCGCCGTCTCGCGGAATGGCCCCGCAGCGTCGAGACTGCCGCGATCACCGGCGAGCCGCACCGCGTCGCGTTCTACCTGCACGATCTGGCCTCCGAGCTGCACACGCACTGGAACCGGGGCAATGACGACCCGTCGCTGCGCTTCCTTCAGGAGGACGCCCCCGAGGCGAGCACCGCCAAGATCGCGCTCGCCCGTGCCGTTGCAGTTGCCATTTCCGCCGGGCTTGGTATTCTGGGGGTCGCCCCGGTCGAAGAAATGCGCTGACAAAGGCGCCCGCCCCGGGGCACGAGCAGTGGAAAACGGCCCGCGCCGACAAGCGGGCAAGGGGCAGGCATGAGTCATGATTACCAAGTCTCTGCCGGGGCCGGTGTCGGCATCTGGCGTTCGGCCGCGAACTGGAGCGCGGCGGTCGTATCGGTCTCGCTCGTCATCGGGGTCGCGATCTGGGGCTTCGAGCTGGTGATGCGCGATGTCAGCGGCGTGCCGGTCGTGCGCGCCATAGAGGGACCGGCGCGCGAGGCGCCCGACGATCCGGGCGGCACCCAGGCCGCCTATCAGGGCCTCGCCGTCAACACCGTCGCCGCCGAGGGCGAAGCCGAGGAAATGCCCGAGCGCGTCTCCGTCGCGCCCGCACCCCTCGCGCTCGAGGACGAGGACATGCCCGCCGCCGAGCTTGCCGCGCTGCCCGAGCCCGGCGCTGATGCGCCGAGCACCGCCGACGCCACCGCCGACGCCATCGCCCGGCAGGTCGCGCGCAGCATGGCGGCGCTACAGGAAGCGCGCGGCGCCGCACCGGCGCATCCGCCGGAGGACGCGGTGCCCCTCTCCGTTTCCCCGCGCCCCGCACAGCGCCCCGCGGACGATCTCGTCGGCCGCGCCGCTGCGACGGCGGCAAGCACCTCGACGGCCTCCGCCGCGCCCGATACCGACGCCGATATCGACGCCCTCGATGCCGACAGCCTGCTCGTGCAGGTCGGCGATTTCAACGATCGCGACGCGGCGCGCGAGGCGTGGGACCAGCTCGAGGAGGCGTTCGCCGGTGCCATGTCCGGCAAGCAGCGCGTGATCCAGGAGGTCGGCACCGCGAGCAACCCCTACCGCCTGCGGGTGGCCGGCTTCGACGACTACTCCGCCGCCGAGGCGTTCTGCTCCCAAGTGCAAGGTGAAAGCCAGGG
>SLQD01000226.1 GCA_007131685.1 Paracoccaceae bacterium | reverse complement strand
TGAAGGCCACGATCGAGGGCGTGGTGCGCGCGCCCTCCGCGTTCTCGATCACGCGCGCCTGGCTGCCATCCATGATGGCCACGCAGGAGTTCGTCGTGCCCAGGTCGATCCCGATGACTTTGCCCATGTCGATACCTCTTCTCTCGGCGATGTTTTGGAACGCGGAGCCTGCCGGCCTCCGGGTCCCGATCCCAAATCTGACGGGCAGGGTGCCTGCCCCGACGTCGCGGCGTATATAGGCAGGGGTCCGGAGGGCTGCAAGCCGGGCCCGCAAGACGAATCAGGGAGCCGCAGCATGACCGGCACCGACGCACTGGACCCCGCCGCCCTCGCCGCCCCGGCCGAGCTCAAGGGGGTGCGCATTCATCAGGGACTCCTGCCGGCCGCCACGCAGGCCGCCCTCGTCGGGGATATCCGCGCCGTGATCCGCGCCGCGCCGCTCATGCGCCCCGTCACGCCGGGCGGGCGCGAGATGTCGGTGCGCATGACGGCGGCGGGGGATTTCGGCTGGATCACCGATCGCACCGGCTACCGCTACGAGCGGCGGCACCCCTCGGGCGTGCCCTGGCCGCCGATCCCGGCGCGGGTGCGCGCTATCTGGGATGCCGTCGCCGGAACGGACCGCGCGCCCGAGTGCTGCCTCGTGAACTGGTATGCCGACGGTGCACGGATGGGGCTGCACCAGGACCGCGACGAGGGCGATTTCGGCTGTCCGGTGGTGTCGATCTCGCTGGGCGATGACGCGCTGTTCCGCATCGGCGGAACCGAAGCGCCCCGGCCCACGCGCTCGGTCTGGCTGCGATCGGGGGATGTGGCGGTGATGGGGGGTGCGGCGCGGATGGCCTGGCACGGCGTGGACCGCACCCGCCATGGCAGCTCGGCGCTCCTGCCCGGTGGCGGGCGCATCAACCTGACGCTGCGCGTGGTCACGCCGCCCGATGCCGGAGCCGCTTGAACGCGCCCCCGACACCTGCGAATGAACCGCCAAGGTTTCGCAACGAAGGACGCGTATCATGTTGTATGTGGATATCCCGACCCGCCCCGAGATCAAGGCGCTGGTGCAGGAGCGCGGCGCGGCGATGGTCTCGATCTACCTGCCGACCACGCCGCACTCCCAGCATGTGGAGACGGCGCGCATCGAACTGGGCAACCTGCGCCGCGAGGCCGAGCAGCAGCTCGAAGCCGCCGGCACCGAAAAGCGCGTCATCGCGCAGATCGCCGAGCAGATCGCCGATCTCGAGGAGGATTACGATTTCTGGCGGTTCCAGGCCAACAGCCTCGCCGTCTTCGCAGGGCCCGAGGGTATCCGGACCTACCGGCTGCCGAACCGGCTGGTGAGCACCGTGCAGGTCGCCGACCGCTTCCACGTCAAGCCGCTGATCCGCGCCATCAGCCTGCCGCAGCACGCCTTCGTGCTCGCCCTCGCAGAGGGCGAGGTTCGCCTCATCGAGGTGACCGAGGATTCGGCCGACGAGCTGCACAGCGCCGACCTGCCCGCCGACAGCGACGCGGCGCGCGGCGAGGAGGCCTTCGACCGCAAGTCCGACCGCGCGGGCTGGAAGAAGAGCGGTGAGGGCCAGAAGCTGCATCTGCGCAAGTTCGCCCGCGCCGTGGATGCGGCGCTGCGCCCGATGCTCGCCGGGCGCGAGGAGCCGCTGATCGTCGCCGCAACGGACCCGATCCTGCCCATCTTCCGCGAGGTCTGCAGCTATCCCCATCTCGCGGCCGAGGCCATCGAGACAAGCCCGGTGCGCATCCCCGCCGCCGAGCTCGGCAGCCGCGCGCGCCCGATCATCGACGCGCTCAACGCGGCCGCGCTGCAGCGCATGCGCGAGCTCTACGCCGAGCGCGGGAACCAGGGCCGCGCCACGGCCGACATCGCCCATGCCGCCCGCGCGGCGACCTATGGCGCGGTGGACACGCTTATGGTGGACATGGACGAGGTCGTCACCGGCACCGTCGATGACGAAACCGGCGCGGTGCATTTCGAGGACGGCGCCGATGCCCGCAGCTACGGCATCGTCGACGAGATCGCCGGGCGCACGATCGTCAATGGCGGCGAGGTCATCGCGGTGCGCCGGGCGGATCTGCCCGGCGAGGGCTCGCTCGCGGCGATCCTGCGCTTCGCGATCTGAAGCGGGGGGCGGCGCCCGGCGCCGCCCCTACTGCCGCGCCTTCCAGCTCAGCGAGGCGCGCTGGCGCGTGTAGAACTCCCCCATCATCCCGAGCACGATCAGCACCGCCGAGACCGCGAGCGGATAGGTGATCGAGGTGAAATGCGGGTTGTAGTTGATGAAGGTGAAGCCGCGCGCCTGGTCGATGATGTGAAACAGCGGGTTCCAGTCGAAGATCGGCAGCATGTGCGCGGGCAGGCTGTTTGCCACGAACATCTTGCCCGAGAAGATCATGTTGGCGCGCATGTAGAGCATCGAGGCGATGGAGACGAAATTCGGAAACCACGGCTTGATCGCGAGAAAGATCGTCCCCACCGCGACGCCGGAGAACCAGGCCAGGATCAGCATCCCCATCGCGCCGACCGGGTCGAGGATGGTAATCGGCTGCCAGACCGCATGGTAGAGAAACAGGATCACGAAGACGGCGATCACGTTGATGTAGAGCTGCGCCAGCGATACCGCCGCGATCGAGATCACCGAGTTGAGCGGTGCGTGCTTCATGATCGGCGCATTCGGCCCCTCCGCGGCCACCACCGCGCCCACCGTCGCGACATGGGTGCGAAACAGGAACACCCCCGTCATCACGTAGAGGACGAAATCGCCCCGGATCGCCATGCCGCGCAGGCCCAGCAGGCTGAACAGCAGGAAGAACACCGCCACGAGCACGATCTTCTGCGTGACCGCCACGAAGATCGCCATCACCGCGTTGGAATGCGCCTTGCGCACCGAGCGCACCGCCGAGTGATAGATGATGTCGAGCACGCCCCAGATGCGCCAGAAGGAGGACTTGTGCGTGTCGTCGCGGAACATGGCGCGCGGGAACCTCGCTTCGGGGCCGGTCGGGTCGGGCGGCATCTTGCCCCGCCGGGATTAACGGACGATAAGGGGCGGCGAAGCCCGAGGCAACAGCGCGGCGCCGCGCGGGGAGAGCGCAGTTGACTGAGCAGGACACGATCGCGGTGATGCGCCGACTGGCCATCGAGGCCGGGGCGATGATCATGGAGATCTATTCGAGCGCCGATCTGGGCACCCGCGCCAAGGCCGATGACAGCCCGGTCACCCGCGCCGACGAGGCCGCCGACGCCCATATCACCGCCGGACTCAAGGCTGCCTTCCCCGACACCCTCGCCGTCACGGAGGAGCGCGCCCATTCGCACGCGCAGACCGCGCGGCGCTTCTTCCTCGTCGACCCGCTCGACGGGACGAAGGAATTCGTCAGGCGGCGCGGGGATTTCACCGTCAACATCGCGCTCGTCGAGGCGGGCGTGCCGGTGCTCGGTGTGGTCTATGCCCCGGCGCGCCGGCGCATGTTCTACACCGCCGGCGGCGGCAGCGTCGAGGAGACGGGCCCCTTCGATGCCGCCGCGCCCGGCGCCACCCGGCCCATCGCCGTGGGCACGCCCGATAACGACGCGCTCGTGGTGGTGGCCTCGAAATCGCATCGCGACCCGGCGACGGATGCCTATATCGCGCGCTACGCGGTCGGCGACATGACGAGCGCGGGCTCCTCGCTCAAGTTCTGCCTCGTCGCGGGCGGCGAAGCGGATCTCTACCCCCGCCTCGGGCGCACCATGGAATGGGACACGGCGGCGGGCGATGCGGTGCTGCGCGCCGCGGGCGGGCATGTGCTGCGCTTCGACGATCTCGCCCCGCTGAGCTATGGCAAGCCCGGCTACGAGAACCCCTTCTTCATCGCCCATGCGCCGGGCGTGAGGCTGCGGCAGGACTGATGGCGCCGGCGCCGGGCAGCCCCCCCGGGATCGTCCCTGCGAGCGTCATCGTGGTGAGCCGCAACCGCCCCGAGGCGCTCGCGCGCTGCCTCGCCGGGCTCATGCAGCAGGACCACCCCGAGCTCGAGATCGTCGCCGTGACCGACGCCCCCGGCCGCGCGGCGGTGGCGCGCTCGGGGACGGGGCAATGGATCAAGCTCGTCCCCTTCGACGGCGACAACATCGCCGCGGCGCGCAACATGGGCCTCGTGGCGGCGGCGGGACAGGTCGTGGCCTTCATCGATGACGACGCCGTTCCCGAGCCGAGCTGGCTGCGCCGGCTCACCGCGCCGATCGGCGCGGGCGATGCCCCGGCGGCGGGCGGTTTCGTGCGCGGGCGCAACGGCATCTCCTTTCAATGGCGCGCCGCGCAGGTGGACCGCACGGGCCGCGCCGGGGCGCTGGCCTCGGACCCGGCGCGCACCATCCTGCACAGCCCGCCGCCCGACCGTGCGATCAAGACCGAAGGTACCAACATGGCCTTCGAGCGCGCGCAGCTGCTGCGCATGGGCGGCTTCGATCACGCCTTCCGCTTCTTCCTCGACGAGACCGATCTGAACATGCGCCTGTCGGCGGCCGGCGCGCTCACCGCCATCGTGCCGCGCGCCGAGGTGCATCACGGCTTCGCCGCGAGCGCGCGCCGGCGCGGCGACCGCGCCCCGCGCGATCTGTTCGATATCGGCGCAAGCTCCATGGCGTTCCTGCGCAAGCACGCGCCCGAGGATCGCCACGCCGCCGCGCTCGAGCGGCTGCGCAGCACCGAGCGGCGCCGCGCGCTCACGCACATGGTCAGCGGCGCACTCGAGCCGCGCGACGTGCGCCGGCTGATGCGCAGTCTCGAGGAGGGCATCATCGAGGGCGCGCGCCGGCGCATCGGCGAGACGCCGCCGCTGGCCGACGAGGCGCGCCCCTTCCTCGCGATGCCGCTGGCCGGACCGCGGCCGGGGCGTGTCATGGCCGGCTGGCCCTGGCAGCGCCGCCAGCTGCACCGCGCCGCCCGCGCGGCGGTGCGCCGGGGGGCGGTGGTGACGGTGTTCTGCTTCGGACCGACGACGCTGTTTCACCGGATGCGGTTTCACCCGGCCGGCTTCTGGGAGCAGAGCGGCGGCCTTTTCGGCCGCGCCGAGCGCGACGGCCCGCTGCTGCGCGCCGCCGGCATGGGCACCCGGCTCGCCGAGGAGATGCGCCGCATCGCGCCACTGCGCCCGGTGGACAGCATGGTCAGCTGATGCCGCCGCCGGCATGGCTCATCGATCTCACACGGCTGGTGTCGCGCGCCGGGCGCGGCGCGCTCACCGGGGTGGACCGGGTCGAGCGGGCCTGGCTCGTGCATCTGCTCGGCCGGCCCGAGCCCGTCTTCGCGGTGCTGCGCGCCGCGCCGGGGCATGTGCTGCTCGACCGGGACGGGGCCGCGGCGGTGCTCGCGCGCATCGACGGGACCGAGCCCTGGGGCAAGGCGGACTGGATCGCCCGGCTGCATCTGCGCCAGCCCCCGGCGCGGCGCGCGGCGCAATCGGATCTGCGCCGCCTCGCGCACGGCCGGGCATCGCGGGCCGGGCTCGCGCGGCTGCTGCGCCGGCACCTGCCGGCCGGAACCGCCTATCTCAATCTCGGCCACAGCAATCTCACCGATGCGATGCTGGAGGCGGTCCGCGCCGTTGCGGAAGCGCGCATCGCGGTGCTCGTGCATGACACGATCCCCCTCGACCACCCGGATTTCGCCGCACCCGGCGTGCCCGCGGCCTTCGCCGCGAAGCTCGCCCGCACCGCCCGTGCAGCGGATCTCGTGATCTTCACGACGACCGCCGCCGCGGCGGCGGCACGGCCGCATCTGGCGGCGGCCGGGCGGGTGCCGCCGCATGTGGTCGCACCGCTCGGCGTGACCCCGCCCGGCCCCGACCCCGCCGCGCGGCCCGCCCGCCCGGCTCCGGGCACGGCCTACTTCGTGGCCCTCGGCACCATCGAGCCGCGCAAGAACCATGCGCTGCTGCTCGATCTGTGGGACCGGCTCGAGGCCGATCCGCCGCAGGGCGGGGTGCCGGCGCTCGCCATCATCGGGGCGCGGGGCTGGCGCAACCGGGCGGTGTTCGACCGGCTCGACGGTGCCGGGCCCCGTATCGTCGAGCTTGGCGCCCTGCCCGATGCAGCCGCGGCCGCGATGCTGGCCGAGGCACGCGCGCTCCTGTTTCCGAGTCTCGCCGAGGGGTTCGGCCTGCCGCCGTTCGAGGCGATGGCGCTGGGCACGCCGGTCGTGTGCAGCGATCTGGCGGTGCTGCGCGAGGGGCTCGGCGATTACCCGGTTTACGCCGATGCGCGGGATTCGTATGCATGGGAGCGGGCGGTGCGGCGGCTCTGCGCGCAGAAGGCGCGGGCTCCGGCGCCCGTCCCAGGCTGGCAGGCGCATTTCGACGCGGTCACGGCAAGGATCTGAAGGGGCGCAGGGCCCGCGGAGGGGCGCAGGGTGATATCGCGGACCAATTACCGACTGCTGCGCGATCGCCTGTCCCGGCGCCTGCGCGCGCTGCGAAGGGCGCGCGAGCTGGTGCCGGTGAGCGACCGCACCGCGCGGATCGCGCCCGGTGACATCCTGCTTTTCGCCACGCTGCGCAACGAGCGCATCCGGCTCGCCTGGTTCCTCGAATATTACCGCGCCCTCGGCGTGGGGCATTTCCTCTTCGTGGACAACGCCTCCGATGACGGCACGCGCGAACAGCTTGCCGCCGAGCCCGACGTCTCGGTCTGGACCACCGCCGCGAGCTACAAGCGCGCGCGCTTCGGGATGGACTGGATCAACCACCTGCTCACGCGCTTCGGCCACGGGCACTGGACGCTGACCGTGGATGTGGACGAGTTCCTCGTCTATCCCCATTGCGACGCGCGCCCGCTGCGCGCGCTCACCGACTGGCTCGACGCCTCCTCGATCCGCGCCTTGCCGGCGATGCTGATAGACACCTACCCGAAGGGACCCATCGACGCCGAACCCTACAGCGAGGGGCGCGACCCGCTCGAGATCGCGGCCTGGTTCGATCCGGGCAACTACGTCATCGAACGCAACGACCATTTCCGCAATCTGTGGATCCAGGGCGGACCGCGCGCGCGCATGTTCTTCGCCGACACCCCCGCCCATGCCCCCGCGCTCAACAAGATCCCGCTGGTGAAATGGCGCCGCGGGCAGGTCTTCGTGAGCTCGACGCACATGCTGCTGCCGCGCGGGCTCAACCGGGTCTATGACGAATGGGGCGGCGAGAAACCCGCCGGCGCGCTGATGCATGCCAAGTTCCTCGACACCTTCACCGTCAAGGCCCGCGAGGAGATGCAGCGGCGCCAGCACTACGCCGCGAGCCGCGAGTATATCGTCTACGAGGAGCGGCTGCGCGAGACGCGCGATCTGTGGTGCGAAGGCTCGGCCCGCTTCACCGGCTGGAGCCAGCTCGAGGCGATGGGGCTGATCTCGCCGGGGAGCTGGGCATGAGCGTGGGGGTGACGATCCTGTGCCACACGGCGCTGGAGCGGGTTGCGCAGCTCGCGCGGCACCTCGGCGCGCAGGGGTGTCCGGTGGTGATCCATGTCGATGCGGCGGTGGCCGAGGCGCGCGTCGCGGCGCTGCGCGCGCGGCTTGCCGATCTCGACGCGGTGCGCCTTTGCGCGCGTCACCGCATCGACTGGGGCGGCTGGTCGATCGTGGCCGCGCAGCTCGAGGCGGCGGGCGATCTGCTCGCGGGCGCTCGCGCGGTGACGCATGTGCTCGCTCTGTCGGGGGCCTGCCTGCCGCTGCGGCCGATGGCCGATCTCGAGGCCTATCTCGCCGCCCATCCCGACACCGATTTCATCGAATCGGTGCACACGCGGCATGTCCCCTGGACCGTCGGCGGGCTGGAGGAGGAGCGCTTCACGCTGTGGTTCCCCTTCGCCTTCAAGCGCCATCGCCGGCTCTTCGACGCGGCCGTGACGCTGCAGCGCCGGCTCGGCGTGCGCCGCGCGATGCCCGCGGGGCTGGAGCCGCATCTGGGCGCGCAATGGTGGTGCCTGACGCGCGCGACGCTCGAGGCGATCCTGAACGACCCCGACCGCACGGCGATCGACCGCTTCTTCCGCCGGGTCTGGATCCCGGACGAGTCCTATTTCCAGACCCTCGCGCGGCGCCATGCCCGGCGCATCGAGAGCCGCAGCCTGACGCTGTCGCAGTTCGATTTCCAGGGCAAGCCGCATATCCTCTACGACGATCACCGCGACATGCTCGCGCGCTCGGGCTGCTTCGTGGCGCGCAAGGTCTGGCCGCGCGCCGACGGACTCTACGCGCATTTCCTCTCCGACGCCGTCGCCCCGCGCGGCCCGGCCGAGCCCGACCCGGCCGCGCTGCGCGCGCTCTTCGAGCGCGCCCGCGAGCGCCGCACCCGCGGACGCGCCGGGCTCTACATGCAGAGCCGCTTTCCCAATCCGGGCTGGGAGAACGGGCACACGGCGCGGCCATATACGGTGCTGCAGGGTTTCACCGAGCTCTTCGCCGGCTTTGCCGACTGGCTCTCCGCCCGCGCCGAGGGGGATGTGCACGGGCACCTCTTCGCGCCGGAGGGCGCGGACTTTGCCGGGGGCGCGCGTGTCTGGACCGGGGCGCTGAGCGCGGCGCCGGCGCTGCGCGATTACCGACCCTGCGATTTTCTCGCCAATCTCGTCTGGAACAGCCGCGCGCGGGCGCAGTGCCTTCAGCTCGCCCCGCGCGACGACCAGGGCGTGGCCGAGCTCCTGCCCTGGGACCGCAACGCGCGCGTGCATGTAATCACCGGCGCCTGGGCGCTGCCGCTGTTTCGCGCCG
>SLQD01000130.1 GCA_007131685.1 Paracoccaceae bacterium | reverse complement strand
ATCACTGTAGTCGGGCTGCCGGCCGCGCTTGCCGGTTGGCGCAGCCTCCCAGATCATCTCGGGGTCGAACCAGACCGTCAGCGAACCCCGGCGCTTGAGCGCTTCGTTGTAAGCCTGCCAGCTCCCGGTCTTGCAGGTCGGGGGCGTGGGTCTGCTCATGATCCTCAGCTACCACGCTGGATTCACGGAATGAATCCCCCAACACCCCATTTGTGCAACAAAGCTCTCAAAACCGTCTATATTTCTCAGTATCTTAGGGGTGCATCACCCACCCACACACTTCTGCCGACAAGAGAGAACACATATTATGCGACTCACGATGAGACGTTTCCGGCGTAGCAGCAGCCTGCCAGCGCGCGCGCCCGGCCCCTCGCGCCGGATCGGCGGCTGTGGCGCGATCACGGCGCGGTTGGCGCCGCGGTGATATGCGCGACGTGATGATCCTGATCCCGGCGGCGGGCGCATCGCGGCGGATGCGCGGGCGCGACAAGCTTCTGGAGTGCGTGGACGGCGTCGCGATGTTGCGGCGGCAGGCCTGCATCGCGCTTGCAACCTGCGCCCCGGTAACTGTCACGCTGGCGCCCGAGGCGCCGGCGCGCCGCGCCGCGCTGGAAGAACTCGCTGTGAGGATCTGCACGGTGGCCGACGCGGATGAAGGCATGTCGGCCTCGCTTCGCGCCGGCGCCGCGCATCTGCCGCCGGGGATCGCGGGCGTGATGATCCTCCCGGCCGACATGCCTGACCTCACCGCGGAGGACCTGCGCCGGGTGATTGACGCCTTCGAAGCCGATGGCGGGCGCACCATCATCCGTGCAACGGCCGCGGATGGGCGCGCGGGGCATCCGGTCGTCTTTCCGGCGGCGCTGGTGGCGGAATTCGCCGCGCTGCGTGGCGACGCCGGCGCCCGCGCCATCCTGCGGCGCAACGCGGACCGCATCCGCGAATTCGTGCTGCCCGATGAACGCGCCGTGACCGATCTCGACACGCCGGAGGATTGGGACTTGTGGCGCGCACGCCGCGGCGACGAGGGTTAACCCAGCGCGCCGTTGCCCCTTTGCACGCGCGCATAGAGCCAGAACAGCACCCCGAGCACCGCGACACCGATCATCGCCTGCCCGCCCGGCTGCGCCACCGTCATTGCGCCGGCCAGTGCCGCCCAGCCGGCGGCGACCGCCAGTGCGAGCGCCGCGAGCGCCAGGATCACCGGCGTGAGCCCCTCGCGCAGCAGCAGCAGCACCCCGCCGGCAAGTGCCGCGAAGGCCCCCAGCGCCCAGACGAGCCCTGCCCCGTCCGGCAGCGCTGCGAGTTGCGCGCCCCAGGTCGCGAGCGGCTCCGGATATCCCGTCAGCTCGAAGCGGCGGATCAGTTCCTCGCCCGCCATCACCGCGCCCCAGAGCGTCGCGAGCATGCCGACCGGTCCGATATGCCACGGCGGTTTCTGCGTGACAGTGGCCATGTATGGTTGCCTTTCCTCAATCTGCCAGCAGGCTGCCCGGGCCCGGGCGCGCTGTCCAGTCCCGATTGAGTGCCGTGTCAGCTCCGGGGCCGGGTCAGGCGCTCGACCTCGCGGCGCGCGGAATCGAGATCCCAGCACACCCCGTCGGCCCCGGTGAGCGCGACGACATCGTGCGCCTGTTCGACGATGGTGCCACTGATCAGGATGCTCATGCTCGGATTGCAGACCCGCAGCGAAACCACGAGCTGCGCGAGCGTGCTGAAGGATTTCACGCAACTCGCCGACAGTCCGACCAGCGCGTAGTCGGACTTCTCGAGCTGGTCGATCAGGAGCTCCTGCGGCAGGCCGAGAAGGAGCTCCACATCCCATCCGTCGTTTCGGAACATGTCCGCGGCCATGGTCACGCCCAGGGTGTGCTGCTCGCCGGGCACGGACGCGAAGGCCAGCACACAGCGCTCGCGGATCACGCCCTGCGACATCTCACCGCGCAGGAGCCGCAGGATGGCGTAGATGCGCCCCGCGCCGATGGTCACATCGGTGAAGCTCGCGGTATTGCTCTCCCAGAGCGCGCCGAGCCGGCGTGCGGCGGCGGGCAGATGCGTGCGATAGAGCTCCTCGACACCGACCCCGGCGTTGCGCAGCCGCGTGATGCAGCGCAGCCCGGCCTCGCTGTCGCGGGCGACGAGCGCTTCGCACAACTCCTCGATGCCGTCGGGATCATCCTGATCGCCGGGGTTCGAGAGCCTTCGCTCCCGCCCCAGGCGCTCGACGACCTCGCGCGCAAGATTGACCACCGCGTCCCGCGGCAAGTGGTGTTGCAGGGAAACGAAGTCGTCGTTGGCGCGCTCGTAGGCGCCCTGATCGAATAGCCCGGTCCCGTCGGCGCTTGGCATCTGACAACTCCCCCCGTTGCCACGTCCCGCGCCCAGCTGTGCCGCTCTCGAGGCGGCACGTTCACCGTTCGCGATGCATATCCGGATGATAGTCGCCGCGACCGCTTTGTCAAAATGCAATACGACGAATTGTCGCAGTGCGCAACGCAGCGCCGAGCATATCCATCCCTGCGCGGGACCATACACCGCGTGCCACGCTGTTCCAAGGGGTGACGGCGACGCCGCCGTCTGACCGGCGCGCCCTCCCTACCCGGCCGCGCGCAGCCCGCGCAGCCGCGCCAAACCGGCCGCGCGCGCGGCGATCTCGTCGGCCGTCAGCCCGGCATCGGCATACATCTGCGCGGGGCCCGCTTGGTCGATGAAGCGGTCGGGCAGCGTCATGGTACGGATCGCGAGACCGCGATCGAGGGTGCCGGAATCGGCCAGATGGCGCAGCACCCGGGCGCCGAAGCCGCCCTCCGCGCCTTGCTCTACCGTGATCATGGCGGCGTGATTGCGCGCCAGGTCATCGACGAGCCCGGTGTCGAGCGGCTTGGCGAATCGCGCATCGGCAACGGTTGTCGCGAGCCCGCGCGCGGCGAGCAGTTCGGCGGCGGCGAGGCATTCGCCGAGATGCGCGCCGAAGGACAGAAGCGCGACATCCGCGCCCTCGCGCACCACCCTGCCCCTGCCGATCGGCAGCGGCGTGCCTGACCCGGGCAGCGCGACCCCGGTGCCGTTGCCACGCGGATAGCGAAAGGCGATCGGCCCCGAATCATGCGCCGCCGCGGTCGCCACCATATGCACGAGCTCGGCCTCGTCGGCGGCGGCCATGACCGTGAAGCCCGGAAGCGCCGAGAGGTAGCCGATATCGAAGGCCCCGGCATGGGTTGCACCATCGGCGCCGACGAGCCCGGCGCGATCGATGGCGAAGCGCACCGGAAGCCCCTGAAGCGCGACGTCGTGAACGACCTGATCATATGCGCGCTGCAGGAAGGTGGAGTAGATCGCCGCGAAGGGCTTGAGCCCGCTCGCGGCCATGCCGGCGGCGAAGGTCACGCCGTGCTGTTCGGCGATGCCGACATCGAAGACCCGCTCGGGAAAGCGCCGCGCCATGATGTCGACGCCGGTGCCGGCAGGCATCGCCGCCGTCACGGCCATGATCGCCGGATCCTGCGCGGCGGCCTCGGTGAGCGCGTTGCCGAAGACCGAGGTATAGCTCGGCGCGGCGGGCCTCGACTTGGCCTGCGTGCCGGAGGCGACGTCGAACTTCGCCACGCCGTGGTATTTGTCGGCGGCGTGTTCGGCCGGGGCGTAGCCCTTGCCCTTGACGGTGACGGCATGAATGAGCACCGGCCCCGTCGCCCGCAGCCGCGCCCCGCGCAGCACCCGCAGGAGCGCGCCCATGTCGTGGCCGTCCACCGGGCCGACATAGTCGAAGCCGAGCTCCTCGAAGAGCGTGCCGCCGCCGGGCAGCCCGGTAACGCGGGTGCGCGCCTCGCGAGCCGCGTCGCGCGCGGCGCCGGCCTCGCTCGGGTCCGTCGTGCCGAGATCGGAGAGATAGCGTGCCATGGCCCCCACGGGCGGGGCGATCGACATCTCGTTGTCGTTGAGGATGACGAAGAGCCGCCGCCCCTCGTGCCCGGCATTGTTGAGCGCCTCGTAGGCCATGCCGGCCGTCAGCGCCCCGTCCCCGATCACGGCGATGGCGTCGCCGGTATCGCGGCCCATGTCCCGGCCGAGCGCGAAGCCGAGCGCCGCGGAGATCGAGGTCGAGGAGTGCGCGGCACCGAAGGGATCGTATTCGCTCTCGGTGCGCTTGGTGAAGCCCGACAGCCCGCCGTCCTGACGCAGGGTACGGATGCGGTCGCGCCGGCCGGTAAGGATCTTGTGGGGGTAGCATTGATGCCCGACATCCCAGACGAGCTTGTCGCGCGGGGTGTCGAAGACGGCATGCAGCGCGACGCTGAGCTCGACCACGCCGAGCGAGGAGCCCAGATGCCCGCCGGTCTGCGAGACGGCGTCAACGAGTTCGGCACGCAGCTCGTCGGCCAGGCGGGCGAGATCGGCATCGCTCATGGTGCGAAGATCGCCCGGCCCGGCGACCCGGTCGAGAAGCGGTGTGGCAGGTGCGGGCATGGCGGCCTCCGTGCTCAATGAAAAAAGGTGCCACACGCCAGGCGTGCGACACCAGTTGCCTGACGCCACCAGGTCGGGAACCGGGCGACGGGATCGCCCATGGTCCGGGCTGGCGGATAACGCCCGAACATGGTTCGGGGCGGCGCGACATGGATCATCGCACCGCCCCGCATTCTCGGCTCAGCCCTGCGCCGGCGCAGGCGCAGCCTGCAGCGTGCTGAAGGGCATCGGGCCGGGCTCGGTCTTGCTGTCGTCCGGAAGCGCGAGGCTCACGAGGTAGATCACCGCGATGATCGCCCCGATCCCCAGCAGGACGACGGCCACATAGCCGGCCCCGCGCAACATCTCGACCAGGATCCAGTTGCGCAGCCGCTGGGAGGTCGTCTCCTGGATATAGTCGTGTTCAGCCATGACGATGCTCCTCAGTCATAGGTGGGCCGGTAGCCGCGCTGCATCGCCCATTCCGCCCAGTTGTCGACGACGGTGCCGCTGAGCAGGATGCCGATGCCGCCCGTCAGGGTCGTGAGCACCGCGAACCACCACGCCCAGCGATGGATGCCTTCCATCGAGGCATTGAAGCCCATGGTCCAGCGCCAGAACAGCGCCGCGCGCTCGGAAGCCGTTCCGCGGTCGTAGATCTGTTCGAGTTCCCGGTCGCCGCCGAAGCGCGACACCGCGAGGATCGTCGCCCCGTGCATCGCGAAGAGCAGCGTCGAGCCGAACAGGAAGACGATCGAGAGCGCGTGGAACGGGTTGTAGAAAAGGTTGCCGTGGATCAGCGAGAAGTTGTTGGTCCAGTCGAGATGGCTGAAGATGCCGTATGGCACCGCCACGGACCACTCCCCCATCAGCACCGGGCGAAACAGCCCGAGCACGAGGAACAGCCAGATCGCGGAGGCGAAGGCCCAGGCGACATGCTTGCCCATCCCCAGCGCCTCGGCGCGCAGCCAGGTGCGCACCCACCAGGTCATGACCGAAACCAGCAGGAAGAAGGAGGCGATCAGGAAGTAGCCCCCTTCCGCGAGCGGCGGGAAGCTCAGCCCGTATTCCGGTGCCGGCGGCTCGAGCGAGAACCAGAAGAGATCACGCACGAAGACCGCGGGGTTGAAGCCGGCCTGATACCAGTACCAGCCGCCCACCATGAAGAACCAGATCAGCCCCGTCGCGATGGAGATGAGCCCCATCGTGCCGAGATAGATCGGACCGAGCTGTGCGTTGCCGAACCAGCCGAGCAGCTTCGAGAAGCCCGCGCCCTTGGTGCGCTCGCCGGTGTCCACCTGCTCGACCATGCCCATCTCGGGCGCGCCGCGCACCTGCACCTGGGTGAATATGTTCTGATATTCCGGCATCAGTTCACGCCTCCTTCAATACCGGCCCACCATGGCAGGTTGAGCCACCAGTTCCACCAGAGCTCCCAGTTGCCGAACCAGACGGTGCCCGAGACGACGATGCACACCGCGCTCCAGAACCCGGCATTGAGCGCGAGCAGCAGCCCCAGGCGATGGATCCCGAGCGTGCCGACCGAGTAGCCGATCAGGTCGCGAAAGAAGGTGTCCTCGTGATCCGGGGTGCGCGAGGTATCGCCCTTGCGGGCGGGATTGGCCGCCGACAGGATCAGCGCGCCGTGCAGCGCCAGCGCCAGCGTCGTGGTGAAGAAAAACGTCACCGCGATCATGTGCGCCGGGTTGTAGAGGAAATTGCCGTAGGTGTAGCCGGTGTTCGACACCCAGTCGAGATGGGTGAAGATGCCGTAGGGAAAGGCGTAACCCCAGGCCCCCATGAGCACCGGGCGGATCACCACCAGCGTGACATAGGCGAAGATCGCCACCCCGAAGGCGAAGGGAACGTGATACCCCATCCCGAGCTTTCGGCAGATCTCGACCTGGCGCAGCATCCAGCTGACGAAGGCGCCGATGGCACAGATCGTAACGATCTGCCACAACCCGCCCTGGGCGAGCGGCGCGGGACTGAGCCCGTATTCGAGCGGTGGCGGGTTCACGGTGATCAGAAAGGGATTCCAGGTGCCCTGAAGCACCGCGCTCCACAGGATCAGCAGCGTCCCGAGGATGGCGAAAAAGACCGTCGTGACCCCGAAGAAGCCGACATAAAAGGGACCGACCCAGAAGTCGAACAGGTTGCCGCCGACGAGCGTGCCGCCCGGCACGCGGTATTTTCGTTCGAAGCTGAGCAATGCCATGCTTCTCTCTCCGCTTGCAGGCGGACCCGCGCCGATGGCGCAAGGGCCGTCCGTTCAGGTTGTGCGATGGTCGCGGGCAGCGATCCCGCCCGCGACAGGAGTGCCTTGCGAGTTACTCGGCGGCTGCCACCGGGCGGTCGTATTTCTCCGCCGCGATGGTGAACCAGTTGTAGCTCGGGGTGCTGAGCAGCACGAGATGGATCAGTGCTGCCAGCAGGAAGAGGAAGACCCCCTGCGCCACGAACACGCGGCGCGGATCGAAGATCAGCCAGATCTTGTAGAACTTGCTCATATCTTTTCCTTCCTCAGAACCAGGGGCGCCAGATGAACACCGCCAGGTGAGCGACCACGGCAATCGACGTGAAAAGCCAGAGCCCGCTCATGTAGACGGAGTGCAGTTCCTGCGCCTGCTCCTCGGTGAGACCTGTGAACGACAGGTCGGTTTTATCAGCCATTGTATCCTCCGGATCGTCAGACTGACGCCGCGAGCCCCGCGGCCGGGTTGACGGGCGGACGGTATGCCCCCCCGCATATCCACCGCGCCGACGAGCGCGGCGAACACGGTCTCCACCCGGTCAGGTGGAGAAAATCAGCGGCGTGATGGTGCGCGCCTCGCAGAAAGCCTGCGCGACCGGACCCTGCGCCGGGGCTGCGCCGCTGCGCAGCAGCGCGACAAGCCATTTCAGCGTCGTCACCGGAAGCGCCAGCATCAGGATCAGCGCGAAATACACGCGAAACTCCGTGCGCGATGTGCGCGCCGGCATCGGCTTGTTGACGGTCTGGTCACTCATGGTCTCTCTCCTCGCTCGAAGATGGGCCTGCCGCCGCCGCGCCAGCGAGCGCCTCGACGGTGGCAAGGGCGACCCGCTCCTGGCCGGCGTCGAGCGCGGCCTTCTCGGCGGCCTCGCGCAGATTGCGCGCGGCACTGATGCGGGTCAGGATCGGATGCTCGGCGGTGATGCGCTCGAGCGCGGCGGACGCGTCCGCGTCCCAGGGCAGGTCGCGGCGCAGCGTCGTCGGCGTGGCCGCCGCGCTGTCCATCTCCGAGCCCAGCGGCAGGATGTGAAACAGCGCATCGAACAGCCCGTTGCACACTTCCTGCAGAAGATAGGTCGCGCCGGCATAGCCCATGAAGGGCGTGCCCGTGGCGCGCCGGATCGCGGCGCCCGGAAAGCTCGCCGGGATGAAGGCGGGCTGGGGGCCGTGGCCGCCCTTGAGCTCGGCGAGATACATCTTCTCGTTGATCGAGCCCATCACGATGAGCGGGCGGCGCGCGGCCATCATGGCGCGGACCGCGTCATTGTCGGTCTTGCGCCCGGCCTTGCGGGCGACCGCGAAGGCGCAGGGCAGGCCGAGATCCGTCTCGAGGAAGTTGCGGATGCCGCGCGCATAGGTCTCGTTGGCGACGATGGCGAAGCTCGCCGTGGCGAAGAAATCCTGCGTCACCGAGCGCCACAGATCCCAGACCGGCTTGATCGTGCTGTTCTTCTCGCGCGCGATGAAGGGCTCGGGGTCGAGGCCGGTCAGCTCGCCGAGCGTGCGCAGGAACTGCGTGGTCGACTCGATCCCGATGGGCGCCTGCAGATACGGCTTGCCGAGCACCTCGCACAGCCCGCGACCGAACTCGCGATACATGGTGACGTTGACATCGGCATTCACGATATTGCGCATCTCGGCGAGATGCGCACCCAGCGGCATCACCATGTTGATCTCGGCGCCGATCCCCTCGACGAGGCGGCGGATCTCGGCGAGGTCCGAGGGCATGTTGAAGGTGCCGTATATCGGCCCGATGATGTTCACGCGGGGGGGAGCGTCCTCCTCGCGCTTCTTCTCGGGCGGCATCCGGCCCTTGGTCATGCCGAACTCGGAGAAGATCCAGGTGATCGCCCGGTCGGCGGCCTGCCACTGGTCCTCGTCGATGGTGCGCGGCAGGAAGCGCTGCAGGTTGGTCCCCTGCGGCGTCACCCCGCCGCCGATCATCTCGGCGATGGAGCCCGTGACCACGACCGCCGGCAGCGCCGGGTCGAGCTGCTTCCAGGCGCGCTTCATCGCGCCCTCGGTGCCGTCGCGGCCGAGCTCCTCCTCGCCGAGCCCCGTCGTGACGATGGGCAGCTCGTGCGGCGGCAGCGCGTCGGTGTAGTGCAGCACCGAGGTCACCGGCAGGTTCT
>SLQD01000217.1 GCA_007131685.1 Paracoccaceae bacterium | reverse complement strand
GTGCGCGACATCATCGTCAAGAGCTCCAATATCGGCACGGCGCGCATGGCGCTCGAGATCGGCCCCGAGGCGCAGCGCCAGTTCCTCGGCCGTCTCGGCTTTCTGGAGGCAACGCCGATCGAGCTTGCCGAGGGGCGCACCGGGCGCCCGCTCCTGCCCGACACCTGGTCGCAGATGTCGGCGATCACGATTTCCTACGGTCACGGCCTGTCGACGAGCCCGCTGCACCTCGCCGCCGGATACGCAAGCCTCGTCAATGGCGGCACGCTCGTGCGGCCCACCCTGCAGCGGCGCGCCGATCCCGAACCCGGCGAGCGCATCATCCGCCCCGAAACCTCCGAGATCATCCGCGCCATGCTGCGCGAGGTCGTCACCGACGGCACCGCCACCTTCGCCAATGTCGAGGGCTACAATGTCGGCGGCAAGACCGGCACCGCCGACAAGCCGCGCACCGATGGGCGCGGCTACCAGGAGGGCAAGGTGATCTCGACCTTCGCCGGCGCCTTCCCGATGGACGATCCCGAATACGTGCTGGTCGTCGCCCTCGACGAGCCTGAGGATCGCGGCGGCTCGGAGGTCCGGCGCACCGCGGGCTGGACGGCGGTTCCGGTGGCCGGCGAGATCGTCAGCCGCGTCGCGCCGCTGCTCGGCGTGCGTCCGCGCGTGGCGATCGCCGATCTCGTGCCGGAGATTGAATCGCGCACACCGGATGGGCTAACACCCGTCAGCAACTGAGCGGATGCGGGCGGCATCATGGGCGAGACCTCGAATGGCGGCATCGTGCGCAGCCTCGCGGCCCTCGGGCTGCGTGCGCGGGGCGGGGCCGAGGCGCGCATCACCGGGCTGTCGGTGGACAGCCGCGCGGTGCGCCCGGGCCATCTCTTCGCCGCGCTGCCCGGGAGCCGCGCCCATGGCGCCGGCTTCATCCCCCAGGCGCTGCGCGCGGGGGCCGCGGCGGTGCTGACCGATCGCGCCGGGCTTGAGGCGGCGGGCGATGCGCCCGGGGTGCCGGTGATCGTGGCCGAGGACGCGCGCGAGACGCTCGCGCTGACGGCGGCGCTGTGGTGGGGGGCGCAGCCCGACACGATGGTCGCCGTGACCGGCACCAACGGCAAGACCTCGGTGGCGAGCTTCACGCGCCAGATCTGGCAGGCGCTCGGCCACCCGGCCGTCAATCTCGGCACGACCGGCGTCGAGGGCGATCATTCCTCCGCGCTTGCCCATACCACGCCCGAGCCCGTCACCCTGCACCGCATCCTCGCCGAGATCGCGGGCGCCGGGGTCGGGCACGCCGCGATGGAGGCCTCCTCGCACGGGCTCGCGCAGCGCCGGCTCGACGCGGTGCGCCTGCGCGCCGCCGCCTTCACCAATCTCAGCCAGGATCACCTCGACTACCACTCCGATCTCGAGGCCTATTTCGAGGCCAAGGCCGGGCTCTTCGCGCGGGTGCTGCCCGAGGACGGAACGGCGGTGATCAACATGGAGGATCCGCGCGGCGCGGCGATGGCCGCGATCGCGCGGCGGCGCGGGCAGCGGGTGCTGCGCCTCGGGCGCGGCGGCGAGGACGATCTGCGGCTTGTCGCGCAGCGCTTCGACGCGACGGGGCAGGAGCTGCGCCTTGCCTGGCGCGGCGCCCCGCGCCAGGTGCGGCTCGGCCTGATCGGCGGTTTCCAGGCCGAGAACGTGCTGCTCGCCGCCGGGCTCGCCATCGCCTGCGGCGACGCCCCCGGCGAGATCTTCGATGCGCTGCACCGGCTCGAGACGGTGCGCGGGCGCATGCAGCATGTCGGCACGCGCGGCAATGGCGCGCCGGTCTTCGTCGATTACGCCCATACCCCGGCCGCGCTCGCCACGGCGCTTTCGGCGCTGCGCCCGCATGTGATGGGTCGGCTCGTGGTGGTGTTCGGCGCCGGCGGCGACCGCGACCGTGCCAAGCGCCCGATGATGGGCGCCGCCGCCGCCGAACACGCCGACCAGGCCTTCGTCACCGACGACAACCCGCGCTCCGAGGATCCCGCGGCGATCCGCGCGCAGATCGTCGCGGCCTGTCCCGGGGCCTGCGAGGTGGGCGATCGCGCCGAGGCGATCCTTCGCGGGGTCGATGCGCTCGGGCCGGGTGACGCGCTCCTGATCGCGGGCAAGGGCCACGAGACCGGGCAGATCATGGGCGACGACATCTATCCCTTCGACGATGCCGAGCAGGCGAGCGTGGCGGTGGCTGCGCTGGAGCCGCGCTGATGGCCTCGCTCTGGACCGCCGCCGAGGCCGCCGCGGCGACGGGCGGGCGCGCCGTTGGCGAATGGGCCGCGACGGGCGTGTCCATCGACACGCGCAGCCTTGTGCCGGGCGATCTCTTCGTTGCCCTTTCCGATGCGCGCGACGGGCACGATTTCGTGGCCGAGGCGCTCGGCAGGGGGGCCGCGGCGGCGATGGTCGCACGCATCCCCGAGGGCGTGGCCGCCGATGCGCCGCTGCTGGTCGTGGACGACACGCTCAACGGGCTGACGGCGCTGGGCCGCGCGGGGCGCGCGCGCGCACAGGCGCGGGTGATCGCGGTGACGGGCTCGGTGGGCAAGACCTCCGCCAAGGACATGCTGCGCGCCATGCTCGGCGCCTGCGGCAACGTCCACGCCGCCGAGGCGAGCTACAACAATCACTGGGGCGTGCCGCTGACTCTGTCGCGGCTCGATCCGGCGGCGGAATTCGCCGTCATCGAGATCGGCATGAATCATCCCGGCGAGATCGGCCCGCTCGCCCGGCTTGCACGGCCGCATGTCGCGCTGATCACCACGATCGCGCCGGCGCATCTCGCCGCCTTCGACGATCTCGCCGCCATCGCGCGCGAGAAGGCCGCGATCTTCGAGGGGCTGGAGCCGGGCGGCACCGGCGTCATCAACGCCGATCTCGACACCACCGCCATGCTCGCGGCCGCCGCGCCGCGCGCGCTGCGCTTCGGGCAGGCCGATGGCGCGCATTTCCGGCTCACGGGGGTGCAGCTCGCCGGCGACGTTACCATCGTGGAGGCCCAGGCCGACGGCGCGCCGCTTCTGTTCAAGATCGGGGCGGCGGGGCGGCATTTCGCGATGAACGCGCTCGGCTGTCTCGCTGCGGCGCGCGCGGCGGGGGCCGACACGGCGCGCTGCGCGCTCGCGCTTGCGGGCTGGCACCCGCCCGGCGGGCGCGGGCGGCGCGAGCATCTGCGGCTCGACCCGGTGGAGGATGCGGGCTTCGAGCTCATCGACGACGCCTATAACGCGAACCCGGCCTCGGTGGGCGCGGCGCTCGAGGTGCTCGCCGCCGCCGCGCCGCGGGACGGTGTCGGGCGCGTGGGGCACGGCCGGCGCATCGCCATTCTCGGTGACATGCTGGAGCTCGGCCCGGGCGAGACCGCGCTGCATGCCGCGCTCGCCGAGCACCCCGCGATGGCGCGGATCGACCTCGTGCATTGCATCGGGTCGCGCATGGCGCATCTGTGGCACGCGCTGCCGCAGGCGCAGCGTGGGGAGCTTGTCGAGACTCCGGAGGCGCTCTGTGCCGATGCCAAGCGGCTCGTCGATGCGGGCGACGTGGTGCTGGTCAAGGGATCGAAGGCGAGCGGCGCGGCGCGCGTGGTTGACGCGCTGCGCAAACTGCGCCAATCGACCGCATCCGAGGCGCGGGGGACAAACTGAATGCTCTACTGGCTGGCCGAGTTCTCCGATTGGGCCGGGGGCTTCAACCTGTTTCGCTATATTACCTTCCGCGCCGGCGGCGCGTTCTTCACGGCGCTGATCTTCGGCTTCCTGTTCGGCCCGCCGCTGATCAACCTGCTGCGCAAGCGCCAGCGCAACGGCCAGCCGATCCGCGCCGACGGACCCGAGAGCCATCTCGTCACCAAGACCGGCACGCCGACGATGGGCGGGGTGCTGATCCTCGGCTCGCTGATGGTGGGCACCTTGCTCTGGGCGCGGCTCGACAATCCCTATGTCTGGCTGGTGGTGTTCGTCACCGCGGCTTTCGGGGTGATCGGCTTCGTGGACGACTACGCCAAGGTCTCCAACGGCAATGTGCGCGGCGTGCCGGGGCGGGTGCGGTTCTCCATCGGGCTCGTGATCGCGGCGGTGGCGGCGCTGTTCGCGACGATGATCCACCCCGACGAGCTCGCCTTCCGCGTCGCGGTGCCGGTGTTCAAGGACATCCTGCTCAATCTGGGCTGGTTCTTCATCCCCTTCGCGATGTTCGTGATCGTGGGGGCGGCGAACTCCGTCAACCTGACCGACGGGCTCGACGGGCTGGCGATCATGCCGGTGATGATCGCGGGCACCGCGCTCGGGGTGATCGCCTACACGGTCGGGCGGGTGGATTTCACCACCTATCTCGACGTCCATTACGTCCCCGGCACGGGGGAGCTGCTGATCTTCTCGGCGGCGCTGGTGGGCGGCGGGCTCGGGTTTCTCTGGTATAACGCGCCGCCGGCGGCGGTGTTCATGGGCGATACCGGCTCGCTCGCGCTCGGCGGCGCGCTCGGGGCGATCGCGGTGGCCACCAAGCACGAGATCGTGCTCGGCATCGTGGGCGGGCTGTTCGTGGTCGAGGCGCTGAGCGTCATCATCCAGGTCGTCTATTTCAAGAGCACCGGCAAGCGCATCTTCCTGATGGCGCCGATCCACCACCATTTCGAGAAGAAGGGCTGGCCGGAATCGCAGATCGTGATCCGCTTCTGGATCATCGCGCTGGTGCTCGCGCTGATCGGGCTGGCGACGCTGAAGGTGCGCTGATGCGGGGGCGGCGATGATCCCGGTGCGCGGCGTCGAGGGGCGGCGCATCGGTGTGCTCGGGCTGGGGCGCACGGGACTTGCGACGGCGCACGCGCTCATCGCGGGCGGCGCCGAGGTGCTGGCCTGGGACGACGACGCGGCGGCGCGCGACGGCGCGCACGGTCTGGAACTGCGCGATTTCACCCGCGCGGGCGCACTCGACGGGGTGGCCGCGCTGATCGTCAGCCCCGGCATCGCGCATCTCTACCCCGCGCCCAACCCGCATGTCGCCGCCGCCTTCGCCGCGGGTGTGCCCGTCGATAATGATGTCGGGCTGTTCTTTCGCTCCTTCGCCGCGCCGGGCTGGGAGGCCTTCGACCAGCCGCCGCGGATCGTGGCGGTGACCGGCTCGAACGGCAAGTCCACGGTCACGGCGCTGATCGGCCATGTGCTGGCGGCGGCGGGCAGGCGGGTGCAGCTTGGCGGCAATATCGGGCGCGCCGCGCTCGATCTCGACCCGCCGGAGGACGGCGAGATCGTGGTGCTGGAATTGTCGAGCTACCAGACCGAGCTTGCCCGCGCGCTCACCCCGGATATCGCCGTTTTCACAAATCTGAGCGACGATCACCTTGACCGCCACGGCGGGCGCGGCGGATATTTCGCGGCCAAGCGCCGGCTCTTTGCCGAGGGCGGGCCGGATCGCGCCGTCATCGGCGTGGATGAAGCGGAAGGTCGGTTTCTCGCCAACCAGATGGCCGAGGCGGCCGAGGATGACCGGCTGATCCGCGTCTCGGCGGCGGGAAAGCTCGCCGGGCCGGGCTGGCACGTCTTTGCGCGGCGCGGTTTCCTCGCGGAATGGCGCAAGGGCCGGCAGGTGGCGTCCGTCGATCTGCGCGAGATCAGGGGCCTGCCGGGGGCGCATAATCACCAGAACGCCTGCTGCGCCTGGGCGGTGGCGCGCGCGCTCGGGGTGGCGCCGCGGGTGGTGACGGCGGCGCTCGGAGATTTCGAGGGGCTCGCGCATCGCAGCCAGCTCGTCGCCGAGGCGGAAGGGGTGCGTTTCGTCAACGACTCGAAGGCCACGAACGCCGATGCCGCCGCGCGCGCGCTCGAGGCCTTTTCCCGCATTCGCTGGATCGCCGGCGGACGTGCGAAGGCGGGCGGGATCGCTGCGCTCGCGCCGCAGTTCGCCAATGTGGCCAAGGCCTATCTCATCGGGGAGGCCGCGCCCGACTTCGCCGCCCAGCTCGGCGCGACGGCGCACGAGATCTGCGCCGACATGGCGACGGCGGTGGCGCGCGCGGCGGCCGAGGCCGAGCCCGGCGATGTGGTGCTCCTCGCGCCGGCGGCGGCGAGCTTCGACCAGTATCCCGATTTCGAGGCCCGCGGCGCCGATTTCATCGCCCAGGTGCGCCGGGTGACGGGCGCGCGGTGACCTTGCGGAAGGCCGCTGGCGCGGCCTGCGCCGTCACGGGGCCCTGCCTTGCGGCAGGGCGCGGGCACCCTGCCGCCCCGGCGCGGCGATGCCCGGACGGCGGACCGGCCGAGGGGGCGCGACCGGCCGCTCGATCGTTGGCTGAGCGGTGCGGTGCCGATTCCGCCTTTTCCCTCGCATCATCGGACGATCTTGGGTAGATTCGGGCCAGACCCGGGCAACGGGCAGGTATCGAGGCAGACGGGACAGTATCCATGACGGAAATGGTCTATGGGCAGATGCCGGTGCGCGCGGGCGAGCCGATCCTGCCGCGCTGGTGGCGCACGGTGGATCGCTGGACGCTGTCCTGCGTGCTGATGCTGTTTGGGGTGGGGCTCTTGCTGGGCTTCGCCGCCTCGCCCCCGCTGGCCAGCCGCAACGGGCTGCAGCCCTTCTATTATGTCGAGCGGCAGGCCTTTTTCGGAATCGTCGCGCTGATGATAATGGTGGTGGTCTCGATGCTTTCGCCGCGGCTGTTGCGGCGCATCGGGGTTGTGGGGTTCGGTGCGATGTTCGTCGCGCTGGCCTTTCTACCGGTTTTCGGGACCGATTTCGGGCAGGGGGCAGTGCGCTGGTATTCGCTGCGCGTGGGCAGCCTGCAGCCCTCGGAATTCCTCAAGCCGTTCTTCATCATCACCTGCGCCTGGATGCTTGCCGCCAGCGACGCTCCGGACGGGCCGCCGGGGCGGCTGATCTCGCTTGCGCTGACGGGCGCGGTGGTCGGTTTTCTGGCGATCCAGCCCGATTTCGGGCAAGCGGCGCTGTTCCTGTTCACCTGGGGGGTGATGTATTTCGTGGCCGGGGCGTCGATCGTGATCCTCGGCCTTGCCGTGGGGGCGACGCTGCTCGCCGGGGTGTTCCTGTACGGCAGCTCGGAGCATTTCGCCCGGCGCATCGACGGCTTCCTGTCGCCGGAGATCGACCCGCGCACCCAGCTCGGCTATGCCGCCAACGCCATTCAGGAGGGCGGCATCTTCGGCGTCGGCGTGGGCGAAGGGCGGGTGAAATGGTCGCTGCCGGATGCGCATACCGATTTCATCATCGCCGTCGCCGCGGAGGAATACGGGCTGATCCTCGTGCTTCTCGTTCTCACCTTGTTCGCCACCATCGCGCTGCGCGCGCTGTTTCGCCTCCTGCGCGAGCGAGACACCTTCACGCGGCTTGCGGGCACCGGGCTCGCCGCGATGCTGGCGGCGCAGGCGCTGATCAATATCGGGGTGGCGGCGCGGGTTCTGCCGGCCAAGGGCATGACGCTGCCCTTCGTTTCCTATGGTGGCTCCTCGCTGATCGCGGCGGGGCTGGCGCTGGGAATGCTGATGGCCTTCACCCGCACGCGTCCCCAGGGCGAGATCGGCGATATCCTGCTGCGGCGGGGGCTGTGATGGCGGGGCATGTTCTCATCGCGGCGGGGGGTACCGGCGGGCACATGTTCCCCGCGCAGGCGCTCGCGGAGGCCCTGCTGGCGCGTGGCTGGGCGGTGGAGCTTTCGACGGATGCGCGCGGGGCGCGGTATGCCGGCGGTTTTCCCGACGAAGTGCCGGTGCGGCGGGTTTCGGCGGCAACCTTCGCGCGCGGCGGGGTGCTGGCGCGCGCGGCAGTGCCGGCGCGGCTTCTCGCCGGGATCGTTTCGGCGGCGCTGGCGATGCGGCGCGACCGACCGGCGGCGGTGATCGGCTTTGGCGGCTACCCGTCGGTTCCTGCGCTGGCGGCCGCCTGGATGCTGCGGCTGCCGCGGCTCATCCACGAGCAGAACGGCATGCCCGGCCGGGTCAACCGCCTGTTCGCGCGCCGCGTCGATGCGGTCGCCTGCGGGACATGGCCCGCGGCCTTTCCGCCGGGCACCCCCGCCCATGACATCGGCAACCCGGTGCGCGCGGCGGTGCATGAGCGCGCCGGGGCGGGCTATATCCCGCCCGGCGACTACCCGATGCATCTTCTCGTGATCGGCGGCAGCCAGGGCGCGCGCGTGCTCTCCGACACGGTCCCCGGCGCCGTGGCCCGGCTTCCCGCGGATCTGCGTGGCAATCTGCGCGTCGCGCATCAGGCCCGCCCCGAGGATCGCGCCCGCGTCGAGGATGCCTATGCCCATGCCGGCGTGGCCGCCGAGGTCGCTGAGTTCTTCCCTGATGTCGCGAGGCGGTTGTCGGAGGCGCAACTCGTGATCTCGCGCGCGGGGGCATCCTCGGTGGCCGATATCGGCGCCATCGGCCGGCCGGCGATCCTGATCCCCTTCGCCGCCGCCGCCGATGATCACCAATCCGCCAATGCCAGACCCCTGATGGAGGCCGAAGCCGCCGTGCGCATTCCCGAATCCGCCCTCAGCGCCGAGGTGCTCGCCGACAACATTGCCGCCGTGCTCACCAACCCCGAGGCCGCCGCGCGCATGGCCGCCAATGCGCTCACCGTGGGGCGCCCCGACGCTGCCGAGCGCCTCGCCGATCTCGTCGAATCCGTCGCGGGAGGGCGGTGATGCAGGCGGCGACGAAACTGCCCGGCGGGCTCGGCGCCATTCATTTCGTCGGCATCGGCGGCATCGGCATGTCGGGCATCGCCGAGGTGCTGCTCAATCTGGGCTACGAGGTGCAGGGCTCCGACATCGCCGCCGGCCCGATCACCGCGCGGC
>SLQD01000083.1 GCA_007131685.1 Paracoccaceae bacterium | reverse complement strand
TGCCGTACAGGGCGGCCCGGAGTAACGGCGACCCGGCAGCCGCCGACACGCCTCATCGGTGAGTCCCATCGGGAGCGACGAGATGCATGCCCATGTTCAGCGCGCAAGCCGCGCGCCTTCGATTTCATCCGAATTCCCGGTGCGCCTCGCGGTGATCCTGCTTGCATCGGCCTGGCTGCTGGTGATCCTGGCCGATCTCGGCGGCCTGCATGTCGTGGACTCGCCATTCTGGTTCCGGCTTTTCGCCGAAGGCGCCGTCGTCGAGTGGTTCCAGTGGTTCTTCCTTGCGGGCTGCGTGATCGCGAGCGCGTTCCTGTGGGGCAGGGCGGCCGCGTCGGGCCGGGATCACGCGCGCGCCTTCGCGCTGCTCGCCATCGGCTTTGCGATCATGCTGATCGAGGATTCGGGAAACCTGAGGCACCGCATCGGCAACAGCATCGTCTACGCAATCTACGGAGACTTCGAGAAACCGGAGACGCTCCTGGCCAAGAACGCGTTCGAAATGGCGTTCTATGTGCTCATCGCGTCCTGCGTGATGCTACCTGTCCTGCGGCTTTGGCCCCGCCTGCGTGACGCCGCGATGCTGCGGCGCTTCCTCGGGGCCGGCGTGGCCTGCTACTTCGTCGCGGCGGCCTCGTCGGCGACGAGCGGCTTCGGGTACTGGTACGAGGCGGTCGGCAGCCGCATTCTCGCCCTGGCGCCGGCGGACCCGCAGGACTGGTCCGCGCTCAAGGAGCGGCTGGAGGACAATGTCTTCCCGTACACGGAATTCGGGCACACTTTCATGGACACACTCTACGAGGAAAGCCTCGAACTTCTGGGAGCCGCGTTCCTGCTCGCATTCCTCGTCCGACTGGCCCGATCCACGGACCGGCAGCTCGGTTGACGCGCCGCTACGCCCGCGCGCAGGCTCCCGCTCCGGCCCCAGGCGTGCTTCGCGGGGTGGTCGCTGCGGGCGCCGCCGCGGTCGGGTGCGGGCGCGCCGGCGCGGATCGGGGAGCAGCAGGGATATACCCGGCGTAAAGGTGGCGTCGCCAGATCTTGGCCACATTCACTCGGGCAGGACCAGAGGCAGGCGATGCAGCATGATGACGGGCGGTGATGCGGGAGCTCGGTCCGATGGATTCCCCGCACGAGGCCCTTGAGATGGATTGACCGGGCTTGCGTGCCGGGTGTTCACGGACCCGTGGCGCTCGTGACCTTGCTTCGGCACGGGCTGGACCGCCGGTATTTCAAGTGCGCACGCCGGACCGTTGCGTGATCTGGCACGGTGATACCCATGCGCTCAAGCAGCTCGCTCACAATCTCCTTGTCACGCTTCTTGCGGCGGCGTTCAATCGCGGCGCCGGAGGGATCGTCGCGGTGCAGCCTGCGCGCCGGGCCCGGATGCGGGCCGTGCGGACCGATTGCCAAGGCCCATGGCGGCACGCGCATCGGCCTTGCCGCCGTAACGCGGCTGAACGCGGCGATGGCCGGCCGGGTCGCGGGCGAGAACCGTGCAGCGCGGCAACCATGCGTCAGCTTTGCCCTGCCATTTCGGACGGACGCGCCAGCCCGGCTCAACTCGTCGCCCCGGGTATCACGACGAAACCGACGTCGCTGTGACTTGGCGGGTCGTCCCCTTCGAGGCGGGCGATCAGGTGACGTGCTGCGAGGCGACCGATCTCGTGGCGCCGCGTGTCGATCGTGGTCAGCGGGGCGGGCATCGCCTGGCCGATATCGAGACGATTGAAGCCCGTGACGGCGATATCGCGCGGGATCGCGAGACCCGCGCCGATGCAGGCGAAGACACCGCCGATGGCCATGTCGTCATTGGCAAAGCAGATCACTTGCGGTCTGTGACGCGCCAGGATCTGGCGCGTCATGTCGCATCCGAGCGCCACGGAGGACGGGCAGAGGCGCAGCCGCGCGGGCGCGAGGGCGCGCCCGGCCCGGCCGAGCCCGGCGCGCAATCCCGCGAATCGGGCGCGGGCGCGGTGATCGCGCGACAGGTCATGTCCGATGAAGGCGATATCGCGGTAGCCCCGTGCGACGAGATGGCGCGCCATGGCGGCCCCGGCGCCGCGATGCGAGATGCCAACGCTCATGTCGATCGGATCGATGTCGCTGTCCATGATCTCGACGATCGGCAGGGCGGCATCGGTGAGCATCGCGCGGCTCTGCGGGGTGAGGCCGGCGGTGGCAATCACGAGCCCGGCGGGTTGCCAGCCGAGCAGGCTGCGGATCAGGTCGGCTTCGTGCTCGGCATCGTAATTCGAGATGCCGAGGATCGGGTGATAGCCGCGCGCCTCGAGTCCCGTCTCGAGGCCCTTGAGGACCTCCGCAAAGACGATGTTCGACAGCGCCGGCAGGATCACCGCGATCTGCGTCGAGGCGTGCCCGGCAAGGGTGCCGGCGAGGCGGTTGGGAACATAGCCGAGCTCGGCGGCGACACGCCGCACCCGCCCGGCGAGCGCCGGCGCCACCAGCGGCGAGCCGCGCATCACCCGCGAGACGGTGATTTCGCTCACCCCGGCGCGCCCGGCGACCTGACGCAGGGTCGTCCGCCCCCGCGCCCGCCTGCCCGATGCACTGTCGTTGCCGCGCTGTGTCATGCGCCTCCCGTGATTGCCCGGCGCCGCGCCGCGGGCTCGACCGCCCGGCACCCCCTTGCCAGCGACTCGTAGCGATCATTGACAGCGCTGTCATTCCGTGCAAGCCATTCCGTGACACGAGCGGGAGGGGGCAATGCGCGTGTTGGTAACCGGCGCGGCCGGTTTTCTCGGTCGACTTGTCGTGCAGGAGCTGCGTCAGCGGGGCGCGCTGCTGGTCGACGGGCGGGAGATGCCTGTGACCGGGCTCGCCCTCGCCGATATCGATGCCGATGCCCTGCAGGCGATGGCGGGCGGTCAGGCGGATGTCGCGCTGCTGCCCGGACCGGTTGATGCGCCCGATACACTGGCCTGGCTGCGCGCGGAGGTGCCCGAACTCGTCATCCATCTGGCCGGCGCGGTGAGCGGCGCCTGCGAGGCCGACTTCGATCTGGGAATGCGCGACAACGTGCAGGCGATGATCGCGCTCATCGATGCCTGCCGGGGCGCCGGGAACGCGCCCGTGATGGTGTTCAGCTCCTCGGTGGCGGTGTTCTCCTGCGACGCGAACGAGACGCTGCACGAGACGACGCTGCCCGCACCACGCTCCTCCTATGGCACCCAGAAGCTGATCTGCGAGCTGATGCTGCGCGATGCGACCCGCAAGGGCTTCCTGCGCGGGCGCGCGGTGCGGTTGCCGACGATCTCGGTTCGCCCGGGCAAGCCCAATGCGGCCGCCTCGAGCTTCGCCAGCGGCATCATCCGAGAACCGCTTGCCGGTCAGGACGCGGCGCTTCCGGTGCGCCCGGATCTGCGGCTGCATCTCGCGTCGCCGGAATGCGCGGTGCGGTCGCTGCTGCAGGCCGCGGCGCTCGAGCAGGTCGCCCTCGAGGGGGAGACGACGATCACGCTGCCCGGCATCAGCGTGCGCGTGGAGGAGATGATCGCGGCGCTGCGCGAGATCGCCGGCGCCGAGGCCGCCGCGCGCATCCGCCCCGCGCCCGACCCGCAGATCGAGGCGATCGTGGCCAGTTGGCCCGGCGCCATCGAGACGCCCCGCGCCCATGCGCTCGGCTTTGCTGCCGATGACGGGGTGGAGACGCTGGTGCGCAACCATATCGCGCGCACCGGGGCCGCTTGACGAACCGTGAAACTGGGAGGAAACACATGCGTTATATCCTGACCGGCATTGCCGCGACCGCCGCCATGGCGACCGCGGCCCAGGCACAGCAGGAAATCACCATCGCCCATACCGTGGCCGAGGACTCGCATTACGGCATCGGCGCCGAGGTGTTCATCGAGACGCTCGAGGAGCTCTCCGACGGCGCCTTCACCGGGAGCCACTCGCCCGCAGGCGCGCTCGGCGGCGAGCGCGATCTCATCGAGGGGCTGCAGATCGGGTCGGTCGATGTGGTGATCACCTCGACGGGGCCGCTCGGCAACTTCGTGCCCGAAACCTATGCGCTCGATCTTCCGTTCCTGTTTCGCGACTACGACCATGCCCGCGGCGTGCTCGACGGCGAGATCGGGCAGGAGCTGCTCGACAAGATGGAGGAGTATGACCTCGTCGGGCTGGCCTGGTCGGAGAACGGCTTTCGCCATGTGACCAATTCGCAGGCACCGATCGAGACGCCGGCGGATCTCGAGGGGCTCAGCCTGCGCACTATGGAAAACGAGATGCACATGGAGGCCTTCAACCAGTTCGGCGCCAACCCGACGCCGATGGCCTTCCCCGAGGTGTTCTCGGCGCTCCAGCAGGGGGTCATCGACGGGCAGGAGAATCCCATCACCGTGATCACGGCTTCCAACTTCTCCGAGGTGCAGGGGCATCTGACGCTGACGGGGCACGTCTATTCGCCCGCCGTGATCCTCGCCTCGCCGTTCCTGATGGACGGGCTGAGCGACGAGGAGCGCGGCTGGTTCCACGAAGCGGCCGCGGCGTCGGCCGAGGCGACGCGCAACGAGGTCACACGGCTCGAGGAGGAAGGCATCGCCCAGCTCGAGGAGGAGGGCATGCAGGTCGTCACCGATATCGACCTCGACGCCTTCGCCGAGATCGCCGAGGGCGCATACGATGTCTATGCCGACGAGCATGGCTCGGAAATGATCGAGCGCATCCAGAACTTCGAGTGATCGCGCGCGGCCGGGGCGGCGCGCCCCGGCCGATGCGGGACCGGCGCGGCGCCGCGACGCGCGGTGCGGAGGGCAGCGGCGATGAAGGCGTTTCTCAGGATCGAGGCCGTGGTGACGACGCTGGCGATGCGTATCGCCATCGCGTTCCTCGTCGCGGCGGTGGTGCTGGCGCTCTACCAGGTGACGATGCGCTTCGTCTTCAACGCCTCCTCGACATGGTCGGAGGTGCTTACCCGGGTCACGATGATCTGGTCGGTCTTCATGGGGGCGGCGGCAACCTATCGCAACGGCTCGATGATTGCCGTCACCGTGGTGGCGAACGCGATGCCCGAGCGGCTCGCGCGCGCGCTCTTCATGGTCGCGCATACGCTGACGCTGCTCTTCCTGGTGCTCCTGATCTGGCAGGGCACGCTGATGACCCAGCGCGTCGTCAATCAGACCCTGTCTTCGCTCAACATGTCGATCGCCTGGGCCTATGCCGCGATCCCGGTGGGGGCGGCGTTCATCGCGGTGGCGGTGCTCGGCTGCCTCCTGCGGGGCTGGCACGGCGAGTGGCGCGTGGACATGGAAGGTGACGGGGCGACGCAATGAATGTCGCGATCGCCGTCTCGCTGCTGATCTTCTTCCTGCTCGGGGTGCCGATCGCGATCGCGATGGGGCTGGCCTCTGCGGTGGGAATCACCGTGCAGGGGCAGCTGCCGCTCCTGCTGATCGCGCAGCGGATGTTCACCGGGCTCGACAGCTTTCCGCTGATGGCGATTCCGCTGTTCATCCTCGCGGGCAATCTGATGGCGATCGGCGGCATCTCGCGCCGGCTGATCGATCTGGCCAAGGCTCTGGTGGGCGGTGTGCAGGGCGGGCTGGCCTGCACCTGCGTGCTCACCTGCATGATGTTCGCCTCGGTATCGGGCTCGAGCGTGGCGACGACCTTCGCCATCGGCGCGATCCTGATCCCGGCGATGGCGCGGCACGGCTACCCGGTGCCGATGGCCGCCTCCATCCAGGCGAGCTCGGCCGAACTCGGCGTGCTGATCCCGCCCTCGATCCCGCTCATTCTCTACGGGGTGGCGACCGACACCTCGATCGGCCGGCTGTTTGCCGCCGGGATCGGGCCGGGCAT
This sequence comes from Paracoccaceae bacterium, assembly GCA_007131685.1. Lineage (GTDB taxonomy): Bacteria > Pseudomonadota > Alphaproteobacteria > Rhodobacterales > Rhodobacteraceae > Alkalilacustris. The sequence continues at coordinate 3,012 of SLQD01000083.1, read as the reverse complement.
CCTCGTCGCCTCGGTGCTGATGGCGACGGTGCTGATCCTGTGCCGCGTCAAGGGGCTGGGCAAGGAGGACGGGCGCGACCGCCCGCCGCTGGGGCGGGCCTTTCTCGCCGCGCTGCCGGCACTGACGCTGCCGGTGATCATCGTGGGCGGCATCTATGTCGGCATCTTCACCCCGACCGAGGCCTCCGCCGTGGCGGTGGCGGCGGCCTTCGTGGTGGGCATGGGGATGTATCGCGAGCTGCCGCTTTCGGCGCTGCCGGGGGTGTTCCGGCGCACCGTGATCTCGACCTCGGCGATCATGCTGATCATCGCGGCGGCGTCGCTGTTTTCCTTCCTGATCGCACGGTCCGGGCTGCCGGGCGAGATCACCGGCTGGTTCCAGAGCGTGATCGACTCGCCCATCGCCTTCCTGCTCGCGGTGAACCTGATCCTGCTGGCGATCGGCATGTTCGTGGAGACCTCGGCGGCGATCCTCGTGCTCGCGCCGTTGCTCACGCCGATCGCGCTCGCCTACGGGATCGACCCGGTGCATTTCGGGCTGATCATGGTCACCAACCTTGCCCTCGGGATGATCACGCCGCCGCTCGGGGTCAATCTCTTCGCCGCCTGTTCGATCGCGAAGATCCCCGTCGAGCGGATCATTCCGCAGCTTGCCTGGTTCTTCCTCGCCGTGTTCGGCGCGCTGATGGTGATCACCTATGTGCCGGCGATATCGCTCTGGCCGGCGGAACTGATAATGGGGGGATGAACATGGGCAGGATTTCCGTCGTCGGGCTGGGGGCCATGGGGATGGGCATGGCGCGCGCGCTCCTGCGGGCGGGGCACGAGGTCGCCGGTGCCGATATCGACCCCGCGCGGGTTGCAGCACTTGCCACCGAGGGGGGGCGGCCCGTGGAGGCGGACACCCCGGCGCAGACCGATATCCTCGTCCTCGTGGTGCTCAACGCCGCGCAGTCGCGTGCGGTTCTCGGCGGCCCAAATGGCTGGCTTGCCGGGCTCGGTCCGGGCGCGGTCGTGATCTCCTGTGCGACGATGGCGCCCGACGAGGCCCGCGCGCTCGCCGCCGAGGCGGAGGCTGCCGGGATCGACTATCTCGACGCGCCGATCTCCGGCGGCGCGGTGCGCGCTGATGAGGGGGCGCTTTCGGTCATGGCCGCCGGCAGCGAGGCGGCCTTCGCGCGCGCCGGCCCCGCGCTCGACGCGATGGCCGCGACGGTGCACCGGCTTGGCGACGCGCCCGGCGCGGGCTCGGCGATGAAGGCCGTCAACCAGCTTCTGGCCGGGGTCCATATCGCCGCGATGGGTGAAGCGATGACGCTGGGGATGGCCCACGGCCTCGCGCCCGAGCGCATCGTCGAGGTGATCTCGGCCTCGGCGGGCACCTCCTGGATGTTCGAGAACCGCGCGCCGCATGTGGTCGAGGGCGATTACGCGCCGCGCTCGGCCATCGATATCTGGCCCAAGGATCTCGGCATCGTGTGCGACATGGCGGATGCGGCGGGCTTCGACCCGGCGGTGGCGCGCGCAGCACTCGCGCAGTTTCGTGCGGCCTCGGCGCAGGGGCTCGGCGATGTCGATGACGCCGTCATCACGCGGCTTTATGCCGGCCCCGCCGGGGTGCGGCTGCCGGGGGAGGGGTGATGCTGCTGGGCTGCATCGCGGATGATTTCACCGGCGCGAGCGATCTGGGCAACACGCTCACCCGCGCCGGGATGCACTGCGTGCAATACACGGGGCTGCCCGACGGCGACGGCGACCCGGAGGTGGCCGCCGGCATCATCGCGCTCAAGATCCGCAGCGCGCCCGCGCCCGAGGCCGTGGCGCAGGCGCGCAAGGCCGCGGACTGGCTGCGCGCGCAGGGCTGCCGGCAGATCCTCTACAAGTATTGCTCGACCTTCGATTCCACGCCCGAGGGCAATATCGGCCCCGTCACCGAGGCGCTCGCCGAAGATCTCGGCGCGCAGGGGGTGATCATGTGCCCGGCCTTTCCCGCCACGGGCCGCACCGTCTATCAGGGGCATCTCTTCGTGCATGACCGGCTCCTGAGCGAGAGCGGGCTCGAGCAGCACCCCCTCAACCCGATGACGGACCCCGATATCCGCCGCTGGCTCGCGCGCCAGACCGCGATGCCGGTGGGGCACCTGCCGCACGCTGTCGTCGCGAGGGGCGCGGATGCGGCCCGCTCTGCGCTCGGTGACTCAAGCGGGCTCGTGATCGCCGACGCCATCAGCGAGGCGGACCTCGTCGCCCTCGGCCACGCCGCCGACGGCGCGCCGCTGATCACGGGCGGCTCGGGCATCGCCATGGGCCTGCCCGACAATTTCCGCGCCGCCGGGCAGCTTGCCGCCCCGCCCGACTGGCGCGGGGTCACGGGGCCGGTGGCGGCGCTGTCGGGGTCCTGCTCGGCGGCGACGCGCGAACAGGTCGCCGCGCATGCCGCCGAACACCCCGCCCGCGAGGTCACGGCCGAGGAGGTCACCTCGGGCGCGGTCACGGGCGCCGCACTCGCCGACTGGCTCCTCTCGCAACGCGGTGTGCCGCTCGCCTATTCCTCGGCCGATCCCGAAACCGTCGCCGCCGCGCAGGCGCGCCACGGCGCGGCCGCGCTCGCCGCCGCGATCGAGGCGCTGTTTGCCGACACCGCGCGCGCGCTGCGCGACCTCGGCGTTGCGCGCCTCATCGTGGCCGGCGGCGAGACCTCGGGCGCGGTGGTCGAGGGGCTCGGGCTGGGCGCGCTCGAGATCGGGCCGGAGATCGACCCCGGCGTGCCCGCGATGCGCGCCGGCGATCTCGCGCTGGCGCTCAAATCCGGCAATTTCGGCGGCCGCGATTTCTTCGCGCGCGCCGCGCGGCAACTGGGAGACGAGGCATGAGCGAGGACGCGCTGCGCGAGGAGATCTGCTACTGGGCCGCATCGATGTTCAATCGCGGCCTGACCGGCGGCGGCTCGGGCAACCTCTCGGCGCGCACCCCCGATGGCGGGCTTCTGGTCACCCCGACGGGGGCGAGCCT
>SLQD01000099.1 GCA_007131685.1 Paracoccaceae bacterium | reverse complement strand
TTGTTGGTGATCGCCACCGAGTAGAACTCGCCCTGCGTGTCGTTGCCGCGCAGGATGCAGGAGGGATACTTCCAGGTGATCGCCGAGCCGGTCTCGACCTGCGTCCACATCACCTTGGCGCGGTCCTCGCGGCAATCGGCGCGCTTGGTGACGAAGTTGTAGATGCCGCCCACGCCATCCTCGTCGCCGGGATACCAGTTCTGCACGGTGGAGTACTTCACCTCGGCATCCTCGAGCGCGACGATCTCGACGACGGCGGCGTGCAGCTGGTGCGTGTCGCGCTTGGGCGCGGTGCACCCTTCGAGATAGCTCACATAGCTGCCCTTGTCGGCGATGATCAGCGTGCGCTCGAACTGGCCGGTGTTCTCCGCGTTGATGCGAAAATAGGTCGACAGCTCCATCGGGCAGCGCACGCCCGGCGGCACATAGACGAAGGAGCCGTCGGTGAATACGGCGGAGTTGAGCGCGGCGAAGAAGTTGTCGCCCTGCGGCACGACGGTGCCGAGATACTTCTTCACCAACTCGGGATACTTCTCGATCGCCTCCGAGATCGGGCAGAAGATCACCCCCGCCTCGGCGAGCTCCTTCTGGAAGGTCGTGCCGACGCTGACGGAGTCGAACACGGCATCGACGGCGACCTTGCGGCCCTCGGCGGGTGCCTCCTCGGCCCCCTCGACGCCGGCGAGGATCTTCTGCTCGCGCAGCGGAATGCCGAGCTTTTCATAGGTCTCGAGCAGCTTGGGATCCACGTCATCGAGCGACTTGGGCTTTTCCATCATGCTCTTGGGCTTGGCGTAGTAATACTGCTCCTGGTATTCGACCGGCGGGATCTCGAGCATCGCCCAGTCGGGCTCTTCCATCTGCGTCCAGCGCCGGAACGCCTGAAGCCGCCACTCGGTCATCCAGTCGGGCTCGCCGTTCTTCTCCGAGATCAGCCGGACGATGTCCTCGTTCACCCCCTTGGGCGCGAACTCCATCTCGATCTCGGTTTCCCAGCCATGCTTGTATTTGCCGGCCATCGACTGGACGGTCTCGACCGTCTCCTGATCGACACCCTCGCGGGCCTGTTCGGTATCCAGTGGAGCCATCGCCCTGATCCCCTTTTTCCGTCTCTCCGCGCGGGCTATGCCGCCCTGGCGCGGACCTTGTGCAGCTGCTTCGCCCACGCCTCGGCAAAGCGCAGGACCTCCTGTTCCGTCGTCGCGGGGCCGATCGACACCCGCAGGACCGAGGCCGCCGCATCCGGGTCCAACCCCATCGCCAGCGGCACGCGCCCGGTGCGCGTCCTGCCCGACGAACACGCCGCCCCGGCCGAAACCGCGAAGCCGGCGAGATCCATCGCCATCACCTGCGTCTCGCCCTTCCAGCCGGGGGCTGCGAGACATGTGGTGTTGGGCAGGCGCGGCGCCCCTTTCCCGACAAAAATAATCTCCTGCGCCCGCGCGGCCAGAGCCTCTTCTAGAATATTTCTAATCCGGGCGACACCCTCCCAGACGCCGCCATCGAGATCGCGCGCCGCCGCTTCGGCGGCGGCACCGAAACCGGCGATGCCGATGACGTTCTCGGTGCCCGAGCGCCGGCCCATCTCCTGGCCGCCGCCGCGGATGCGCGCCGCAAGCTCGGTGCCCGGCTGCAGCACCAGCGCACCCACGCCCTTCGGCCCGCCCAGCTTGTGCGCCGAGACGAACCCCATCGCGCAGCCCAGCCAGTTGAAGGCGAAGGGGATCCTGCCGAAGCCCTGGGTGAGGTCCGATACGGCGAGCCCGGGCGGCAGGTCCTGGATCACGCCGGTCTCGGAATTGGCGAGCTGCAGCGTCGCCCGCGCGGGTTCGGGGACATGGACACGGCCCGCGCCATCGGCTTCGAGCGTCGGCTCCGTCCAGGCCAGCACCGCGTCATGCTCGATCTCGGCGGCCTGCAGGCCACGCCCCTCGAGGGCGAGCGCTGCCGCCTCGGTTGCCCCGGAGGTGAAGACGATATCCGCCCCCTCGGCGCCGAGCGCGGCCGCGACCTGCCCGCGCGCGCGCTCGACAAGGGCCCGCGCGGCGCGGCCCTCGGCATGCACCGCCGAGGGGTTGCCGACAGGATCCATCGCCTCGATCATCGCCCTGCGCGCCTCCGGGCGCAGCGGCGCCGTCGCGTTCCAGTCCAGATAGGCGCGCCGGGTCATTCGGCGTCCACGATCTCGAACAGCCCGGGCACCGCCGGGCAGGGGCTCAGCGCATTCTCGGCCACATCCGACAGCCGGGTCTGATGCAGGAAGACATAGACATGCGCGCTCAACCCTTCCCAGAGACGGTTGGCGCGCGCCTGTGCCTCGGTGCCCGATACCGCACCCGAGGCCCCCGCCCCCGTATGCATGGCGCTCACCGTCTCGTCGACGGCCTCGAGCACCTCCGCGATCCGGATCGCATCCGCCGACCGCGCCAGCCGGTACCCGCCGCCCGGACCGCGCACCGATTCGACGAGCCCGGCCCGGCGCAGCTTGACGAAAAGCTGCTCGAGATAGGGCAGCGAGACGTCCTGCCGGCGCGCGACCTCCGACAGCGGCACCAACTCGCCCTCCGGCGCGCGGGCCAGATCGACGAGCGCGACCATCGCGTAGCGGCCTTTCGTCGAGAGTTTCATGCCCGGCTTCCCGCCCAGAGGTTGACGCCCGGGCGCAGACTGCATAGCTTCGCGCCGGTCGACGGCGCGCGCACGCCCCGGATCTAGAACAATTCTAAGGAGGCCGCCCGGCCCCGTCAAGCGCGACGGTAAAGGCGCAGCGGCCGAAAGGAAAGCAGGCGACTTCATGCCCGAAGTGATTTTTTCCGGCCCCGACGGCCGGCTGGAAGGCCGTTACCATCCCCAGGCCGCAAGGGACGCCCCGATCGCGCTCGTGCTGCACCCCCACCCCCAGTTCGGCGGCACGATGAACAACAAGGTGGTGTACAACCTGCATTACGCGTTCTACGGGCTGGGTTTCTCGGTGCTGCGCTTCAATTTCCGCGGCGTCGGGCGCAGCCAGGGCGAATACGATCAGGGGGTGGGCGAACTCGCCGATGCGGCGGCCGCGCTCGATTATCTGCAGGCGCACAACCAGAATGCGCGCCACTGCTGGATCGCGGGGTTCAGTTTCGGCGCCTGGATCGGGATGCAGCTCCTGATGCGCCGCCCCGACATCAGCGGTTTCGTCTCCCTGTCGCCGCCGGCGAACATGTACGACTTCTCCTTCCTCGCGCCCTGCCCGGCCTCGGGGCTGATCGTCAACGGCACCGAGGACCGCGTCGCCCCGCCGCGCGAGACCGAGACCCTCGCCGCCAAGCTGCAGGAGCAGCAGGGCATCACCGTCACCCATCACCGGATCGCGGGCGCGGGGCACTTCTTCGAGGGGCCGCACATGGAAGCGATGCTGGACAGCGTGAAGGATTACGTGGCCCGGCGGCTGACCGAGGACACGCGCTGAGGCCGGGGGGATGAAGCGCATCGCGGTGTTCTGCGACGGGACCTGGAACCGCTCCGACGCCGCGCACCCCACGAACGTCGTCCATCTGGTCCGGGCACTGCACCGGACCGCCCCCGACGGCACGCCGCAGATCGCGATATACGTTCCCGGTGTCGGTGCCGGCGCCGGTGCGAGCAAGCTGCAGCGCGTCCTCGACCGGGTGCTTGGCGGTGCGCTCGGCTGGGGTCTGACCGAGAACATCGCCGATGCGTACCGCCATTTGATGCTCAACCACGCGCCCGGCGACGCGATCCATATCTTCGGGTTTTCGCGCGGGGCCTACACGGCGCGCTCGCTCGCCGGGCTGATCCGGGCCTCGGGCATCGGCGCGCCATCCAATATCGGCCGCATCCCCGAGGCGATCGCGCGCTACCGCGACGCCGATGCGCGCACCGTGCCCGACCATCCCGACAGCTTCGCCTTCCGCCTCGGATTCGCGCCCGGCACCGCGACGAGCGCGGCCGAAATCGCCTGGCGAACGGGGCGCGGCCACCCCGCGCCGGTGCGGGTCGATCTGCGCTATATCGGGGTGTGGGACACGGTCGGCGCGCTCGGCATCCCGGCCGGGTTTCCCCTCGCCTGGCTGAGCCGCCGGCACCGTTTCCACGATACGGCGCTGTCGCACTGCGTGCAGGCCGCGCGCCACGCCGTCGCCATCGACGAGCGGCGGCGCTTCTACGAACCCGCGCTGTGGGACAATCTCGCGACCCTCAATGCCGCGCACCCGGACACGCCCTACCGGCAGGAGTGGTTCGCCGGCGATCACAGCTCGGTCGGCGGGGGCGGCGACGTTCAGGGCCTGTCGGTGCTCGCGCTCGACTGGGTGCGCGCCGGGGCCGAGGCGCAGGGGCTGTCCTTCGACGCGCAGGTTCTCGCCCCGATCCTCAACCGCGGCGATCCGCTCGCGCCGCTCAGCGCGCACAGCGCGCCGGGGCTGGCGACCCGGCTGATGCGGCTTTTCAGCGCCGATCGCACCGGCCCGCTTGCCTTGGCCGACCTGTCCGCCCCCGCGCACACGCGCTGGCGCCACGCGCCGGCACGCTACCGGCCGGCCGCGCTGCGTCGCATCGGTGCGGCCCTGTCCGCGGCGCCGTCACGCGCCTGAGCTCATCCGTATACCGTAGCATGCCGACTTTCCCCGCGGCCCGCTTTGCGCTATAGGCCGCGCTGCAAGGAAGTCGGTCAGCCAAAGGAGCCGCGCCCATGACCAAGATCAAGGTGGACAACCCCGTCGTCGAGCTCGACGGCGACGAGATGACCCGCATCATCTGGGATTTCATCAAGCAGAAGCTGATCCTGCCCTATCTCGACATCGATCTGAAATACTACGATCTCGGCATCGAGTCGCGCGACGCGACCGACGACCAGATCACCGTGGACGCGGCCAACGCCATCAAGCAATACGGCGCCGGCGTCAAATGCGCCACCATCACCCCCGATGACGGGCGCATGGAGGAGTTCGGCCTCAAGCGCAAGTATCGCTCCCCCAACGGCACGATCCGCAACATCCTCGGCGGCGTGGTGTTCCGCCAGCCGATCATCTGCAACAATGTCCCGCGCCTCGTGCCGGGCTGGACCAAGCCCATCGTGATCGGCCGCCACGCCTTCGGCGACCAGTACCGCGCCACCGATTTCCACTTCCCCGGCAAGGGCAAGCTGTCGATCAAGTTCGTCGGCGAGGACGGCGAGACCATCGAGCACGAGGTCTATGACGCCCCCGGCCCCGGCGTCGCGCTCGCGATGTACAACCTCGACGAGTCGATCCGCGACTTCGCCCGCGCGAGCATGAATTACGGGCTCGATCTGGGCTGGCCCGTCTATCTCTCGACCAAGAGCACCATCCTGCAGGCCTATGACGGGCGTTTCCAGGAGCTCTTCGACGAGGTCTTCGAGGCCGAGTTCAGGGACAAGTTCGAAAAGGCCGGAATCACCTACGAGCACCGGCTGATCGACGACATGGTCGCCGCGGCGATGAAGTGGTCGGGCGGCTATGTCTGGGCGTGCAAGAACTATGACGGCGACGTGCAGTCCGACACCGTGGCGCAGGGCTTCGGCTCGCTCGGGCTGATGACCTCGGTGCTGATGACGCCCGACGGCAAGGTCGTCGAATCCGAGGCCGCGCACGGCACCGTGACGCGCCATTACCGCCAGCACCAGCAGGGCAAGCAGACCTCGACCAACTCGGTGGCCTCGATCTACGCCTGGACCGGCGGGCTCAAGCACCGCGCCAAGCTCGACGGCAACGACAAGCTCAGGGAATTCGCCGAAACGCTCGAGCGCGTCGTGGTCGAGACGGTCGAGTCGGGGCACATGACCAAGGACCTCGCGCTGCTCGTGGGGCCCGACCAGGGCTGGCTGACCACGCAGGGCTTCCTCGACAAGATCGACGAGAACCTCAACAAGGCCCTGTCGGGCTGAACCGCCCGCGCCGGCGGCGCGGCTGGCGCCCCGCGCGCGCCCCTGCTATGGGGCGGGTGCGGGGCGCGCGGCTTCGCGTTGTCGGCATTGCGGAGCGTTTCCATGCACTGGCTCTATCTCGGCGTGGCGATCCTGTTCGAAACGATCGGCACCACCGCGCTGCAGGCGAGCCAGCAATTCACCCGCGCGGGCCCGTCGGTGATCGTGGTGTTCAGCTACGCGCTGTCGTTCTACCTGCTCGCGCTGACTCTGCGCTTCATGCCGGTGGGCGTGGTCTATGCGATCTGGTCAGGGCTCGGGATCTGCTTCATCGCGCTGATCGCCTATCTCGTCTTCGATCAACGGCTGGACCTTCCGGCGCTTCTCGGAATCGGGATGATCATCGGCGGCATCATCGTCATCAACGTCTTCTCCAACACCGCGACGCACTGAGCCGGGCGTGGCGAGGAACGTGAGCCATACCTGCACCGCCTGCGGCGCCAGCCACAAGAAATGGACCGGGCGCTGCGATGCCTGCGGGGCGTGGAACACGATCGTCGCCGAGGCACCGCTCACGGCGGGCCCGGCGAAGACCGGCCTCGGCGCGGCGAAGGGCCGGCAAGTCCCGCTTACCGAACTCTCCAGCGCCGAGGCGCCGCCGCCGCGCGCCGGCTCCGGGCTGGCCGAGCTCGACCGGGTGCTGGGCGGCGGGCTGGTGCCGGCCTCGGCGGTCCTCGTGGGCGGCGATCCGGGCATCGGCAAGTCCACGCTCCTGCTGCAGGCGGCGGCGCGCTTTGCGCAGGCGGGGCTGTCGAGCATCTATGTTTCCGGCGAGGAGGCGGGCGCGCAGGTAAGGATGCGGGCGCAGCGGCTCGGGCTGGCCGACGCGCCGGTGCGGCTGGCCACGGAAACCAGCCTGCGCGACATTCTCACCACCCTCGACGCAGAGCGCCCCGATCTCGTCGTGATCGATTCGATCCAGACCATGTGGTCCGACAGCGTCGACAGCGCCCCGGGCTCCGTCGCTCAGGTGCGCGCGGCGGCGCATGAACTCGTCGGCTTCGCCAAGCGCCGGGGCGCGGCGGTGATTCTCGTCGGTCACGTCACCAAGGAGGGCCAGATCGCCGGCCCCCGTGTCGTCGAGCACATGGTCGATTGCGTGCTCTATTTCGAGGGCGAGCGCGGGCACCAGTTCCGCATACTGCGCGCCGTCAAGAACCGCTTCGGCCCCGCCGACGAGATCGGCGTCTTCGAGATGACCGATGCCGGGCTCGACGAGGTCGCCAACCCCTCGGCGCTGTTTCTGTCCGAGCGCGGGGAGCCGGCCCCCGGCTCGGTGGTCTTCGCCGGCATCGAGGGCACGCGCCCCGTGCTCACGGAAATCCAGGCGCTCGTCGCGCCCTCGGCACTGGGGACGCCGCGGCGCACGGTCGTGGGCGTCGATGGCGGCCGGCTCTCGACGATCCTCGCCGTGCTCGAGGCGCGCTGCGGCATTCCCTTCGCCGGGCTGGACGTCTTCGTCAACGTGGCCGGGGGGATGCGGGTGAGCGAGCCGGCCGCCGATCTCGCCGTCGCGGCCGCGCTCCTGTCGGCGCGCGAGGATGCGGCGCTGCCCGCCGATACGGCCGTGTTCGGCGAAATCAGCCTGTCGGGGGCGCTGCGTCCGGTGGGTCAGACCGAAAACAGGTTGAAAGAGGCGCGCAAACTTGGTTTCACCTCCGCCATTGCCCCAGCACGCAGCAAGCTCGGCGCGGGGCAGGAAATGACGGTGCGGCAGATGCCCGATCTCGTGGGCTTCGTCGGGGACATCTTCGGGGCGGGCTGAGGCTGGAGGCGGCATGGAAGGCTTCACCATCGTGGACACGATCGCGGCGGTCGTCGTCGTGGTATCGGCGCTTCTGGCCTATGCGCGCGGCTTCGTGCGCGAGTCGCTGTCGATCGCGGGCTGGATCGTGGCGGCGGTCGCGGCCTACTATCTCGCCCCGGCCGCGCAGCCCTATGTCGCGCAGATCCCCTATCTCGACCGGTTTCTTACCGACAGCTGCGAACTCGGGCTGCTGGCGAGCTTCGTCGCGGTCTTTGCCGGCGGGCTCGTGGTGATGGCGATCATCACACCGGCCTTCGCCTCGGCAGTGCAGAACTCGGCGCTCGGCGGGCTCGACCGGGGCGCGGGCTTTCTCTTCGGGGCGGCGCGCGGCGTGCTTCTGGTGGCGATCGCCTTCATCATCTATGAGCGTGCCATGCCGGAGGCGAACATCGCCATGATGGACGACAGCCGCTCGGCGGCCATCTTCATGACCATCCAGGGCGAGGTGGACGAGGCGCTGCCGGACGAGGCGCCGGGCTGGCTCGCCCGGCGCTACGAGGAGCTCGTCGCCCATTGCGCGCCGCCGCAGGGGGCTGGCGGCGCTCCCGCCGGTGACTAGCTTTGAGCAAAGCGCCCGAGCGCATGGAAGGACCTGACGCGATGCGTCCCGGCCACCCCTTCGACGACGACAAGCTGCGCGAGGAATGCGGCGTCTTCGGCGTCATCGGTGTCACCGACGCGGCCAGCTTCACGGCGCTGGGGCTGCACGCGCTGCAGCATCGCGGCCAGGAAGCCGGCGGCATCATCACCCATCAGGAGGGCAGCGGCTTTCACTCCGCACACCGTTTCGGCTATGTGCGCGACAACTTCACCAAGGCCAGCCTGATCGATGCGCTGCCCGGCCCCATCGGCATTGGCCATGTGCGCTACTCGACCTCGGGCGCCAAGGGCCCCACCGCGATGCGCGACGTGCAGCCCTTCTTCGGCGAGTTCGCCATGGGCGGGGCCGCGATCGCGCATAACGGCAACCTCACGAACGCCGAGGCGCTGCGCCGCGAGCTGATCGAGCGCGGCTCGATCTTCCAGTCGAGCTCCGATTCGGAATGCATCATCCACCTGATGGCGCGCTCGATCCAGAAGACCATCCC
>SLQD01000122.1 GCA_007131685.1 Paracoccaceae bacterium | reverse complement strand
ATCCCGCCGGCGGTCGTGCCACGGAACCCGCCGCGGCGCATCAGCGGGATCGTCACCACGCCGGTCGTCGCGACATTTGACACCGCGCTGCCCGAAATCGCGCCGAACAGCCCCGAGGCGACAATCGAGATCTTCGCCGCTCCGCCGCGAAAGCGGCCCATCGCCGCGGTCGCCAGATCGGTGAAGAACGCCGCGCCGCCCAGATGATCGAGCAGCCGGCCGAAGGCCACGAACACGACCACGATCGTGGCCGCGATCCCCAAGGGTGTGCCGAGAATGCCGCCGGTGTCGATGCTCAGCTGCACGGTGAGCCGCTGCGGCGAGATCGGCAGTGCCTGGAACTGGCCCGGGATGAGCTGGCCCCAGAGCCCGTAGGCGCAGAAGCCGAGGATGATCAGCGTCAGCGGCCAGCCCGCGACGCGGTGCAGCGCGACGAGAAGCGTGACGACGAGCGCGAGCGCAGTGGGAAACGCCGCCGGCGGATTGATCGCGGCGGTGGCCGCTATCTCGGGGTAGCGCAGGGCGAGCCAGCCGCCGCCCGCAAGCGCGACACCCGCAAGCCCCAGATCGACAACCAGTGCGGGGCGTGCCGGCAGCCCGCGCAGCCGCCGCGTCAGGAAGGCATGCGCGATGCCGAGCGCGAGGATGAGCGACAGGAACTGCTCGGTGTAGAGGGCGATGCGCAGCCGCTGGTGCATGCCGCCCGACCAGGCCAGCGCCAGCACCACCATTGCCAGCGCCAGCCCCAGTGCGACGCGGGCGACGATGCGTTCGCCCGCGTCCGTCTCGTCCGCTTGCATCATTCGTCCCAGATACCGGCCTCTTCGTAGAAGCGGACGGCGCCGGGATGGAAGACCGCCCCGGGCACGCGCGTGGCCATGTCGTCGGGGACGAAGGCGTTGAACGAGCCGTGTGCCTCGGCGAGGGCCGGCTGATTCTCGTAGAGGGCCCTGACCGCGTCATAGACCATCTCGTCGTCGGCCCCGGTATGCGTGAGCAGCGCATACTGGTAACCGAGAAGATCGACCGGCGCGGCAATCTCGGGCATCTCGTCACCCGGCTCGTAGCGCATCGGGAAGGAGCCGGGCAGCGCGCCGGCGAGATGCGCGGCAGCGTCATCGCTCTCTACCGCAGAGAGGAAGCGCACCGGGCGCTGTGCATGCGTTTCGCGCACGACGCCCGAGCCCGGTGCGAGAAGCACCGCCTCGAGGTCGCCCTGCGCGAGGAGCCGCGCCCCTTCGGCGAAGTTCGATACCGGCACCCCGTCGAAATCGTCGGCCGACAGACCGACGGCGCTGAAGACGGCATCCTGCATCACCTCGACGAGGGTTTGGCGCGCATAGCCTGCCGCGATCGTCGCCCCGGCAAGATCGGCGAGCGTCTCATGGTCGCTGTCGGCCGGAACCATGATGCCCACGGCGAAAGGTTGCAGCATCGCGGCGACGCGCACCTCTGGGTTCGGCTGATCGGCGAAGTTGCCGTCACCCTCGATCGCGAAGACCGACTCGAACGCGTTCGAGGTGGCGAACGCCGTCTCGCCGCGGTTCAGCGCCGGAATGGTCACCGAGGAGCCGCCCTGGCCGACAGCGCGCAGCGTGTAGCCCGTGCGGTCACTGACGACCTGCGAGATCCCGGCCGCGATCGCGTAGCCGAGCGACCCTTGCGGCAGCGTGCCGATGGCGTGGGGGCCGTCCTGGGCGTGGGCCGTGCCGGCCGCGAGTGCGATTGCGAAAGCGAGCGTCAAGCGGCGTGTCATGCGGTTGTTCTCCCATGGTTGGTGATCGGTTGCCCGGATCCGGCGGCGCGCGCCATGGCGCGCGCGGTGCGTGCGATCGGGGACTCAGGGTCCGCGAAGACGTCATAGACATCGAAGTGGTTCAGCCCCGCGAGTTCCTGCGCCTGGCGGCCGGGCTCTTGCGGCATGACTCGGGCGGCGAGCGCGCGCGATTGCCGCTTGAACTCGTCGAGCTCCTGCGCGCCCCAGAAGATCGCAACGGGCGGCAGCATGTCGGGCAGCGCGTGGATGGGGCTCAGGCGTTGCGCTGTTGCCGGCGTCAGATGGAGGTAACGGTTGCGCGCCGACAGCCGCACCGGTTCGAGGTCGTAGCACCCGCTCGCGAGGATCACCCCGGCGAAGTCGGCCGCGCCGATACCCGCCGCTTTCCACCAGTCGCGGTCGAGCAAGCATGCGGCGAGATGCGCGCCCGAGGAATGCCCCGAGACGATCACGCCGCCTTGCGCCGCACCGAGCGCGCCGGCATTCGTTCGCAGCCACAGGAAGGCCCGCCGGATCTGCGCGACGATGTCAGGTAGCCGGGTCTGCGGTGCGAGATCGAAATCGACGACCGCGACCCGCGCGCCATCATGGCAGAGTCCGCTGGCGACGAATGACGCATCGGATTTCGAGAGCGCTCGCCATGCGCCGCCATGCAGGTGCATGTGCAGCACCCCGGAAGCTCCGGCACCGAACAGGTCCAGCGTCTCCTGGGCCCCGGACCCGTAGCTGTGGGTGCCGCAGGGCAAGCGCCGGCGCGTTTCGGCACTCGTTCGCGCCCAGCGATCCATGTAGCGCGCCGCCTCCGGGACGAGTGTGCGCTGGTCATACTGGGCGTCGAGCTGCGCTTGCGTGTAGCCGCGATAAACGGCGTCCCCTGCGTGCAATGGATCATACCCCCCGTGGCACCACGGCGAAACCTGCCGAAGGATACCCGCACACGCCCAACAGTCATCAGGAACACCAGGCGGGCGCAACATGTCAACTGCCCGTGACGGGCGGCGCCGCGCCTGCGCCCGAATGCTTGCACGCGCGCCGACACATGCGAGTGTCGAACACGCCCCGTGCCGCGACTCGCACGCCGGCAAAGAGCCGGGCACGATGCCCGCACCCGAGCGAAAGGACCGCCGATGCCATCCGCCGCCGATCTCGCCACGCTGCGCACGCCCACGCTCCTGCTCGACGAGGCGAAGATGAAGCGCAACATCGCGCGCCTGGAAGAGCGCGCCGACGCGCTCGGCGTCGCGCTGCGCCCGCATCTCAAGACGGCCAAGTCGGTCGAGGTCGCACGGCGGCTCTCTAATGGCGGGGCAGGGCCGATCACGGTCTCGACCCTGGCCGAGGCCGAGGTGTTTCATGGCGCAGGCTTTACCGACATCCTCTATGCCGTCGGGATCGCCCCGGCAAAGCTCGACCGTGTCACCGCGCTGCGGGGGAAGGGCGGCGCGGTGACGGTGATCCTCGACAGCGTCGAACAGGCGCGGGCGGTCGCGGATGCGGGGGTGCCCGCACTGATCGAGATCGACAGCGACGGCCATCGCGGCGGCCTCGCCCCCGATGACCCGGCGCTGGTCGAGATCGGGCGCCGGCTCCATGCGGGCGGGACGCTGCGCGGGGTCATGACGCATGCGGGCGAGAGCTACGGCGTGTCCGGCCGCGCCGCGCATGCCGAGTTCGCCGAACGCGAACGCGCGGCCTGTGTGACCGCCGCAGAGGCCCTCCGCGCGGCAGGGCTGCCCTGTCCGGTGGTCAGTGTCGGCTCGACGCCTACTGCCCATGCGGCCCGCGACCTGACCGGCGCGACCGAGCTGCGCGCCGGGGTGCACATGTTCTTCGATCTCGTGATGGCCGGGATCGGTGTCTGCGATCTCGATGACATCGCGCTTTCCGTCCTCGCGACGGTGATCGGCCATCAGCCTGCCCGGGGCTGGATCCTTGTCGATGCGGGCTGGATGGCCCTGTCGCGCGACCGGGGAACGGCCGCGCAGGCGGTGGATCAGGGCTACGGTGTTGTTTGCGATGTCGATGGCCGCCCGATTCCCGATCTGATCGTTGCGAGCGCCAATCAGGAACATGGCGTGATCGCCCTGCGGCCTGGCGCGGAGGAGTCGCTGCCCGATCTGCCGGTCGGCACGCCGCTCAGGATACTGCCCAACCATGCCTGCGCGACCGCAGCGCAGCATGGTCATTACGACGTGCTGCCGGCCGGGGGCGGCGGGCTCGAGGTCTGGTCGCGTTTCGGCGGCTGGTGAGCGCTGTGTTCGCATCGGTCCGGGGCCCGTGAAGCTGCCCGAGCATCGCTCGGGGCGATCGGAGTCGGTGAAATTCGCCGCGCGGCCGATCCTGCAGTAGACCCTGGAAGGCGTGTGCCCTGCATGACCTGAGGTGACGGCAACCCGACGGCGCGACGGCTATCCGCACATCCGGTTCGGCCCGCAGCATCGCCAACCGGGACGCCCGCTGCACGGACGGGTTCCTTTCGTCCTGCCGCCTTGGCGCTGTTGCGATCCAGTGCGTGTGAGTCCCGCGTCAGTGATGTGTATAAATTGCTGTAACGCGGCGGCAGAATGTGATATGTTGCGTGGACCACACCCCAAATAGCACGATATGAAAAACCTCGATCGCGGTGTCTCGGCCGGGCGGGGGAGGGAGGCTTGCGATGCGATGTCTGGGTGCAGTGCTGGCCTCGCTCCTGATCGCGGTGACCGGTGTCGCGGCGCAGCCACGCGATGATGCCGGGCGGGAGGCCATCATCATCACCGACGATGGACGGCTGAGCGTGGTGCCGCGCAGCGGTCTGGATCTGCGCGAGCTGTTGCGCGCCAATCGCGGCACGCTCGATCTCGACGAGCTGCGCGACATCATCGCGCGCCCGCCCGATCAGACCGGGTTCGTCACCGGCCGTGTCCTTGCCTCGCGCTGGCATCAATCCGGCACGGATCTCGTCGCAGCCGAGGACGGCTTTCGCGACGCCGTCCCGCTGCCGCAGATTGAGATCACCCTCGAGTCGCGCCACGACCCCGAGGGCGTCGTGTTCGGCCCGTGGCGCACGACGGTCGCGGGGGCCTTCGTGTCCCAGCCCTTGCGCGCCGGGCGCTACCGGATGTGCGCGGATGCGCCGGGATGGCAGCGCCACTGTCGCGACCTCGCGATCGGCGCGGGCCGGATGCATCTCGAACCCTTCGCGATGCACCCGCAACGCATGCGGCGGGCGGGCACCGTCCATGGTCGCGTCGAGCTTGCCGATGGCGGGTTTCCATTCTTCGACATCCCCCATGCGGGACTTCTCGACTCCGCACGGGTGACGGCCTTCAATACGGCCGGGCAGCAATTGCGGCAGACGCATGTCAACGCGATGGGCGACTACTTCCTGCCCAATCTGCCCGCGGGCCAGCCCACCCGCATCGTCGTCACCCTGGAGTCGGCGGACACGGTGCTCAACATCCCGCCCATGCAGATCCCCGCGGACGGGTTCCTGCGCCGCGACATCACGCTGGCCAACAGCCGGCCGGTGGTGACCGACCCCGTCGCGCGGCGGGGCAACCGGGAGATCTTTGCCGCGCGCCCCGGCGAGACAGTCGAGGTCTCGATGGAGGTGTCGGACCCGGATGGGGATGCGGTCGAGGTGCGCTGGTTCCCCGATCCGGCGTCGGGTGCGATATCGAGCGATGCGGGGGAGGTTATCGACTGGACCCTGCCTGACGGTCCCGGCGCGAACGTCCTGCGCGCAGTGATCACCGACGGGCGCGGTGGCGTGCGCACGCGCAGCCTGCGCCTCGTCACCGCGCAGGAGGGCGAGCTCTTCACCGGCACCGTCTCGGCCACCGACACACCGGCCCTCGCCAATGCAACGGTCGAGATCAACGGCGCGCGCACCGTGACCAACGCCAACGGCTACTTCACGCTGCGCGTCCCGGGTGCGGACCGCTATGTCATGAATATCCGCTCTCCCGGCCATGCGCTTCTCAGCCAGATCTATCGCCGACCCTCCCAGGGCGGGCGGTACGAGCTCGTCCGCGCCACCGTGCAGAGCGCGGATCCGCGCGGCGAGATCGTGGTACATGACAGGCGCAGGCCGGAGGAGTGCCGCGGCGCCCCAAGCGCAAGCCTGAACTGGGAAGCCGTCGACGGGCGGCGGTTGCAACCGATCCGGCTGGGCGGGGAGGGGCGCGTCCATCACGATCAGCCCGAGATCACGCGCGTGGCCGACGAGATGCTGCCGCAGCGGCGGGTGCGCCATCCTTGCGGGCCGGGCGCCACCGTGCGCATTCCCGCCGGTGGCCTGGTGGACGCCGCGGGCAACCCGCCGCCGGGCAATGTCGAGGTCGCGATCTCGACCTACGATATCGAGGCCGCGATGGAGATGCCCGGCGACTACACCACCGCCGCGCCCGGCTCGGCGGAGGCGATCGGCTTCATGGAGAGTTTCGGAGCCGCGTTCGTGCAGGTGCGCGACGACACCAGGATCTACAACCTCGCCGAAGGGGTGCAGGCGGAGCTGACCATCCCCGCCGCCGGGCCGCAGCTCGCCGCCGGCGCCGCCCTGCCGCCGAGCATCCCGATCTTTCATTACGACGACGAGCGCGGTGTCTGGAACGAGACGGGCACGGCCGAGCGCGACGGGGATCGTTTCGTCACCCAGGTGGCGCATTTCTCGGCAATCAACGTGGATCTGGAATTCACCGATCCCGCCTGCATCCATGTGCGCACCGAACCCGGCGGCGTGATGCCCGACCAGCTCAATCTCGAGCTGACCATACCTTCAGCGGCGGGTATCGGCGCGGCCCCGACTGTCATGACCGGGGTGCTGAACGCGGCGCAAACCAACGATCATGTGCTCTGGCGCCTGCCGGCCGGCCGCGACGTGGTCATCGTCCCGTACGACCCGGTGAGCGATATCCCGTACGGCACCTTCGTCGTGAACTCGGGCGCGCCGCACGGGGCGGCGACCAACCCGCCGCCACACACCGCCTGCGAGAACACCGCCGTGCTGTTCGTCCCGGACGCGCCGCGCGTATTGCCCGACGGGGTCGCCTATCTGCAGGGGCTCTTCACTTTCTTCGCCCATGACGTCACCGACGCCTCGACCTACAGCGAGGACCTGCTCGACGCTTCGCAGGACTATTACGCCCAGGTCGATCCGCTCGGCCGGCGCACCACCTTCGGCGACTTCAAGCAGCTCTGGGGGTTCGACGAGACAGCGACCAATGCGCGTTACGCAAATTCTGCCGATCTGGGCTTCGGGCGCGACATGCACTGCGTGACGCGGGATCTGACCGAGGATGGCAGCGATGAAGTCGCCTGTTTCGTGTCGAACTACGGCTTTCGGGAGGACGACGATCAGGACAACGCGAACTGGGCATCGCAGCGACTCGAGGAACAATACGTCGCGACCGTGGCAATGGAATACGCCCCGATCGAGAATCCGGGCACCGAGGCCGCGCCCAGCTTCAACGCCGCCGTGGGCCATGTCGTGAAGTTCTTCGTCTACGGCCGCGACCCCGAACCTGCCGGCATCCCTGACCACGATGCCGGCCAGCTCGTCATTGCCGCCGATCTTGACGGCTACGGCACGCGGCCAATCCCGCAGCTTTGCATGGTCTGTCACGGCGGGTCGCTGCCCAATGCGGTCAATCAGGACAGCGCCGGAGACCCCACACCGGGGCCGCTTCCGGTGTTCGGATCGGCGGCGGATGTCGATCTCGGCGCGCGGTTCCTGCCCTTCGATCTCGAGAGCTTCACCTTCCCCAGTGCCGGCCCCGTTCAGGGCAGCCAGCAGGCGGCGTTCAAGGCGCTCAATCTCGACCATGTCGCGAGGACCGAGTTGTCGGGCGCGATCGAGGAACTGCTCGAGGAATACTACGGGCCGACAGGGGCCGCCGCCGCGCAGGCCACGGAGTTCGTGATCGACGGCTGGGCCGACTCGCTGGCCAGTGCGGCGATGTATGAACACGTGGTCGGTCCCGCCTGCCGCATCTGTCACGTCGCCCATGACGAGATCAACAGGACCTTCGAGACCGCCACGGAATTGCCGCCCGGTCTTGCCGGCTTCTATACCTGCAACGCGCGCTCCATGCCGCATTCGGTGCGGACCTATGAACGCCTCTGGACGTCACTGAATCCGCATCAGCCGGGGCAGCTGGCCAACTACATGTCCGACGCCGGCCTCAGCGCGACCGACTGCACCTTTCCGCCCAACAACATGCAGAGTTTCGAACCGCCCGGGTAGGCGCCGAGGTGCCGACGGAACTCCGTCCGGCCGGGCGGGACAGCACGGGTCCCTGCGATGGGATGGCAAGCCCCTGCTGAAAAGCGCTTCGTCGTGACGTCATCGCATCGGATCCGGCTCGGTCGTCCCGAACAGGTCCGGGGGGTTCCGCGATCGGTTCTTCGCCGCGATCACGCCCTCGCCGCCGCCGGCAGCCGCGCGTCGAAGCCGGCCTGAACGGGCGTCGTTCTCCAGCGCCCGCACCGCGGTCTTCGCATGAAGGGACTTCGCCTGGACCATCGGTTCGGGCGCTTGTCCTGGGAGCCGCCAGGGGCGCCTCGGGCACGCCCTGCAAGCCGGCTGATCGCGCCCCTGCTTGAGCTGCGGTCCCGGCCAATCCGAAGCACCGTGTCCGCCCCGGATGCAAGCCGCGCAAGGGGCGGCTCGCCGGTGATGACCCGGGCGTCAAGCAGGAGCCTGCGGTGGAAGGCCATCGCGGCGCCGTGACATGACGTCAATCCCCGGCGACCCGCTCCCCGGGCCCGCGGCCCCCCCCAGCAGGGGCCGCGCCCGTCCGAGGCAGGCGGTTCAAAGATCCCTCTTGTTTCCATCGGACCGAGGCCCTATACGGCTCGCGGAGACGTGGCCGAGCGGTCGAAGGCGCTCCCCTGCTAAGGGAGTAGGCCCGAAAGGGTCTCGTGGGTTCGAATCCCATCGTCTCCGCCACTTGCCCCAGCGAAAGCGTTCTCCCGATCCGGCTCCGGCCGGATTTTTCCCTTTTTTTAGAGGGTTATGCGGTAAGCGCTGAGCACTGGCCCCGGTGCCAAGCGGCCCGAAAGCGGTCTCTCAGGGCCGATATTCT
>SLQD01000044.1 GCA_007131685.1 Paracoccaceae bacterium | reverse complement strand
GACGCAACCACGGCGGGCGTGTTCAACATGGGCGGTGCGGCGGTGGCCAATTATGTCTCCATCCTCGAGCGCGTGAAATGAGCGTGGTGCCCGTCTCGACGCGGGTGATGAATCTCGCCCGATTCCTGACCAACCAGGCCGAGCGCCAGCCCGACGCCCCCGGCTTCGTCTGGGGCGAGCGGGTCTGGAGCTGGGCCGAGCTCGAGGAACGGGTGGCGGCGCTGGCGGCTGTACTCGTGGAGGAGTACGGCGTGCGCCCGGGCGAGCGCGTGCTCGTGCAATCGGCCAACTGCAACCAGCTCTTCGAGTCGATGTTCGCCTGCTTTCGCGCCGGGGCGGTCTGGGTGCCCGCGAATTTCCGGCTCTCGGCGGAGGATGTCGCGGGGCTCGCGCAGTCCTCGGGCGCGCGCGGGCTGATCTGCGGGGCGCAATTCACGGGCCATGCCGAAGCCTGCGCGCGGGTGCTGCCCGCCGACGGCTTCACCATCGCCATCGGCGCGGCGGATTTCGGCCCCGATATCGACGATCTGATCGCCCGCCACCGCGACGCGCCCGCCCCGCATGCCCGCGTCGATCGCGACGACCCGGCCTGGTTCTTCTTCACCTCGGGGACCACCGGGCGGCCCAAGGCGGCGGTGCTCACGCACGGCCAGCTCGCCTTCGTGATGAACAACCATCTGTGCGACCTGATGCCGGGCACCGGCCCCGACGACGCCTCGATCGTGGTCGCGCCGCTGTCGCACGGCGCGGGCATCCATCAGCTCGCGCAGACCGCGGCGGGGGCGAAGACGATCCTGCCCGCGGGCGAGAAGTTCGACCCTGAGGCGGTCTGGGAGATGGTCGAGCACTGGCGCGTGACCAACGCTTTCACGGTGCCCACGATCCTCAAGATGCTCGTCGAGCATCCGGCCGCGCAGGCGCGCGATCATTCCTCGTTACGCTACGTGATCTATGCGGGCGGGCCGATGTACCGCGCCGACCAGATCACCGCGCTGGAGGTCCTCGGCCCGAAGATAGTGCAGTATTTCGGGCTCGGGGAAGTCACCGGCAACATCACCGTGCTGCCGCCCGCCCATCACAGCGCCGACGACGCGCGGATGCGCATCGGCACCTGCGGCTTCGCGCGCACCGGCATGGAGGTGCAGATACAGGACGACGAGGGCTTTGACCTGCCGCGCGGGGAGACCGGCGAGATCTGCGTGATCGGCCCCGCCGTCTTCGCGGGCTATCACGACAACCCCGAGGCCAACGCCAAGTCCTTCCGCGATGGGTGGTTCCGCACCGGCGACCTCGGGCACATGGATGCCGAGGGCTTCGTCTATATCACCGGGCGTGCATCGGACATGTTCATCTCCGGCGGCTCCAACATCCATCCGCGCGAGATCGAGGAGAAGGCGCTCGAGCATCCCGACATCTCCGAGGTCGCGGTCGTGGGCGTGCCCGACCCGGTCTGGGGCGAGATCGGCGTGGCGGTGTGCGTGGCGCGCGCGGGGGCGGACCCGGCGGCGATCGACCTCGAGGGCTGGCTCGCCGAGCGGATCGCGCGCTACAAGATGCCGCGCGCGGTGCATTACTGGGAGGCGCTGCCGAAATCGGCCTATGGCAAGACCCCCAAGCCGATGATCCGCAAGGAGCTCGCCCGGCGCGGGCAGATGCCGGAATGAGGACCATCGCCCATCCCGGCCCCGAAACCGGCCCGCGCGTCGAGGCCGTGCCCTGCCGGGCCGCGCCGTGCGACATCACCCTGCCCGCCGATCGCCCGCTCACCGAGGCCGTGGCGGCGGGCTTCGCCGCGGCGGGGTTCACGGCCGGGTTCCTGCGCCTGCGCGACCTTCCCATGGCGCGGCTCGACTACGTGATCCCGGCTCCCTCGCCCGACGGCGCCCACGCCGCCTGGTACAGCGCCACCTTCGAGGGCGGGGCAGGGCGCATCACCGACGCCGCGCTGCATCTCGGCCGCCGCGACGGCGCGCCCTTCATCCACTGCCACGGCGCCTGGGAGGCGGCGGGGCCGGGGCGCGGCCATCTGCTCGGCGATGCGGCGCGCCTCGCGCGGCCCTGCACGGTGCCGGCGCTTGGCCTGTCGGGCGCGCGCTTCGAGACCGCCCATGACCGCGAGACCCGCTTTCCCCTCTTTGCGCCGCGCCCCGTTTCAGGGGCGGATGAGGGCGATCCGGCCGTCCTGTGCCGCCTGCGCCCCAATATCGACATCGCCGACGGGGTGCGCGAAGCCGCACAAATGCACGGCCTTGGCGCAGCGCGCGTGGATGGCATCGGATCGCTGATCGGGGCGCGCTTTGCGGATGGGAGCGCGGTCGGATCCTATGCCACGGAAATGTGGATCACCGACGGCACGGTCGCGGGCGGTGAGGCCCCATTGGATGTGACGATGATCGGCCTCGACGGAGAGGCGGGGCAGGGGCGGCTTTCCGGGGCCAACCTGGTCTGCGTGACTTGCGAGCTCCTGCTGCGAGCAGCCTAGAGCGCGTCGCGTTCATTCGCATTCACGCGACGCGCTCTAACCTTTTGAAATCGCATGTTCGAGGAGCGCAAAACCGGTCCCCACTCTTGCGCAACATGCTCTAACCGCCGGTGTGGCTCATGTGCCGGCTCATCTGGCCGCGTACTTCCTGGCGCGAATAGTCGAAGTCGTGGCCCTTGGGCTTTTTCGCGATCGCCGCGCGGATCGCGGATTCGAGCGCGGCATCATCCTGCGAGGCCCGCAGCGGCGCGCGCAGATCGACCATGTCCTCCTGGCCGAGGCACATGTAGAGCTCGCCCGTGCAGGTCAGCCGGACGCGATTGCAGCTTTCGCAGAAATTGTGCGACAGTGGCGTGATGAAGCCGATGCGCTGGCCCGTCTCCTCGACGCGCACATAGCGCGCCGGCCCGCCGGAGCGTTCGGGCGTGTCCACGAGACTGTAGCGTTCCTCGAGCCGGGCGCGCAGATCGTTGAGCGACCAGTACTGGTCCACCCGGTCCTCGTTGCCGAGATCGCCCATCGGCATGACCTCGATGAAGGTCAGGTCGTGGCCGTCGCGCGCGCACCACTCGGTCAGGGTGAAGAGCTCCTCCTCGTTGAAGCCCTTCAGCGCGACGGTGTTGATCTTCACGCGCAGCCCGGCTTCGCGCGCGGCCTCGATCCCGTCGAGCACCTGCGCGAGCCGGCCCCAGCGGGTGACCGCCTTGAACTTGTCGGCGTCCAGCGTGTCGAGCGAGACATTGACCCGGCGCACCCCGCAATCATGCAGCGCCTGCGCATGCTTGCGAAGCTGCGAGCCGTTCGTCGTCAGGGTGAGCTCCTTGAGCGCGCCCGATTCGAGATGCCGGCCCATCCCCTCGAAGAAGGTCATGATCCCGCGGCGCACGAGCGGTTCGCCGCCGGTGATGCGCAGCTTCTCGACGCCCATCTCGACGAATTTCGTGCACAGCCGGTCGAGCTCCTCGAGGGTGAGCAGCTCCCTCTTGGGCAGGAAGGTCATCGCCTCCGACATGCAGTAGACGCAGCGGAAATCGCAGCGATCCGTGACCGAGACGCGCAGATAGCTGATGGCCCTGTGATACGGGTCGATGAGTGGCGCGGTCATGCGCGATGGCCTCCCCCTCCATGGCTGCAGTAAAGCTAATCAAGCCCCGGCGCGGCGGCAAGGCGTTTTCCGATGCCGGTCACGGGCGCGCGGCGTTGATGCGGCGCGCCAGGCAGCGTATCGTCGTCCCATGACGCTCTATCGCTCCCTTCCGTGTGCCGCGGTGCTGCTCGTCGCGGCCTGCGATGTCCCCTTCCTCGATCGCGATGACGATCCCGAGGCGCCAAGCATAACGGCGATGACGCCCGGCGAGGACGATCCGACGCCGGAGCCCCGCCCCAACGGCGCCGAGGCCGAGGGGCCCGATCTCTCGGCGCTCGCCAGCCCGCGCCCCGGCGGCGAACTCGGCGAAACCGTCGCGTCGCTCGGCAGCCCGGCCGAGAGCGGCCTGTGGCTGCGCACGCCGATGGTGGGATCCCCGGGCCCGGGCCGCATCGTCGACGAGGACACCGGGCGCGAGCTCGATGTCGAGCTGCGGCCTTCGGGCGGTGTCCCAGGCTCGGGCAGCCGGCTGTCGCTCGAGGGATACCGGACCCTCGGCATCGATCCGACGGAGCTGCCGCGATTGCGGGTCTTCGTGCGGTGAACCGGCTGCGGCGGCGGGGTGCGCGGCTCAGCCCGCCCGGCGGGGCAGGCTTTCGTAGAGGGCGAAATCCGCCGTCGCGAAATCGCGCAGCCGCGCCTCTGCCGCGGCGCTGAGCGCGACATCGGCCTGCGGCGAGACATTGACCCGCGGCAGCACCACCTCGCAATCGAGCCGGTCCTCGAGAAAGGCGAGGAAATCGCCCAGTTCCTCGTAGCGAAACAGGTGATCGACCCCGAGCCCGCCGGAGCGGTCCGACAGGAAGCGCGACTGCGCGCCGATATCGGCGACGGGCGGGCGCGGCTTTTGCATGTAGGCCTCGACGAAGGCCTCGAAGCTCATCCCCGTGCTGCTGCGCTCGGTCCCCTCGACGTCGTCGCGCTGGCGGAAGCGATACCAGCTGCGCAGCCAGTCGAGCGGCTCGCGCATCAGCGCCACGGTCGTGAAGCGCGCCCCGCCGCTGGCGCGTTCGAGATAGGGGGCGAGGAAGCGGTGATAGCGGTAGGCCGGGGTGTGCTTCATCACCGGCGGGCGCTCGACGGTCACCGCCGCGAGCGGTTGCAGCGCCGCCTCGATCGCCGTCGAGCCGGTTTTCGGCGTTGCCAGGAAGACCAGCCGCTGGTCCCAGAAAATCAGCATCGATCGCTTCCCCGCGCCGCTCGTCTCAACCTGTTGTTAACCGTCATCGCCGACCCTTGGGCGCGCGAAAAGAGCTTGCACTGGCGCCACGGCCGCGTCACATTGCGCGAACAAGGCGTGAACACCGCGGCCATTGCCGCGTTCCGGCGCGTATGAAATAAGGGGCGGGACAATGTCAACGGAAAGCCTTCTGGACATGACCAACAAGCGCGACACCGACCGGCAGAAGGCGCTCGACAGCGCCCTGTCGCAAATCGAGCGGCAGTTCGGCAAGGGCTCGATCATGCGACTGGGCTCGGACAACCCGGTGGCCGAGATCAAGTCAACTTCTACGGGTTCGCTCGGGCTCGACATCGCGCTCGGCATCGGCGGCATCCCCAATGGCCGCGTCATCGAGATCTACGGCCCCGAAAGCTCCGGCAAGACAACGCTGACGCTACACGCCATCGCCGAGGAGCAGAAGAAGGGCGGGGTCTGCGCATTCGTCGATGCCGAGCACGCGCTCGATCCGCAGTATGCGCGCAAGCTGGGCGTCGATCTCGACGAGCTGCTGATCTCGCAGCCCGACACCGGCGAGCAGGCGCTCGAGATCGCGGACACGCTGGTGCGCTCGGGCGCGGTGAGCATGGTCGTGATCGACTCGGTCGCGGCCCTAACGCCCAAGGCCGAGCTCGAGGGCGATATGGGCGACAGCCAGGTCGGCGTGCAGGCGCGGCTGATGAGCCAGGCAATGCGCAAGCTCACCGGCTCGATGAGTCGGTCGAGCTGCACGGTGGTGTTCATCAACCAGATCCGCATGAAGATCGGCGTGATGTTCGGCTCGCCCGAGACCACCTCGGGCGGCAACGCCCTGAAGTTCTACGCCTCGGTGCGGCTCGATATCCGCCGCATCGGCTCGATCAAGGACCGCGACGAGATCGTCGGCAACCAGACACGCGTGAAGGTCGTCAAGAACAAGGTGGCCCCCCCGTTCAAGCAGGTCGAGTTCGACATCATGTATGGCGAGGGCATCTCCAAGACCGGCGAGATCATCGATCTCGGCGTCAAGGCCGGCGTGGTGGAGAAATCGGGCTCGTGGTACTCCTACGGTGACGAGCGCATCGGCCAGGGCCGTGAGAACGCCAAGAGCTTCCTGAAATCCAATCCCGGCATCGCGGCGCAGATCGAGGACAAGATCCGCGCCGCCAACGGGCTCGATCTGCATATCCCGCCGGGCGAGGACATCGTCGAGGAGGGCTGAGAAGGGCGGCGCGAGCCCGCGGCAGGCGGCCCCCGCGGGGGCTGTGGACAGCCTCGCCGCGCGCGGCTAAACGGGGCGCCAGCCGCAACCGCGCCGGGGAGCCCGATGCCCAGCCTTAACGATATCCGTGCGACCTTTCTGGATTATTTCCGACAGCGCGAACACGAGATCGTGCCGAGCTCGCCGCTGGTGCCGCGCAACGACCCGACGCTGATGTTCGTCAATTCGGGCATGGTGCAGTTCAAGAACGCCTTCACCGGGGTCGAGCAGCGCGACAATCCGCGCGCCGCCACCAGCCAGAAATGCGTCCGCGCCGGCGGCAAGCACAACGATCTGGACAATGTCGGCTATACTGCCCGGCACCATACCTTCTTCGAAATGCTGGGAAATTTCAGCTTCGGCGACTATTTCAAGGAAGCGGCGATCCCCTATGCCTGGGAGATGGTGACCCGCGAATTCGGCCTGGATCCGTCGCGGCTTCTGGTGACGGTGTTCCATACCGATGACGAGGCGGCGGCGCTCTGGAAGAAGGTCGCGGGCCTGCCCGACGAACGCATCCTGCGCATCGACAGCGCCGACAATTTCTGGTCGATGGGCGCCACCGGCCCCTGCGGACCGTGCTCGGAAATCTTCTACGATCACGGGCCGCACATCCCCGGCGGCCCGCCGGGCAGCGCCGACGAGGATGGCGACCGGTTCGTCGAGATCTGGAACCTCGTCTTCATGCAGTACGAGCAGTTCGCCGACGGCGCGCGCGTCGATCTGCCCAAGCCCTCGATCGACACGGGGATGGGGCTCGAACGCATCGGCGCGCTCCTGCAGGGCAAGCACGACAACTACGACACCGACCTGATGCGCAGCCTCATCGAGGCGTCTGCACAGGAATCGAACACCGACCCGGACGGCCCCGGCCGCATCCATCACCGCGTCATCGCCGATCATCTGCGTGCGGCGGCGTTCCTGATCGCCGACGGGGTGATGCCGTCGAACGAGGGGCGCGGCTATGTGCTGCGCCGGATCATGCGCCGCGCGATGCGCCATGCCCATCAGCTCGGCACCCGCGACCCGCTCATGCACAAGCTCGTGCGCGCGCTGGTGCAGAAGATGGGCGGCCATTACGGCGAGCTCACCCGCGCCGAGGCGGTGATCACCGAAACGCTCAAGCTCGAGGAGACGCGCTTTCGCACAACCCTCGAGCGCGGGCTGCGCATGCTCGACGACGCCACCTCTCGGCTGCCCGAGGGCGCGCCGCTGCCCGGCGAGACGGCCTTCAGGCTCTACGACACCTATGGCTTCCCGCTCGACCTGACGCAGGACGCGCTGCGCGAGCAGGGACGCACCGTGGATGTGGCGGGTTTTGATGCGGCAATGGCCGAGCAGAAGGCCAAGGCCCGTGCCGCCTGGTCGGGTTCGGGCGAGACGCGCGAGGCGGCGATCTGGTTCGACCTCGCCGAGGAGCACGGCCCGACCGAGTTTCTCGGCTATGACACCGAGCGCGCCGAGGGCCAGATCATCGCCCTTGTCGCGGATGGTGCGGCGCAGGATGGCGCCGAGGCCGGGGCCGAGCTGCAGATCGTCGTCAACCAGACCCCGTTCTACGCCGAGGCGGGCGGGCAGGTGGGCGACACCGGCACGCTCGCGACCGAGACGGGCCACGCCCGGATCACCGACACGAAGAAGGCACAGGGCGTCTTCATTCATTTCGCCACCGTCGAGCAGGGCCGGCTGCAACCGGGGCAGGGCGCGCGGCTTACGGTCGATCCCGAGCGGCGCGGCCTTATCCGTGCCAACCATTCCGCGACGCATCTGCTGCACGAGGCGCTGCGCCGCCATCTCGGCGAGCACGTCGCCCAGCGCGGCAGCCTCAATGCCCCGGACCGGCTGCGCTTCGATTTCAGCCATGGCGCGGCGCTGACACAGCATGAACTTCGCGCGATAACCCATGAGGTCAACGCCCATATCCGCGCCAACACCGGCGTCGGGACCCGCGTGATGAGCCCCGAGGCGGCCGAGGAACTCGGCGCGCTCGCGCTATTCGGCGAGAA
Source organism: Paracoccaceae bacterium (assembly GCA_007131685.1). Lineage (GTDB taxonomy): Bacteria > Pseudomonadota > Alphaproteobacteria > Rhodobacterales > Rhodobacteraceae > Alkalilacustris. Next base: position 763 of record SLQD01000044.1, on the reverse strand, counting down.
ATACGGCGAGGAGGTGCGCGTCGTCTCGATGGGGCGAGCGCCGGGCTCGGGCAAGGGCAGCGATGGCGACACCTATTCGATCGAGCTGTGCGGTGGCACGCATGTCGCGCGCACCGGCGAGATCGGGCTGTTCACCATCACCGCCGACAGCGCGTCCTCGGCGGGCGTGCGCCGGATCGAGGCGCTGACCGGGGACGCCGCGCTCGCCCATCTCGGCGCGCAGGCCGAGCGCGTCGCCGCGATGGCCGAGGCGCTGCGCACCCATCCGGGCGAGGCCGAGTCACGGCTCGAGGCGCTCATCGCCGAGCGGCGCCAACTCGCCAACGAGGTCGCCCAGCTCAAGCGCCAGCTCGCCATGGGCGGCGGCGGTGGTGGCCTCGAGCGGCGCGAGATCGCGGGCGTGACCTTCGCGCCGCGGCTGCTCCAAGGGGTCAACGGCAAGGATCTGCCCGCCCTGATCGACGAAATGAAGGCCGAGATCGGCTCGGGCGTGGTACTCGCCGTGGCCGATACCGGCGGCAAGGCCGCCGTCGCCGCCGGGGTGACCGACGATCTGACCGCGCGGTTCTCGGCAGTGGACATCGTGCGAGCCGCCGCGCAGGCGCTCGGCGGCAAGGGCGGGGGCGGGCGCCCCGACATGGCCCAGGCCGGCGGTCCGGACGGGACCAGGGCCGAGGCCGCGATCGAGGCGGTGGCGTCGGCTCTCGAGAGCTGACCTTACCGCTCAGCCGAAGCGCGCGTAATCGATCGGCTGGTGCCGGTC
>SLQD01000006.1 GCA_007131685.1 Paracoccaceae bacterium | reverse complement strand
TTCGAGCTGTCGGGCGGGATGCGCCAGCGGGTGGTGATCGCCATGGCGCTCATCACCGAGCCCGATCTCGTCATCCTCGACGAACCCACCTCGGCGCTCGACGTGCTCACCCAGGCGAGCATCATGAACACCCTCAAGCGCATCAAGTGGGAAACGCGCACAAGCTTCATCCTCATCACCCATGACGTGGGCACCTCGAGCGAACTCGCGGACCGCGTCGCGCTGATGTATGCCGGCCAGATCGTCGAGGACAGCCCGGCGGCGGCCTTCTTCGAGCGCCCCGCCCACCCATATGCCCGCGCGCTCATGGCCAGCGTGCCGCGCCTGCACAGCCGCGAGGAGCCCGAGCATATCCCCGGCACGCCGCCCGATCTGCTCGACCCGCCCGCCGGCTGCCGCTTCGCGCCCCGCTGCCCGCGCCGCTTCGAGCCCTGCGACCGCGCCCCGCAGACGGTGCCGCTCGAGGACGGGGCGCGGCGGGTGCGCTGCTGGCTCTTCGAGGAGGAGACGGCATGAAGGATACCGCCACCGCGCCGCTGATGCATGTCGCGGGGCTGCGCGTGCATTTCACGCTGCGCAAATGGGGGTTCCTGCGCGCGGGGACGGTGCGGGCGGTCGATGGCGTCTCGTTCGATCTGGCGCGCGGCGAGGCCGTGGCCATCGTGGGCGAGTCGGGCTGCGGCAAGTCCACGCTGGCGCGCACCATGCTCGGCCTCAACCGGCCGAGCGACGGCGACATCCTGTTCAATGGCGCCTCGCTCGGCGCATCGAGCGGGGCGGACATGCAGCGCTACCGCGCCGAGATCGGCTTCGTGCAGCAGGACCCCTACGGCGCGCTGCCGCCCTTCATGACCGTCGAGCAGCTTCTCGCCGAACCGCTGCGCATCCACGGCGTGCGCGACGCCGCCGAGCGCCGCCGCCGCGCCGAGGCCGCGCTCGAGGAGGTCCGGCTGACCCCGGCGGGCGACATTCTGGGCAAGTTCCCGCACATGCTCTCGGGCGGGCAGCAGCAGCGCGTGGTGATCGCGCGCGCGCTGATCCTCGAGCCGGCCTTCATCATCGCCGACGAGCCCGTCTCGATGCTCGACGCCTCGGTGCGCGTCGAGATCCTGCGGCTGCTCAAGCGCATCCAGGCCGAGCGCGGACTCACCCTCGTCTTCATCACGCATGATCTCTCGACGGTGCGCCACTACGCCGACCGCATCTTCGTGATGTATGCCGGCCGCTTCGTCGAGACCGCGCATGTCGAGGAGCTGCTGGATGCGCCGCAGCACCCCTATACACGCGCGCTGCTTGCCGCCCTTGCCGACCCCGACGCGGCCAATGCCGATACGCTGCGCGAGGTGCCCGCGGGCGAGCCGCCGAGCCTCGTCAACCCGCCGACCGGCTGCCGTTTTCATCCGCGCTGCCCGCAGGCCATGGCCGGGCTGTGCGATGCCGAGGACCCGCCGGAATTCGCCCCGCGCCCGGGGCACATGAGTGCGTGCTGGCTGCATCGCGACGCGCCGGAGGCGGGGTGATGCCGCTTCTGGCCGCGATCCTCGTGATGCTTGCCGGGCTCGGGCTGCAGATGGCGATGGTGGTCGGGGTGATCGCGCCGAACATGGCGCTCGCGCTCGGAGGTTATGCGGCGCTCTTCGTGGGGATGTTCATGGTGCTGCCGGCCGCGATCCGCCGCGCCCGGCGCCGGCGCGACGAGCCTCGGAACGCGCCGGAGAGGTAAGCGTGCGGCCCCGGCACAGGGGCGCAGGGCGGACCTTTGCGTCAGTCCGCCGCGCCGTTTCGCCGGCGCAGCTTGCGCAACTCGGTGCAAACCCCCAGCGCCTTGGCCAGCGCTGCGAAGCGCTCCTGCGCGGCGTCGCCGAACAGCTCTTCGGCGGCCGGGGCGAGGTAGAGCGCGAGCAGACCCTTGCGCGGGTGATAGCGCAGCTCGCCCGCATGTTCGGGGCCCGAGATCGAAAACATCGCTCCGAAGCGCATCGCCCGCCCCAGAACCACCGCATCGCGCCAGTCCTGCTCGGAGAGCAGCCCGGTCAGGCCGTGCATGTGCGTGGGCGTGCCGGTGTTCTTGTAGCGGTTCATCAGCGCGGCGGCGAGGAAGACCCGGCCCTTGTGATCGAGCGCGCCGAGATTGGCGCGCGTGGCGCTGTCGAAGCAGGCCTGGGCGCGGTAATCGGGATGAACGCGCCAGTTCACGTCGTGCAGAAGACAGGCCGCCTTGACGAGGCGCCGCCGCTCCGGCGGGGCCGACTTGTAAAGCGGGCGCAGGAATTCGTGCAGCCGTGCGCCGAAGCCGGGCATGCGCGCGCCCGTGGCCTCGGCATGCCGGCAGGCCTCGATCAGCGGGTCGCGGCGGCGCAGATCCTCGGGCATGCGCTCATAGAGGAGCCCCTCGCGGATGCCGTAGGCGGAGACGAAGACATGGCGGGGCCCGAAATGGCGCAGGAGCTGGCGCAGCACAAGCGCGGCGAGGGGGACGAGCTCGATGCGCTCGGCGGAGACCCCGGCGGTCTTGCGCAGCGCATCGAGATCGTGCTCGGCGACCCAGTCGAGGGTCTTGCGGATGGATTTCGGCGTCATTTCGTATTCGTGCAGCACCGTGAGCGGATAGCGGCGCCGCTCCATGTCTAGCCGGGCGAGCGCGCGCCAGGAGCCGCCGACGAGGTAGAGCCGGTCGTGATCGGTGCCGATGCGTCCGGCGAGCCCGTCGAGCACGGCGCGGATATGCGCCTTGCGCCCCTTGGTGCCGCCGCCGACATGCTGCAGCCGGAACGGGCCGAGCGCGGTGCTCGCGCGCCGGCCCACCTGCGCGCCGCCGACCTCGGCGAGCTCCATCGACGAGCCGCCGATATCGCAGACGAGCCCGGCCGCATCCGGCCAGCCCAGAAGGACCCCCTGCGCCGAGAGCCGGGCCTCCTCATCGCCGTCGATGACCTCGAGCTCGATTCCGGTCTGCGCGGCGACCTCGGCGGCGAATTGCGGCCCGTCCTCGGCCTCGCGCAGCGCGGCGGTGGCGACGGCGGTCAGCGCGGTGAGCTCCATCCCGCGGGCGAGTGCGCCGAAGCGGCGCAGCGCGCGCAGCGCCTTCGCGCGCCCGTCGGGATCGAGCCGCCCGGTATCCGCCATGCCGCGGCCGAGCCCGCAGAGCACTTTCTCGTTGAAGAAATAGGCCGGCGAGCGCGCCGCGCCGTCGAAGACCACCATGCGCACCGAGTTCGAGCCGACATCGATCACCCCGACGCGCGAGAGCGCGCGGCTCGCCGGATCGTTGAACAGCCTGGGGCCGAGCGCTGCCCGCCGTTCGGCCGGGCTCTGGGGCTCACCATCCATGCCGGGCGGCTCCCGCGGCGCGTGTCATTCGGCGGCCGCGCCGCGGTGATGGGCCAGTTGCGGGACATCCCCCGCCCCGGCGCTGCCGCGCCCCGACAGCGACGGGTTGCGCATGAAGAACTCGTGGCAATTGAAGCCCTCCGCCTGCGGATCGGGGGTTGCGCGCGTGAAGCTGCCATCGGCGCGCAGCACCCAGCTCTGTTCGGTATCGGCGAGGTTGGCGGCCATGATCTGGCCGACGATCTGCGCCTTGACGGTGTCGTTGTGGATCTCGACAAGCGCCTCGACCCGGCGCACGAGATTGCGGCCCATCCAGTCCGCCGAGGACATGAACACCCGCGCCCCGTCGGAGGGCAGGCCGTGGCCGTTGCCAAAGCACATGATGCGCGAATGCTCCAGAAAGCGGCCGACGATGGATTTCACCCGGATCGTCTCCGACAACCCCGCCACCCCGGGCTTGAGCCCGCAGATGCCGCGGATCACGAGGTTGATGCGCACCCCGTCCTGCGCGGCGGCGTAGAGCGCGTCGATCACGTCGGGCTCGATCAGCGCGTTGAGCTTGGCCCAGATCTCGGCCGGGCGCCCGGCGCGGGCGTGTCCGGCCTCCGCCGCGATCAGCTCGAGCAGCCGCTCCTTCAGGTCGATGGGCGAGATCGCGAGGTTCTCGAGCAGCTCCGGGCGCGCATAGCCCGACAGGTAGTTGAAGACACGCGTCGCGTCGCGCCCGAGGGCGGGATCGCAGGTGAACAGCGAAAGATCCGTGTAGATGCGCGCCGTGATCGGGTGGTAGTTGCCGGTGCCGTAATGGGTGTAGGTGACGAGCTTGCCGCCCTCGCGACGCACCACGCTCGAGACCTTCGCGTGCGTCTTGTAGTTGAGAAACCCGTAGACGACATGCGCCCCAGCCCGCTCGAGCCGGCGCGACTGGCGGATATTGGCGGCCTCGTCGAAGCGGGCCTTGAGCTCGACGAGGGCGGTGACGGACTTGCCCGCCTCGGCGGCCTCGCACAGTGCCGCGACGATGGGGCTGTCGCGCGAGGTGCGGTAGAGGGTCTGCTTGATGGCGAGCACGTCCGGGTCGCGCGCGGCCTGCTCGAGAAAGCGCACCACCATGTCGAAGGTCTCGTAGGGGTGGTGCAGCAGCATGTCCTTCTGCGCGATGGCGCCGAAGAGATCGCCGTCATGATCCTGCACGCGCTCGGGCACGCGCGGGGTGAAGGACGGCCAGAGCAGGTCGCGGCGCTGCTCGAGGACGAGCTCCTTGAGGTCGGTCATGCCGAGCAGGCCCGACACCTCCATCACCTCGTCGCGCGCCACGCGCAGCTCGCGCATGATGAGCGCGCGCAGCGCCTCGGGGGCATCGGCGGTGATCTTGAGGCGCACCACCTCGCCGCGTCGGCGCCGCTTGAGCGCGACCTCGAATTCGCGCACCAGGTCCTCGGCCTCGTCCTCGAGCTCGAGATCGCTGTCGCGCAGCACCCGGAAGCTGCAATGCCCCGCCACCTCGTAGCCGGGAAACAGCGCGTCGAGATGGCCCATCAGCAGTTCCTCGAGCGGCAGGAACCGGCTCGCCTCGTCGCGGTCGGGCAGCGCGACGAAGCGGTCGATCTGCTGCGGCACTGGAAGGAGCGCCTGCAGCGGGCGCCCGCCGCCGCGCTGTTCGAGCTGCAGCGCCAGGCAGAAGCCGCCATTGGGGATGAACGGAAACGGATGCGCCGGGTCGATCGCGAGCGGCGAGAGCACCGGGAAGACATTGCTCAGGAAATGCGCGCGCACGAAGGCGCGGTCGTCGTCGCTCAGCCCCTCGCGCCCGAGCAGGGTGATGCCCGTCCGCTCCATCTCGGCGCGCAGCGCGGTCCAGACGGTCTGCTGCTGATCCATCAGCGCGCGGGCATCCTCGTTGATGAGCACGAGCTGCTCGGCCGGGCTGAGCCCGTCGGCCGCGGGGGTGGTGTTGCCCTCGCGGGCGAGCTCGCGCAGCCCGGCCACGCGCACGGTGTAGAACTCGTCGAGATTGGTCGCCGAGATCGACAGGAAGCGCAGCCGTTCCAGCAGCGGCACCTGCGGGTTCTCCGCCTCCTCGAGCACGCGGCGGTTGAAGGCGAGCCACGACAGCTCGCGGTTGAAGAAGCGGTCCGGTCCGGCCAGATCGGCCCCGGTCAGCGCGACCGGCTCGGGAAACGGGGCGGTGAGGAAATCCGACTCGGTCATGCGCGCGGGCGGGTCCTCTTCGCAGGTGCGGCGATCATGGACCCTCCGCCTGCCCGGAGTCCAGCAATTCGGCGGCGAGCGCGCGGGTGACGGGGCGTCCGCGCCGGAGTGCGCGGGCGTCGAGCGCGGCCACGAGCGCGCGCGCGGCGGCGAAGGAGCGCTCCATCCGGGGCAGCAGATAGCGCACCAGCGCCGGGGAAACCGCGATCTGGCGGTCGGCGAAGAGCTTGACGAGCAGCGCCGACAGGAGCGCGTCATCGGGCGGCTCGAGCCGCGCGAGACCCGCCGCCTGCATCCGCGAGGCGAGATCGGGCAGGGCCAGCGGCCAGCGCGCCGGCGCGCAGCGCGCTGTCACCAGAAGCCGCCCGTCGGCGGCGGCGAGCATGTTGTGCAGGTGAAACAGGGCCTCCTCGGCGGCGCGGTCACCGGCGATGCGCTCGGCATCCTCGACCACGACGCGCCCCGCCGCCGCCAGCCGCTCGGGCGGCCCGAGCGCGCGGGCCGCAGCGACGCACGCCCCCGCCTCGGCGGCCCAGACATGCGCCAGGTGGGTCTTTCCGGACCCTTCCGGCCCGATCAGCACCAGCTTGCCCCCCGGCCAGTCGCGCCAGCCGTCGATGGCGTCAAGCGCCAGCGCATTGGCCGGCGCCACGAGGAAATCCTCGCGCCCCAGCGCCTCGCGCACCGGCAGATCGAGGGCGAGCTGCTCGGCCATATCAGCCCTCCGTCCCGTCATCGCCCGCATAGAGCCGGCTCTCGCGATACTGCGCGGCGGCGAAGCGCACCAGCACCCCGAGCGCCGCCGCCAGCGGCACAGCGATCAGCACGCCGAGAAAGCCGAACAGCCCGCCGAACACCGAAAGCGCCAGAAGCAGCCAGACCGGATGCAGCCCCACCGACCGCCCGACCAGATTGGGTACGAGGATGTTGCCCTCGAGGATCTGCCCGATCCCGAAGATCGCCGCCACGATCCCGATCATCAGCGGATCGCCCCAAAACTGCACCAGCGCCAGACCGATCGCCAGTACCCCGCCGAGGATCGCGCCGATATAGGGGACGAAGGAGATCAACCCGGCCACCACCCCGATCACCAGCCCGAACTGCAGCCCCGCGAACCCGAGCGCCGTGGCGTAATAGGCGGCGAGAATCAGGCAGACGCTGACCTGACCGCGCACGAAACCGGCGATCGCGGCGTCGATCTCGGCGGCGAGACTGCGGATACGGGGCGCGTGCTCGCGCGGCAGGAGATCGTCGATGCGCGCAATGAGCTGCGGCCAGTCGGCGAGAAGGTAGATCGTCGCCACGGGCGCGATGACGAGGAATACCGCCGCATTCACCACCCCGCGCAGCGACCCGGCCAGCCAGCCCGCGAGCCCCGGCGCCTGCTCGCGCAGCGTCTCGGCGAAGGCACCGAGATTGTCGCGCAGCGCCTCCTCGACCCCGCTTGCCGCCGGAAACCGCACCAGGATCGTCTCGTGCAGCGCCGCGATGAGCTCCGGCGCGGCACGGCCAAGCTCGGTCGCCTGCGCGATCACTGCGGGAACGATCAGCAGGAGCGCCAGCACCAGCACCGCGATCGCCGCGAGCGACACGAGCAGCGTCGCCGCCATGCGCGGCAGCCCCGAGCGCGCGAGCCGGGTGACGACCGGGTCGAGGAAATAGGCCAGCGCCGCGCCGACCACGAAGGGCACCAGCAGGTCGCCCACGAGCCAGAGCAGCACGAGCAGCCCGAGCCCGGCGAGGCCCCAATATCTGAGCTGCGTCGCGATGGGCATCGTCATTCCGGATCTCCAACCGCTCTGCCGCCTCCGTATCGCCGCCCGCGCGGCGTCATGCAAGCCGCGTCGCGCGCGAAGGTCGGTGCGCAGCGGAGCCGATCCCGCCCCGCGATAGCGGCTTGACGGCGCCGTGCCGGAAAACTAAGCGTTCGGCCACGACGGCGAGTTGGCGGAGTGGTTACGCAGCGGATTGCAAATCCGTGTACGCGGGTTCGAATCCCGCACTCGCCTCAAGCACTTAGCAGGATCGAGCCGCCCGAGTTTGCACAAAAGTTTGCACATTCGCGGTCTGTTTCTGTTCTGTCCCGCGACTCACTTCCGCTTCCCCTGGGCCTCTTTCGCCCGCGCCTTCTGGCGGGCAGCGCCCGCGTAGTGCGCCACCATGGCGCGGCTCGTGTGCCCGGTCACAGCCTGGATCAGCTCGTCGCTGCAATCGAGCGCAGCGAGCTCGGCCGCAGCCGCATGGCGCAGGCCGTGGAGATCATAGGCTTCGGCGCCGATCTGCTTTCTCACCTGCATGACGGCGTGCGCCGCCTGGCGATAGGACAGGGGCCGCCCTGCCTGTCCCGTGACTATCGTCAGCCCCTCGCGCGGAGTGTCGGTGAGCAATGCGGCGAGGCGGGCCGTGAGCGGCACCCAGAGTGGCTTGCGGGTCTTTCCCTGCCGAACATGGATCCCGCCATCCTCGATTTGATCCCAGCGCATGCGCAGAACGTCCCCGATCCGCTGCCCGGTGCCGAGACAGAGCTCGAAGATCAGCAGCGCGCGCCCATCGGCGGCGTCGCGGTATGCGTCGATCATCTCCTGGGGCCACGGCTGCCGAGGCTCCCCGCGGCTCTTCAGCAGCGGCACGCCATGCGCGGGATTGTCCTCGCGCCATCCCTCGTCGCGTGCATGCTCGAAAAGCACCTTGAGAACCTGCACGCAGTAGTTCGAAAAGCGCATCGAAGCGGCGTTCGCGTCGCGCAGCCGCACCACGTCCTTGCGCTGCATGCGGTGCGCCGGCAGCGAGCCTAGGCGGTCCTCGATGAAGGTGAGCACCTTGTCGTAATCCTGCCGTGTGCGCGGCGCGAGCTTCGCGAAGCGGTGGCTGCGCCGGTAGCTTCCGATCAGCGCCTTGAAGCTACGACCCGGCGGCGGAGGAGGTGGCCCATTAAGGATTCGGGCATACTCCGCGGCAAACTCTGGAGTGCCCGGCTCGTTGTGTATCCGCACCGTCTGCCAGCCGCGCCGCACGAAATAGAGATACCGACCGCCTTTGCGGCGCTGGACGTATGCTGGCAGGTCGCGCTTCATCGTTTCATGTCCACCAGATCGAACGGATCCGCTCGAGCAGGCTGTCCGCCGATCTCGATGTCAAGCTCGCCGTCCGCGTTGATGCGCGCCCGTGTCACCGGCACGCCCTGTTTGTGCAGCTTGGCGAGCAGTTCGGCCAGCCGGGCCGGGGTGTATGGGCGCGCGGGGGTCATGCCGCCTTACCCCTTTTCTCAGCGCTACAGGTAGTGAGAAGCTGCCGTGGTGCAGGCGACGCGGGTATGGCTGTCATGCCGGCTGTCCTCGATGGCTTGGGAAGCTTGGCCGCCCGC
>SLQD01000066.1 GCA_007131685.1 Paracoccaceae bacterium | reverse complement strand
GAGACATCCGGCTCGCGGATCGTGACATCGAGCCCCGAATGCACCGCAACGCCCTGCGCCCACAGCAGGATGTCGCTGTCGGCGAGCGACAGCCAGAAATGGGTCTCGCCCAGCCTGAGCAGCACCGGATCGTTCAGGATGCCGCCCTCGGCGTTGGTGATCAGGACGTATTTGCACTGCCCGACCGCCATCTTCGACAGATCACGCGGGGTCAGCATCTGGGTGAAGCGCGCCGCATCCGGCCCGGTGATCTCGACCTGGCGCTCCACCGCGACATCGCACAGGATCGCGTCATTGACGAGGGTCCAGAAATTGCGCACCGGATCGCCGAAATCGCGCGGGATATACATATGATTGTAGACGGAAAACCCCTGCGCACCCCATCGAAGCGTCGCGTCGAAATACGGGGATTTGCGGATCTGCGTTCCGAATCCGAAATCATGCGCCTGCTTCATGGTCCTTCCCCTCCCCTCGCCGGCGATGCCGATCACGGCGACTCCTATCAGCGGATGCGCCCGAAGGGCGGACTGAAAACGCGGCCGCGTCAGTCCGGGCGGACTGATTTCACCCGCCTTGCAGACCCTGCGGCCGGCGCGCTCACCGGCCGGCGCGGGCGGCCAGGCGCGCGAGGTTGGGAGCCTCGGCTTTCACCTCGCGGGTGACGATGTAGATCATGTAGCGCTCGATCCCGAGCTCGGCGGCGAGCAGCGCATCCATCAGCTCCTGGAACGCCGCGAGACTGGGCGCGATCACGGTCATGACGTAGTCCATGCCGCCCCCTGTCGCGATGCAGCGGGTGATCTCCTCGCGCGCACGGATCGCGGCCTCGAAGCGGTCGAAATCGGCCTTGCGGTGCTGCGCGAGCGAGACCGTCACCACGACGCGGGTGAAATCCGCGATCCGGTCGAGCGCGATATCGGCGCGATAGCCGCGAATGAACCCGGCCGCCTTCAGCCGGGTCAGCCGCTCCCAGCAAGGCGTCGGCGAAAGGTTCACGATCCGCGCAAGCTGCGTCTTGCTGAGCTGGCCATGCGCCTGAACCGCACTCAGGATGCGAATATCGGTCGCGTCGAGACCGTGCTTTTCCCTCATCCGCTCCTCACCTCGACCTTCGGGCCGCCTCCGGCCGGCGTCGCCATATTAGCCGAGGATTCGTGGGGCGAAAGCGTTGGCGGCGCGCCGCGGCCCCGGGGCCGCGGCGCTGATGCTGCGGGGTTGCGCGCCCGACGGCGCCGCCCTATTGCGCGAGCGGGCGCGTGGCGATGCCGTGAAAGTCACTGTCGGGATTGTCGGCGGCGGGCTGGACGATCTGCACGAGCTCGCGCCCGGAGATATCCACCACCGAGAAGCCCGGCGTCGAGCCCACGGCCACATGCGGCGCCGAGACCGGGTTCGGGCCCCGCAGCGTGATATAGGCGCGGCTCGAATCCGGGGCCATGGCGATGATGTCGGGGGTGTCGCCGAAGCCCTCGGGGAACTCCTCGGTGATCTCGAAGGTCTCGGGATCGATCAGCACGACATTGTCGCTCACCCGGTTGACGAGCCACATCTCGCTGCCGTCGGGCACTGCCCAGATGCCATGCGCGTCGTTGCCGCGGCTGTCGCCCTCATGCACGATCTCGAGCGTTTCCATGTCGATCGCGTAATAGACCCCGGTCTCCGGGCCGCCGCCGGTAAGGAACATGTGGCTGCGATCCACGGTCGGCGCGGTGCCGCAATTGACCTGCAGCTCCTCGGGGCCCCAGAGCGCGACCAGCTCGAAGCTTTGGGTATCGGCGACGACGAGCCCGCCATCGTCGAGCCCCGGCCCGAGCGTGACGAAGGCATGGCGCCCGTCGGCGGAGTATTCGTGGCAGATGGCGGCAACGTCGTTGAAGCGCGCCTCGTTCTCGTCAAAGAGCGGGTCCTCGGCGATCACCAGTTCGCGCCCGATCTCGAAGCCGCCTTCGCCGTCGATCGTGATCTCCACGAGCTTGCCGTCACGGTATTCGTCGGCATCCCCGATCACGGCGGCGATCACCGCGCTGTCGTCGGGCAGGACGGTGGCGGCATGGGTGCGCGGGCCGGTATCGAAGATCTCCACGATCTCGCGCGTCTCGGCATCGATCACGGTGATGTCGTGCGAGCCGGTGGAGGCGATGAAGGCATAGGCGCCGTCCGAGGTGAAATCGATCATGTGCGGCACGCGCACCCCGGCTTCGCCGAGATCGACGGTGGCGATCTCGTCGAGCGCGCGATCGAAGATATGCAGGACATGCGTGCCCTGGTCGAGCGCCCAGATCTCGTAGTCGTCGGCGGCGGCGGCCGTCGCGGCGAGCGCCGTCGCAACCGCGATCGCGCTCGTGGTGACAGGGCGGGTGCGGGTCATCGTCATGCGGTCCTCCTCGGGTGATGCCGCCGCGCGGCGGGCACTCCATTGTTGCGGGAAGGATAGACACCCGACGCCCACCCTCAAGTCGCGGCCCCCGCTCCCGTCGCGCAGGCGGGCGGAACGGTGTTCCTCGCAGCGGCGCCGCGGGCGAACGCCGGCGCAGCCGCGCAAGCCCGCGCGAAAGCGCCGGACCAGGTGCAGCGTGTAGCAGGGACCCGGGTTCTTTTTCGCTGGCGCGACGGCCCGCGCTGATCTGCGCGAGCAGGAAACGGGTGGTTCGCTCACCCGTCCAGAACCGCTCGAGCCCGGCCTTCACGCCGGCGTCGCGGCGCCCGGCATTGTCAAGACCCAGCGCGGGCCCCACGCGAGGCGCCGCGCCCGAACCCGGCGACACCCTGTAATTCGCCCACAGGCGCTCGGCATGACCGGTTTCGAATTCGGACTAACCGATTGTCCCGGCGATGCTGTCTCGGCGCACCGTGCCGGTGACGCTGGATGCGTGCGGCTCCAGATCGAACTGCGGGAATTCGCTATCGGCGACAGCCGGCACGGCGAGCATGGCGGCCCCGCGGATCGCGCCAACAACCGCGAGAAGCTGCCCTGCAGAACCGGCCTTCGCCTCCCGATACCATCGTTCAGCCTTCGGCCGGATCATGCCCTGCGCGCGCTGCGCGCGGCGGCAAAGGGCCGGATTCGCCGCCCGGGCCCTCGGCCCTGGTGCTGCCGGAGAGATTCGAACTCTCGGCCTCTCCCTTACCAAGGGAGTGCTCTACCCCTGAGCTACGGCAGCGTCGCGCGGCGTATAGCCCCGATCGGCGCGCAGACGCAACCCGGAATTCGCCTCACCAGTGCCCGGTATTCTCCATGCTCGCCCAGGGCTCGCGCGGGGGCTGCGCATCGCCCTTCTGGAGCAGCTCGACCGAGATGTTGTCGGGCGAACGCACGAAGGCCATGCGCCCGTCGCGCGGCGGGCGGTTGATGGTCACGCCGTTCTCCTGCAGGTGCGCGCACATGGCGTAGATGTCCTCGACCTCGTAGGCGAGATGGCCGAAATGGCGGCTGTCATCGGGCAGCGCATCGTCGCCGTCCCAGTTCCAGGTGAGTTCGACCGGGCATTCGGGCTGGCCCGGCGGCGCCATGAAGACCAGCGTGAAGCGGCCCTGCTCGCTTTCGTGGCGGCGCGTCTCCTCGAGGCCGAGCAGCTCGAAGAAAGCCTTCGTCTTGTCGAGATCCTTGGCGCGGACCATGGTGTGCAGATAGCGGATTTCCATTCATCCCTCCTTGCGCCGCGCCACTGGCATGGGCGCGGCTCGCGGTTGTAGGGTTCCCCCGCCGGCGACTCGCACCGGCCGAAACGATCCGGGGACCAACCTATGCCGCTCACGCCCGAACAAAAGGCCGAAATCGACGCCGTCCGCGCCACGCCGCGCGAAACCCTGCGCGCCACCGCGCCGGGGATGGAGGCGCAGCTCCACATCGCGCATCCGGTGCTGGATCACGGCTTCGTGCGGGTGGTGGACTACATGGGCGACGATGGCGCGATCGTGCAGGCTGCGCGCGTGAGCTACGGTGCCGGCACCCGGCATGTCTCCTCCGATGCGGGGCTGATCCGCTATCTCATGCGGCACTGGCATTCGACGCCGTTCGAGATGTGCGAGATCAAGCTGCACGTGAAGCTGCCGCTGTTCGTGGCGCGGCAATGGATCCGTCACCGAACCGCGAACGTGAACGAATACTCCGCGCGCTACTCGGTGCTCGACCGCGAATTCTACATCCCCGCCCCGGAGCATCTCGCCGCGCAGTCGACCACCAACGCCCAGGGGCGCGGCGATGTGCTCGAGGGGGCGGAGGCGGCGCGTGCGCTCGAGATCCTCAAGACCGACGCGGCGCGCGCCTATGACAGCTACGAGACGCTCCTCGGCGGCGAGCAGGGCCTTGCCCGCGAACTCGCCCGCATGACCCTGCCCGCCAATATCTACACCCAGTGGTACTGGAAGACCGATCTGCACAACCTGTTTCATTTCCTGCGCCTGCGCGCCGACTCTCATGCGCAGTACGAGATCCGCGCCTATGCCGAGACGATCCATGCCCTGGTGCGCGACTGGGTGCCCGAGGCCACACGCGCCTTCGAGGATTACCGCATGGGCGGGGCGCAGCTTTCGGCACAGGCGCTCGACTGCCTGCGCCGGATGCTGGCGGGCGAGCAGATCACGCAGGAGAGCTCGGGCATGAGCGCGCGCGAATGGCGCGAATTCTGCGCGCTCTTTCCGCCGGCGCGCTGACGGCGGCACCCCGCCGGCCCGGTGGCAGGCTGGTTGCAGGGCGGCCGGGCGGCGCCTAGGTCGCCGGGCAGGCAACTGGGAGCACGCAACATGCAGATTCAGGTCAACACGGACAACAATATCGACGGCCGCGAGGCCGTCATCGAAGACGTGCAGGAACGCGCGCAGGCCAAGCTCCGCCCGGTCGCCAGCCATCTGACGCGCGTGGAAATCCATCTCGCCGATCTGAACGCCCCCAAGGGCGGCCCCGATGACATGCGCTGCATGGCCGAGGCCCGCCCCGAGGGGCGCAACCCGATCGCCGTGACCCATAACGACGAGAGCCTCGGCAAGGCGGTGACCGGCGCGCTCGACAAGCTGCGCGCCGCCGTGGAAAGCGATCTGGGCAAGCGCGCCGCGCGCGGCTGAGACTCAGCCGCCCGCCACCCGCGCCTCGGCGAAAGTGGCCATGCCGGAATGGCATTCGAGCGCACCGCGCAGCACCTGTATCGCGAGTGCTGCACCCGTCCCCTCGCCGAGGCGCATCCCCAGCGCGAGGAGCGGCTCCTTGCCCAGCGACGCGAGCAGCCGCGCATGGCCCGGCTCGGCCGAGACATGCCCCGCCACGGCGTGATCGAGCGCGCCGGGCCGCGCCGCCTCCAGCGCCGCCGCCGACGCGGTGCAGATGAAACCGTCGAGGATCACCGGGATGCGCTGCAGCCGGGCACGGGCGATCGCGCCCGCCATCGCCGCGAGCTCGCGCCCGCCCACGCGGCGCAGCGCCTCGAGCGGATCGTCGAGCGCGGCGCCGTGATGGGCGAGTGCCGCGGCGACAACCTCGGCCTTGCGCGCAACACCCTCCTGCGCGACTCCGGTGCCCGCGCCGACCCAGTCCGCCGCGCGCCCGCCATGCAGCGCCGCGGCCAGTGCCGCCGCCGACGTGGTGTTGCCGATCCCCATCTCGCCCACCACGAGCAGATCCGCATCCGGCGCCACGGCCGCCCAGCCCGCCGCGAGCGCGGCGGTAAACTCCGCCTCGGGCATTGCCGGCGCTTCGGTGAAATCAGCGGTGGGCGCATCGAGGCTGAGCGGGTGCACCGAGAACCGCGCCCCGGCCAGCGCCGCGAGCTGGTTGATCGCCGCGCCGCCGGCCTCGAAATTGGCGACCATCTGCGCCGTGACCTCCGAGGGAAAGGCCGAAACGCCCCGCGCCGTCACCCCGTGATTGCCGGCAAAGACCGCGATCTGCGGCGTGACCAGGCGCGGCCGCTCGACCCCGCGCCAGCCCGCATACCAGACCGCCAGCGACTCGAGCCGCCCCAGCGCCCCCGGCGGTTTGGTCAGCGCCCCGTCACGCGCCTCGGCCGCGCGCGTTGCCGCGGCATCGGGCGCCGGCAGTTCCGTGAGGCGGTCGCGAAAGGCGGCGAGGCTGGTGAAGGGCGGGGTCATGCGATCTGCCTCATTGCTGCGGACACGGCCCTCACGTATCGACGGCGGCGACCGGATGGAAAGGAAAATCATGGCATCCGCGCCCTTGATCCGCCTCGGGGACATCGCCGCGGCCCTCGCGCTTCTCACCCGCCTGCCGCTGCGCGCTCCGCCGGGCCGGGGCGCCGCAGAGGCCTGGGCGTACCCGCTTGCCGGCCTCGCCGTGGGCGCGGCGGCGGGGTTCGCGGGCTGGGCCGCGCTCGGGCTGGGGCCGGGCGTGGCCGCGGCGCTGGCGCTCACGGTGCTGGTCATGGCGACGGGCGCGCTGCACGAGGACGGGCTCGCGGATTGTGCGGACGGGTTCTGGGGCGGCGCCGCGCCCGCGCGCCGGCTCGCGATCATGAAGGACAGCCAGCTCGGCGCCTTCGGCGTGATCGCCCTCGTGCTGTCGCTGCTGACGCGCTGGTCGCTGATGGCGGGACTGTTCGCCGCCGGAGCCGTGCTCGGCCCGCTGATCGCGGCGGCGGCACTGTCGCGTGCGGCGATGGCGGCGGCGATGGCCGCCCTGCCCCCCGCGCGCGCGGACGGTCTCGCGCGAAGCGTCGGCCGCCCGCCTCGCGCCAGCGCCGCGCTCGCCGGTGGGCTCGCGCTTGCGATTGCGGCCCTTGCCGCCGGCATCGGGGCCGCGCTCCTCGCCGCCATCTGCGCCGCAGCCCTCGCCGCGCTCACGGCGCTGTTCGCACGCGCCAGGATCGGTGGCGCCACGGGAGATGTGCTCGGCGCGGTTCAGCAGACGGCCGAGATCGCCGCCCTCGCCGCCCTGCTGGCGCTTGCGAGCTGAGGCGCCGCCGGGTGCCCGCGCGCCGCGAATGCGGCGCCCGGAAAAGGCTTGCGGCGCGAATCGCGCCACGCCGCAAGGTCACATTCGGTACGGTGTCGTGTTCAGGCTGCCCGCGAGAGCAACACCTCGTCGACCTGCCGCTGCGCGTTGGCCTCGTCGCTGCCCGCCACCGCCGCGATCTCGCGCGTCAGCCGCTCGAGCGCCGCCTCGTAGAGCTGGCGTTCGGAGTAGCTCTGCTCGCGCTGCTCGTCGGTGCGATGCAGGTCGCGCACCACCTCGGCGATCGAGAGCAGATCGCCCGAATTGATCTTCTGCTCGTATTCCTGCGCCCGGCGCGACCACATCGCGCGCTTGACCTTCGCCTTGCCCTTGAGCATGTCGAGCGCCTTGGAAACCATGTCCGGCGTCGAGAGCGAGCGCATCCCCACCTCGGCGGCCTTCGCCGTCGGCACCCGCAGCGTCATCTTGTCCTTCTCGAAGGAGATCACGAACAGCTCCATGGTGAGCCCGGCGATCTCCTGCTCCTCGATGGAGACGATCCGGCCCACGCCATGCGCGGGATACACCACGAAATCGTCGGGACGAAACTCGGCCTTTTTCTTGTCGGTCATTCGGTCACTTCCTTGCGCCGCGGACGCGCATCGGCCCGGTGCCCCAGTCGCACCAAGCCGCTGCGCGCCAAAAAACATGCCGCAGGACCAATGCCCCGCGGAATCATGTCAGGTTCCATATTTTCAGCATTTGATCATATAGCAGAGAATCGCCCCGAATGGAAGCGATTGGCGTCACCGCGGTGTCACGTAAGCGTCACTGCGCCGCCTCAGCCGCCCTCGCCCGGTGCTTCGGTGAAGTATTTCTCAAGCTTGCCGGTCTCGTCCTCGCGCTCCTCGGCACCGGGCAGAGGGTCCTTCTTGGTCACGATGACAGGCCAGACCTCGGAATACTTGCGGTTGAACTCGACCCATTTCTCCATGTCCGGCTCGGTGTCGGGCCGGATCGCGTCGATGGGGCATTCGGGCTCGCAGACACCGCAATCGATGCATTCATCGGGATGGATGACCAGCATCGTCTCGCCTTCGTAGAAGCAATCCACCGGGCAAACCTCGACGCAATCGGTGTATTTGCAGGCAATACAGTTGTCGGTCACCACATAGGTCATGCTCGGCCCCTCGATTCCCTCGGCCCGTGTCAACTAGTCTGCCGTTTCCGGAGGATCAAGCCACCGCGCGCTGTCACGGTCGAATTGTCGCCGTGCCTTGCCGGAGGGCCGCCCGCCCGCACGCGGGGCCGGTTCGGCCGGGTCGCGCGCCGGCGGGTCGGGATCGAGATCGTCATAGAGCGCGCGGGCCTCGGCCGCCGGTCCGCGCCGGGCGCCGAGCGCGACGATACGCACCACGCGCACCGCCCCGCCCTGCGCGAAGGTCAGTGTATCGCCGGCGCCGACCGGGCATGCCGGCTTGGTGGCCCGCTCGGAATTGACGCGCACGCGCCCGCTGCTGACCATCCGGCTCGCGAGGCCGCGCGTCTTGAAGAATCGCGCCTGCCAGAGCCATTTGTCGAGCCGGATCGTTGCGCGCGAACCGGTCACGGTCACTTGCGCTCGCGCAGCCCCATCAGAGCCTGCGCGAAGGGGTTGTCGGGGTCGATCCGGTCCTGCTTGCCGCGCGGGCCGGCGGCGGAACGCGGCTTGGCCTCGCCGTCGGGCTTGGCGCGGGGTTTCCTGGCGGGCTTGCCCTGCGGCTTGCCGCGCGCCTTGCCGCGCGCGGGCTCCGAGCGGCGCGGCGCCCAGGTGAAGGTGTAGAACACCTCGATGTCGGCGGCATCGGCGTCCGGCGCGGGCGCCGCCTGCCCATCCGTGGCTGCGGGCGTCCCGGCCGCATCGGGCGCCACTTGATCGGAAGCCGGCATCTCCGGCCCGGCCTCGGCCGGCGTCTCGGATGCCGCCGCCGGCGCGGGCTCGGCGTCGGGCTCGGCTTCGGGACCGCCCTCGATCGCGTCCGGATCCGTCTCGGCCTGCG
>SLQD01000020.1 GCA_007131685.1 Paracoccaceae bacterium | reverse complement strand
GTCACATAGGCGTAGGCGCCCGACAGCAGCGTCAGCACCAGCACCAGCAGCATCATGCGCACCCGGCTGAAGGCTGCACTGATGAGCGCGTGCATCAATCGCCCTCCGCCGGGGCGGACTCGCCGGCGCCGTCGGCGTCGCCCGGATCCTCGCGCAGATACTCGGGCGGCGTTTCGCTGACATCGACCCTCTGACCGGGCGAGAGGCCGCCCTGGCTGATGGTGACGATCCGGGCGCGCTCCGGCAGGCCGCTGACCCAGACGCCGTCGCCGCGCGCGCGCACCACCTCGACGGGCACGAAGGCGATCCGGTCCGCGTCATCCACCAGATGCAGGCCCAGCCGCCCCTGCTCATCGAGCCGCGCCAGCGCCGGCGAGACCCGGTGCGCGGCGACGGTCTCGACCGGCAGAACGACCTCGGCGCTCAGTCCCGAGGGCAATTCGCCGTCGCTGTTGTCGATCTGCACCTCGACCCGGAAGGTGCGCGTCGCCGCATCCGCCACCGCCGAGACGAAGCGCACCTCGCCCGCGCGCGTGCCGCCGCCGATGAAGCGCACCTCGGCCGGCATGCCCGTGCGCACCCCCTGGATGGCGGTCTGCTGCACCTGCACTGCCGCGATCAGCGGGTCGTTGTCCACCACCTGCAGCACCTCGCCGCCGATGCCGACATAACTGCCGATATCGGCGATGACCTCGTTGACGATGCCGTCGATGGGCGCGCGCAGCTCGGTGTTGGCGATCTCGAGCTCGATGGCGCGCAGCTCGGCGCGCGCGGCCTCCAGCTCGGCGAGCCGCGCCTGTGCGTCGGCCTCGGCCCCCACGCCGCGATCCGCGAGCCGGCGGGCGGCGTCATAGTCGCGATTGGCCGAGGCGAGCTGCGCCTCGGAGCGCGCCAGCCGCGCCTCGCGGTCATCCGCCGAGAGCTGCCCGACCACATCGCCGCGCGATACGCGGCTCCCCTGCGCGGCGATCTCCTCGACGATCCCGTCCACGCGCGCGCGCAGGATGGAGACCTGGACCGGCTCGACATCGCCGTAGAGCACCAGCTCCAGCGTGATCTCCTCGGCCTCGCTCCAGCTCGCGGCGACGCCCGGCACCCGCTCGGCCGCGGGCTCCGGCGCCTGCGGCGGCGCGCGAAACAGCATGCCGCTGCCGATCCACGCCGCGATCACGAGCACGATCGCGGCAAACACGAGCGCGGTCGGGTCGATCAATCTTCGCATCCGCGCATCCCCTTCCGCCCTGCCCGGCGCTCGTGCCCCATGACATCGGCGCGCCCGCATTCACTGAAACCTGCGCATCGATCGCGGCCAAGGTGACCCGAAGCCGCGGGCGGAGCAAGCCCATCGGGCCTCGGATGATCCGGTGCCGCCGCAGGCGAACCTTGATTGTCCGAAGCGCAGCGCGCGGCCGGGGGGCCGTGCCCGGATGCAGGATCTGCTGGACGGGAAAGATTGCGGGTATACTGCCCGGCGGCGATTGTTACCCGGCGAGTCGTTTGCCATGGTACGGCGCGGGTCTGTCAGGGTCGCGGGGGCCTCGGGTGGCGGCGTGCGGCGTCGGCGCGCCCGGGCTGCCCGGGGCGCGGGCATGACCACGACGGATCGCCACCCCGTTGCAACCCGGAAGCGCGCAGATGAAGGACGGCCCCTCGACCCTTGCACCCGACGACCCGGCGATCCGGGTGCGCGGCCTTGCGCGCAGCTTCGGCGCCACGCAGGCGGTCGCGGGGATCGACCTCGACGTGCCGCGCGGCATGATCTTCGCGATCCTGGGCCCGAACGGTGCAGGCAAGACGACGCTGCTGCGCATGCTCGCGACGCTTCTGGAACCCGATGCGGGCGAGGCGACGGTGATGGGCCACGATCTGCGCCGCGCGCCGCACGCGGTGCGCGGGGCCATCGCGATGACGGGTCAGTTCGCCTCGCTCGACGAGGATCTGACCGGGCGCGAGAACCTGATCATGCTGTCGCGGCTCTGGGGCTTCGGCCGGCGCGCGGCGCGCGAGCGCGCCGCCGATCTGCTCGCGGCGTTCGACCTCGCGGATGCCGCGAACCGGCAGGTGCAGGACTACTCCGGCGGGATGCGCCGCAGGCTCGACATCGCGGCCTCGCTGATCGTGACACCAGGGGTGCTGTTTCTCGACGAACCCACCACCGGCCTCGACCCGTCCGCGCGCCAGAAGGTTTGGCGGCTGATCCGCCGGCTTGCGGCCTCCGGTGTGACGATCCTGCTGACGACGCAGTATCTCGAGGAGGCCGACCAGCTTGCCGCGCGCATCGCCGTGATCGACCATGGCCGCAAGATCGCCGAGGGCACCAGCCGCGAGCTCAAGGCGGCCACGGGCTCGGGCTTCCTGCATGTCACACTCGCGGATGCCGCCGAGCTCGAGCGGGCGGCGGGGATGCTGGCCGCGCGGCTCGGGGCGGGCGTGCAGCGCGGGGCGGAGGGCGCGGTGCTCTCGGTGATGGCGGGATCGCCCGAGGCGGCGAACGCGGCGCTGAGCGAATTGATCGCCGCCGGCATCGGGCTTGCCGATTTCTCGATGGGCACGCCGACCCTTGACGAGGTGTTCTTCGCGCTGACCGGGGGCTCGGACGCGCCCGCAGAGGAGGCCGCACAATGACGGACATCGCATCGCTCAAGCGGATGGAGCGGCCCGCACCCCCGTCTGGATTGTCGAACGCGCTGGTCTTCGGCTGGCGCGCGGTGCTTAAGTTTCGCCACGTGCCCGAGCAGTTGTTCGATCTGGTGATGACGCCGATCATGTTCACGCTGCTGTTCACCTTCGTCTTCGGCGGTGCGCTGGCGGGTTCGCCGGACGACTATCTGCAATTCTTCCTGCCAGGGATTCTGGTGCAGACGGTGGTGTTCAACGCGGTCTATTCGGGCATGGGCCTGTCGACGGACTTCCAGAAGGGTCTGTTTGACCGTTTCCGCACCCTGCCGGTCTGGTCGCTGGCGCCCTTCGCGGGGCTTATGGTGGGCGACATCCTTCGCCACCTGATCGCGGGGATGATCATCCTGGCGATCGGGCTGATGCTCGGCTACCGGCCCGAGGCGGGGATCCTCGGGGTGGCGGGCGCGTTCGTGCTGCTGCTGGGCATCGGCTTCGGCGTGGGCTGGATCTTTCTCGTCCTCGGGCTTCTGGTGCGCACGCCGACGACGGTGATGACGCTGGGGTTCACCTTCCTGTTTCCGGTGACCTTCGCCTCCAACATCATGGTGGACCCGGCGACGATGCCGGACTGGCTGCGCGCCTTCGTTGAGGTCAATCCGGTCTCGCTCATGACCACCGCGATGCGCGGGCTGATGGCGGGGACGGTCACCGCGGCGGAGATCGGCCGCGCCCTGATCGCGCCCGTGGCCCTGACGGTCCTGCTGGCCCCGCTCACGCTGATCCTATACCGGCGCAAGTAGCAGCAGGGCGCGGCAAACGCGGCGCAGGGCGGCTGCCGCCCGCTTCAGATCCAGGGCCGTGCGGCGTCGATATCGGCCTCGGCGAGGTCGTGCCCGGCGTCAAGTGTGCGGACGTCGAGCGCGGCGCCAGCGCTGCGCAGCGCCGCTTCGAGCGCCGGGGCGAAGCGCGCGAAGGGGTCCTGCGCGCCGGTCAGCAGCAGGACCTCGGCCGCGGAAAGGTCCGGGCCGGGCGGCTGCTCAAGCGCCGCGACCGCGCGCAGGAGGATCGCGCGCCGGATCACACCCGGATGCAGCAGCATCACCGCGCCGAGCAGACTCGCGCCGTTCGAGTAGCCGAGGAAGGTCATCCGGCCCGGATCCAGCCCGTAGCCGCGCACCGCGCCGTCGACGAAGCCGGCGAACGCCGCGGCCTCGGAACGCAGGTCGTCCTGATCATAGGTCACGGCGTCGAAACGGCGAAACCAGCGATTGATCCCCTCGTCCGTCGCGCGCCCGCGCACACCCAGAAGTGTCGCCCGCGGCGCGATGCGATGGGCGAGGGGCATGAGGTCGGCCTCGTTGCCGCCGCTCCCGTGCAGATGAACGATGAACGAGCCGTCTGGGTCCTCGGGCCGGTGCAGGCGGTGGATGAACGGAAGATCCCGCATCGGCATCCGCGCTTCGCCGGGGCGGGCGAATTGCGGCAGCATCACCCGCAGATCCTCGGCGCGGCCGGTGTCGTGAGCCGGGACGAGAAGCCGCTCGCCCAGCCGGTCCGGCGGCTCGTCGACGGCGAAACCCGGCGCATCCGTGGCGTATTCGATCAGCAGCCCGCCCGGGTCCCGGACATAGAGCGAGAGGAAGTAACGCCGGTCGTGGATCCCGGTCAGATCGGCGGCCCCGTCGAGCGCGCGGCGCATCGCGCGCACCGCGCCTGCATCCTCGGCGCGAAACGCGACATGATCGATCATCCCGGTTCCGGGCAGCGCCGGGACGTAGCCGCGCGCATCACGCAGGTCGATCGCGTCGGTGTCCGACACCATGCGCCGGATCGCGCCCTCGCGCGGGCCGTCGCGGTAGCCGAAGCCGGCGAGGAAGGCGGCACTCGCCTCCGCCTCGGCGCTGAGCAGGGTGACGGCGCGCAGCCGTTTCGGCGCGACCGGATCGGGCAAAGGCGCCGCGGCGGGCAGCGCGGCTCCCACGAGCTTGACGATGATCCCGTCCGGGTCCCTGAGCCGCAGCACCGGCTCGCCGAATTCGCGCGCGGGCCCCTCGGCGGGGACCTGCGCCGCAAGGGCGCGCGCGAGCCATTCCCCGATTCCGGCGGGCGGCACGGCGAGCGCGATCTCGAAGGGCTGGCCGTGACCGGTGCGCCCGCGCGCGCCAGCCTCCCACACGAGAAAGCTCACGATACTGCCGGGGCTGCCGGCCGCGTCGCCATAGAACAGATGCAGCTGCTCGCCATCGGCGAAACCGGCGGTCTGCTTGACGAGCCGCAGGCCCAGAAAGCCCGCGTAGAAATCCACATTGGCCTGAACGCGCGCCGTGATCGCGGTAACATGATGAAGGCCGGTCGGCATGCGGTCCCCGCGCACAGGCGGCCAAAGCCCCGTCCCGCGGGGTCCGGCCGAGGTCAAGCTGCGCTTGAGCGTTGCCCGAAACGCAGGCCCCGGTCAAACCTGTCGGAGGGCACGGCCTTGCCTGCGCGCCCTTGCGGGCGCGGGCGAAGCATGACCCCGCAGCCGGCCCTTGCTGGTCGACCGTCCCGGAACACCGGCCACTTCGGAGGCCGCATCGCCAGCCTGGCGTCGGCAGGGAACAGGACGGAAAGGTTTTGAACATGGCAGACCACCCGGATAGGTCTTGCCGGGATCGCGAGCGGATCATCTGCGAGGGAATACGGCAGTGCAATTCGAGCCAGGCCATCGCGCCGCGCTGTGGGAGGTGCTGAAATGGCGCCGCGACGTGCGCCATTTCAGCACCGATCCGGTCGACGAACGGGCCCTGACAAGGCTGCAAGCCGCGATGGCGCTGGCCCCGTCGGTCGGCAATTCGCGCCCGTGGCGGGTGCTCAGGATCGATACGCCCGAGTTGCGTGCCACGGTGCGCGAGAACTTCATGGCGTCGAATGACCGCGCCGCGGCACTCTACGAGGGCGCACAGGCGGACGCCTACCGCAAGCTCAAGCTCGCCGGGCTCGACTGCGCACCCGTGCAGCTTGCCGTCTTTACCGAAACCGCCCCGCCCGAAGGCCACGGGCTCGGCCGGCAGACGATGCCCGAAACCCTGCGCCAGTCCACCGCCATGGCGATCCACACGCTGTGGCTCGCGGCCCGGGCGGAGAATCTTGGCCTGGGCATGGTCTCGATCCTCGATCCGGATGCGATGGAGGCGCTTCTCGAGGTGCCGAAGGGCTGGGAGTTTGCGGCCTGGCTCTGCCTCGGTCACCCCGCGTTTCAGGACGATACGCCGCTCCTGCACCGCGCGGGCTGGCAGGAAAACGCGCCGACCTCGTGGCAGCGGCGATGAGGCCGGGGGAGATCGCTCGGCGTTTCCCGGCGCGTCTCGCGCGGATGCCCC
This sequence comes from Paracoccaceae bacterium, assembly GCA_007131685.1. Classification (GTDB taxonomy): domain Bacteria; phylum Pseudomonadota; class Alphaproteobacteria; order Rhodobacterales; family Rhodobacteraceae; genus Alkalilacustris. The sequence continues at coordinate 2,972 of SLQD01000020.1, read as the reverse complement.
CGTTTGCGGAGCGGGCCGACGGCGGCGCCGAAGATGCTGGCCCCCGTCATCCGCGAGCGACCTGCGCAAAGGATGTGACGCTGCGCGGGGTCGATAAGGGGATCGCGCTCGGCCATGATGCCGCCGTTGCCGCACCGGGCCGCTGACAGTCACGCGGATTTCGCCGGCCTCGTCGCCGGTGAAAATGCTGGTCATCGCCCAGGCGCACGCGCCCTGCGGCTCTTGTCGCGCGCTTGGCGCATCGCGTTGACCTTGCCTGGCGGGGCGCCTATGCTGCGGTGCAGCAAAAAGGCAGGCACACATGGCAAAGACATCACGCGGCAAGCCGATCAACCTTGCCCTGCAGGGCGGCGGGTCGCACGGGGCGCTCACCTGGGGTGTGCTCGACCGCCTCATGGAGGATGATCGCCTGACGATCGCCGATATCAGCGGCACCAGCGCGGGGGCGATGAATGCCGTGGTCCTCGCGGACGGCCATGAGCGGGGCGGACGCGACGGGGCGCGCACGGCCTTGCGCGATTTCTGGAAGGCGGTCAGCGACGCGGCGCGGTTCTCGCCGATCCAGCGCAGCCCGTGGGATCGCGCGGTCGGCAACTACAGCCTCGATCTGTCGCCCGGCTATCTCTTCATGGAAGGCGTCAGCCGCCTTTTTTCGCCCTATGATCTCAACCCGCTGGGCATCGATCCGCTGCGCGGCATCCTCGAGGGGCAGGTCGATTTCGACAATGTCAACAACTGCCGCGACATCGCCGTGCATGTCACCGCGACCCATGTGCGCACCGGGCGAGCGCGGATCTTCTCGCGCGGGGCGGTCACGGCGGATGCGGTCATGGCCTCGGCCTGCCTGCCGCAGATCAGTCGCGCGGTGGAAATCGACGGCGAGGATTACTGGGATGGCGGCTACAGCGGCAATCCGGCGCTTATGCCGCTGGTCACCAGCGAGGCCAGCGCCGACATCATGATCGTGCAGATCAACCCCGTCGTGCGCCACGACACCCCGCGCAGCGCGCGCGAGATCATCAACCGGGTCAACGAGATCAGCTTCAACACCTCGCTGGTCAAGGAGCTGCGCGCCATCCACCTGATGCAGCAGATGATCGACGGCAAGCAGCTCGATCTCGGCCCGACCGGCCGGACCTATCTGCACCTCGTCCATGCCGACGCCGAGGTTCAGGATCTCTCCGCCTCGAGCAAGTCGAACGCCGAATGGGGTTATCTGAACCAGTTGTTCGAGCGGGGTCGGGGCTGGGCCGATGCCTGGCTCGCGGAGCACTTCGACGCGATCGGTGAGCGCTCGACGCTCGATCTCGATGCGTGGTTCGACGATCCGGGCATCACGGCGCACCCGGGGGCGTGACATGACCGGGATCGCCGTCATCATCCTTGCGCTCGGCGCACTTATGTATCTGGCCTATCGCGGGGTCAGCCTGCTGCTGCTCGCGCCGGCCCTGGCGCTTTTTGCCGTCACCGCCTCGGAGGGCGGACCGGTGCTGGCCAGCTACACTCAGGTCTTCATGACGGCGACGGGCGGCTTCATCGTGCAGTATTTCCCGCTGTTCCTTCTCGGCGCGGTGTTCGGCAAGCTGATGGAGGCGTCGGGCAGCGCACGGGTTCTGGCCGACGGGATCATCCACAGGCTCGGGGCGGCGCGGGCGATCCTGGCGGTGATCCTGTGCTGCGCGGTGATGACCTATGGCGGCGTGTCGCTCTTCGTGGTCGCCTTCGCGGTCTACCCCATCGCCGCGGCGCTGTTTCGCAAGGCGGAGCTGCCCAAGGTGCTGATCCCGGCGGCGATCGCGCTGGGGGCGTTCACCTTCACCATGACCGCGCTGCCGGGCACGCCGGCCATTCAGAACGCGATCCCGATGCCCTATTTCGGCACCACGCCCTATGCCGCGCCCGGGCTCGGAATCCTGACCGGGGCGGCGATGCTGCTGCTCGGCTGGCTCTGGCTGGAGCGGCGGGCACGGATGCTCGGCCCCGGCTACGGCGACCATGACGATGAAGCACCCGAAGCCGAGGCAATGGGCGACCCGCCGTCGCTGGTCGTCGCGGCGCTGCCGCTGGGGCTGGTGATCGTGCTCAACCTCGCCTTCACCTTCTTCATCATCCCGGCGCTCGATACCGCCTACCTGGCGCGGCCCGAATACGGCGAGACCGATGTGGACTCGCTGCGCGGGGTGTGGTCGATCATCGCGGCGCTGACGCTCTCCTCGGTCGCGCTGGTGCTGCTCAACCTCGCCCGGCTGCGCGCGATCCTGGGCGACACGCTTGATCGCGGCGCCGCGGACTCGCTCAAGCCGATCTTCAACACCGCGAGCCTCGTGGGTTTCGGGGCGGTGATCGCGTCGCTGTCGGCCTTCACCATGATCCGCGACTGGGTCGTGACGGCGGGCGGCGACAACCCGTTGATCTCGCTCGCCATCGGCACGAGCCTTCTGGCCGGGATGACCGGTTCGGCCTCGGGCGGGATGAGCATCGCGCTCTCCACGCTGGGCGACACCTACCTGCAGATGGGCCAGGAGGCGGGCATCGCGCCCGCGCTCCTGCATCGGGTGACGGCGGTGGCGACGGGCGGGCTGGACGCGCTGCCGCATAACGGCGCGGTGATCACGCTTCTGACGATCTGCGGGCTAACGCACCGCGAGGCTTATCGCGACATCGCGGTGGTCGCCGTGGTGATCCCGATCCTCGCGCTGATCCTGCTGATCACCCTCGGCACGCTGTTCGGAAGCTTCTGACCGCTTGCCGCGCGGCGCTGGGCTGCGGCACGCCGCGGTGGTTTGGCGCCACGCCGCGGGCCGCGTGCGTCGCACTGCAATGCATGGCGGCGGCGCGTTCGCAAATCCCGCTCCCTGCGCCCGAACGAGGCGCGGGCTCACGCCGATCGGACGGTCGCGCTTGGCCGATGGGCCCATCCGACTGACGATCCAGGACTTCTCGATTGTCGGACATGCGCATCCGGCGCCCGG
>SLQD01000094.1 GCA_007131685.1 Paracoccaceae bacterium | reverse complement strand
GGCACGCTCACCGAGGAGAGCCTTCTGGAGGCGCGGCGGCACAATTTCCTCGCCGCCTTCGCCGAGCTGCGCGGGGCGGGCGCGCTGGCCTGGGTGGATATCTCGACGGGGGCGTTGCGGGTGATGCCCTGCCCGCCCGACGCGCTCGGGGCCGAGCTCGCCCGGCTGACGCCGCGCGAGCTGCTGGTGCCCGAGCCCGAGGAGGCGCAGCGCCGCGCGGTCGCCGAAGAGGTGGGCGCCGCACTCACCCCGCTGGCGCGGGCGAGTTTCGACAGCGCGGCGGGCGAGCGGCGGCTCTGCGCGCTCTACAAGGTGAGCACGCTCGCGGGCTTCGGCGCGTTCGAGCGCGCCGAAATCGCCGCCATGGGGGCGCTTGCCGATTACCTCGAGCTGACGCAGCGCGGGCGGATGCCGCTGCTGCGCTCGCCGGTGCGCGAGGCGGCAGGCGCGGTGATGCGCATCGATGCGGCCACGCGGCGCAATCTGGAGATCACGCAGAGCCTGTCGGGCGGGCGCGAGGGGTCGCTGCTGTCGGTGGTCGATCGCAGCGTGACGGCGGCGGGCGGCCGGCTGATCGAGCGCCGGCTCGCGAGCCCCGCCTGCGAACGCGCCGAGATCGCCGCGCGCCTCGCCGCGGTGGGCCATCTCGCGGCGGATGCGCCGCTGCGCGAGGCGCTGCGCGAGAGCCTGCGCCGGGTGCCCGACATGGACCGCGCCCTGTCGCGGCTGGCGCTGGAGCGCGGCGGGCCGCGCGATCTGGCCGCGATCCGCGACGGGCTGGACCGCGCCGGGGCGATCGCGGCGATGCTTGCGGATGCCGAGCTGCCGGACCGGCTGAGCGAGGCCGCGACGGCGCTCGCCGGCCACGGTGCGCTCGCCGGGATGCTGCGGGAGGCGCTCGTGGCGGAGCCGGCGCCGCTCCTGCGCGACGGTGGGGTGATCGCGCCGGGCCACGACGCCGATCTCGACGCCGCGCGCAAGCTGCGCGACGAGGGCCGCGGCGTGATCGCCGGGATGCAGGCGCAATATGTGGAGTTGACCGGGATCAACTCACTCAAGATCAAGCATAACAACGTGCTCGGCTATTTCGTCGAAACCACCGCGACGCATGGCGAGCGGATGCTGAACCCGCCGCTCTCGGAAACCTTCATCCACCGCCAGACCACGGCCAATCAGCTGCGCTTCACGACAACGGAACTGTCGCAGCTCGAAACCCGGATCCTGAATGCCGGCGGCCATGCGCTCGAGATCGAGCGGCGGATCTTCGAGGAGCTGCGCAGCGCCGTGCTCGATGGCACCGAGGCCGTCGCGGCGGCGGCGCGGGGCCTGGCCGAACTCGACCTCGCCGCCGCCTTCGCCACCCTCGCCGCGGAGGAGGACTGGTGCGCGCCCGAGATCACGGATGGGCGCGCCCTCGAGATCGAGGCGGGGCGCCACCCGGTCGTCGAGCGGGCGCTGCGCGGCGAAGGGGCGAGCTTCGTCGCCAATGACTGCAGCCTCGGCCCCGACGGCGCGGGCGCGGCGATCCGGCTGGTGACGGGGCCGAACATGGCCGGAAAATCGACCTTCCTGCGCCAGAACGCGCTTATCGCGCTGCTCGCGCAGGCGGGCGCGTACGTGCCCGCGCGGCGCGCGCGCATCGGGCTGGTCAGCCAGCTCTTCAGCCGCGTCGGCGCGGCGGACGATCTGGCGCGGGGGCGGTCCACCTTCATGGTCGAGATGGTCGAGACGGCCGCGATCCTCAACCAGGCGGATGAGCGCGCCCTCGTGATCCTCGACGAGATCGGCCGCGGCACCGCGACCTGGGACGGCCTCTCGATCGCCTGGGCGACGCTCGAGCATCTGCACGCCGTCAATCGCTGCCGCGCGCTGTTCGCCACGCATTACCACGAGCTCACGGCGCTCGCCGGCAAGCTCGACGGGGTCGAGAACGCCACCGTCGCGGTGCGCGAATGGGAGGGCGAGGTCATCTTCCTGCACGAGGTCCGCCCCGGCGCGGCGGATCGCTCCTACGGCGTGCAGGTCGCGCGGCTCGCGGGGCTTCCCGATTCGGTCGTCGAGCGCGCGCGGGTGGTGCTGGAGGCGCTGGAGTCGGGCGAGCGCGCGCATGAGCGGCAGATGCTCGTCGACGACCTGCCGCTGTTCTCGGCACCTGCCGCGGCGCCTGCGCCGGACCCCGACGCGCCGCTGCGCGATCGGCTCGCGCAGCTCGACGCCGATGCGCTCAGCCCGCGCGCGGCGCTCGATCTGGTCTATGAGCTCAGGGACCTCGCGCGCGATCAGTCCTGATCGGCGAATTCCGCGGTGAGCATCGCCTCGAGCCGGGCGAGCGCGGCCTCGTCCCAGCCCTCCGGCTCGGTCACGCCGACCCAGCCATCGATGTAATGCGCCGGCGCGAAGACATGGCCGTATCCCATCGGGGTCGTCGTCGCCGTCATCATGTCGAGGGTGAGCTGCAGGAAGGTGACGACGGGATACCACTCGAAGCGCGGCGAGACATCGGGCCCGCGCGGCGCCTCCATCCACTCCGGTCTCCGATAGAAGCTCTGCGGCTCGAAGAAGGTGATCGGATCGGAGCTGTATTGCAGGAAGGCGATGCGCGGCGGACCCCATTCCGTCTCGAAATCCCCGAGATGGTTTTCCTGTGCCGTGAACCGCACCACCGCCCCATCGCGAAAGCGCGGCAGCCAGGCGGGCGAGCCCGGCGCGCGCCGGGCGGTGAGCTGCGACCAGCTGCGCGCGGTGAAGGGCGGCCCTGCCCAGAACGCGCCGTCGAAGGGATCGCGGATCACCTGGAACAGATCGGCCGAGAGATCCGAGTTCATCGCGCCGAGGCTGAGCCCGTGCAGGTAGAGTTCGGGGCGGTGATCCGGCGGCGTCTGGCGCCAGCGCTCGTAGACGGCATCGAAGAGCGCGCGCGCCGACTCGGCCCCGTAATCGGGATCGACCAGCAGCGCCAGCCAGCTCGCGAGATAGGAATACTGCATCGAGACCGTGGCGATATCGCCGTGATGCAGGTATTCGACGGGCATCTGCGCCTTGGGATCGACCCAGCCCGTGCCCGTGGGGATGTTGATCAGCAGGACCGATCGCTCGAAGGCGCCGATGCGCTCGAGCTCCGCAAGCGCGAGCGCGGCGCGATCCTCGGCCGACTCTTCCGCATTGAGCCCGACATAGACGCGCAGCGGCTCCTGCGCATCGTCATTGCCGGTGAAATCGGCGATGTCCTGCGCGCTCGGCCCGGCGGCGACCATGTCGCGGCCGGTGCGGCCGAGCTCCTCCCAGACGAGCAGCGACTCGGCGCTGCCGCTCTTGCGCGGGTCCGCAGGGGGCGGCATGTCATCGGGCAGCAGGCGGTCGAGCTGGCGATAGGTCGAATCGGCGGCACGGAACCCCGCCTCGACCAGCACACCATTGCCGACCGCCCAGAACAGCGCGGCCACGAGCGTCACCGCAACCAGATTGGCGACGCGTCGCGGAACCCGGCGATCGAGCCGGCGCGCCGTTACGCGGGTGAGTAGCGCAAAGAGCCGCGCCAGCAGCGTGAGCGCAAGAAACACCGCCGCGGCGATGGCGGCGACGCTGAAGGGGCGCGCCGTCTCGACGGGCTCCATCTCCATCAGCCGCCGGATCGAGTTCTGCGCCTCCGAGGCCTGCCACAGCGCGATAGCGGCGATCCCCGCGCAGATCACCGCCGCCGCGAGCTTCGCGATCAACGTCCAGCGCGTCTGCGGCACGCGCCTGATCTCGAGATAACCCCATAGCCAGCGCAGCCCGACTCCGATGCCGTATCCCGCCGCGAGCGACAGCCCCGAAAGCAGCCCCTGCACGACCAGCCCGCGCGGGATCAGGCTCGGCGTGAGCGAGGCGGCGAAGAACAGCGTGCCCAGCAACAGGCCCACCGGCGACAGTGAACGCGCGAAGCGATAGCCCGGCCGCAGCAGGAGCAGGGAGGGCCGGCTCAGCCCCATGGCGCGGCGACGATCGCGCTGCGCAAAGCCGTGCCTCAGCTCGACGGGGTCGAGGAGACGCCGACCTGCGCGGGCCGCAGCAGCCGGTCATGCAGCATGAAACCCTCCGCCATCACCTGGATGACATTGCCCGCCGCAATGTCGGGGACGCTGACCTCGAACATCGCCTCGTGGTGCTGCGGATCGAACGGGTCGCCCGCGGCGGGGGCGATGCGGGTGACACCGTGGCGCTCGAGAATCTTGACGAGCTCGCGCAGCGTCAGCTCGATGCCCTCGGTCACGGCGCTGTCGCCGCCGCCCTCGGCGCCCTGTGCGGCCGAGAGCGCACGCTGAAGGCTGTCATAGACGGGCAGCATGTCGCGCACGATCCGGGTTCCACCATAGGTTTCCGCATCGCGGCGGTCCTTGTCGGCGCGCTTTCGCGCATTCTCGGCATCGGCGAGCGCGCGCATCAGCCGGTCCTGAAGCTCCTCGCGCTCGGTCTGCAGCGCGGCGAGTTCCGCGGCGATCTCGGGATCGGCCGCAGCGGCACCCGGCTCGACCTCGGGGCCTTCCGCGCCCTGCTCGGTCTCGGTGGACTGATCGATCTGGTGTTTCCTGGCTTCCGTCATCTCTACCCCTTGCCCCGGTCGGAGAGCATTCGCCCGACCAGTTGCGCCGTGTAATCCACGATGGGCACGATACGGCCGTAATTGAGCCGCGTGGGCCCGATCACGCCGACCGCGCCGACGATCCTGCGATCCGCGTTCATATACGGAGACACCACCAGAGAGGAACCCGTCAGCGAAAAAAGCTTGTTCTCGGCACCGATGAAGATCCGCACCCCCTCGCCCGTCTCCGTGAGTTCGAGAAACTCGGTGATATCGCGCTTGCGCTCGAGATCGTCGAAGAGCCGACGGATGCGTTCGAGTTCCTCGGGCTCGCCGGCTTCCTCGAGCAGGTTCGCACGCCCGCGCACGATGAGCCGCTCATGCGGCTCGCCCTCGTTCTCCCAAACCGCGAGGCCGCGCTCGACGAGCTGGTGCGCCAGCGCGTCGATCTCCTGGCGGCGGCGGCTGATCTCGCTCTTGATGCGCGTGCGCAGCTCCGAAAGCGTCAGCCCGGCGGCCATCGCATTGAGGAAGTTCGCCGCCTCGCGCATCGCCGACGGGGTCTGGCCCGGCGGCGGCTCGAAGACGCGGTTCTCGACATGGCCGTCGCCGAAGACCAGCACCACGAGCGCCCGCCCCGGGGCGAGGCTGACGAACTCGATATGCTCGATCGGCGCCTCGTGCTTGGGCGCAAGCACCAGACTGGCACCGTGCGTGATCCCTGACAGGGCCGAGCCGACCTGGTCGAGCAGGGACGAGACATCGCGCTCGTTGCTGCCGAGAGTGGCGTCGAGCGCCTCGCGATCGGCGGCGTTGACCGGCGCGATGTCGAGCAGCCCGTCCACGAAGAGCCGCAGCCCCAGATTGGTCGGGACCCGGCCCGCGGAGATATGCGGACTGTCGAGCAGGCCGAGATATTCGAGATCCTGCATCACGTTGCGGATCGTCGCCGCGGAGACCTTTTCGCTCATCTCGCGGGTCAGCGTGCGCGAGCCGACCGGATCGCCCGATTCGAGGTAGCTCTCGACCACGCGGCGGAACACCTCGCGCGAGCGATCGTTGAGTTCGGCGAGCAGGCTCGGCCCCTCGCCCGGCGGTCGCACGTGATCGTCGTGTCGCGCCATCGCGCTCACCTGCCATATTCCCGATCGGGGTTGCATCGCGCCCCGCGCCGACACTATCTGGCGGGAAATCACGGAAAGGAAACGCGATGCGCCCCTCGGGCCGTAACCTAGGCGATATCCGCCCGATTTCAATCGAAACCGGCGCAATGCGCCACGCCGAGGGCTCCTGCGTGATCCGCATGGGCGAGACAGAGGTTCTGTGCTCGGCCTCGATCGAGGATCGCACCCCGCCCTTCCTGCGCAATACCGGGCTCGGCTGGGTGACGGCGGAATACGGGATGCTGCCCCGTGCCACGACGACGCGCAACCGCCGCGAGGCAGCCTCGGGCAAGCAGACCGGGCGCACTGTCGAGATCCAGCGGCTGATCGGACGGTCCCTGCGCGCGGGGATCGACCGCTCGGCGCTGGGCGAGCGCCAGATCACCATCGATTGCGACGTGCTCAACGCGGATGGCGGCACCCGATGCGCGGCCATAACGGGCGGCTGGGTGGCGCTGCGGCTGGCGGTGGACAAGCTGCTCAAGGCCGGCGACATCGCCAGCGACCCCATTACCGACCATGTCGCCGCGGTAAGCTGCGGCATCTATGCCGGCCAGCCGGTGATCGATCTCGACTATGCCGAGGACAGCGAGGCCGGCGCCGACGGCAATTTCGTGCTCACCGGGCGCGGGCGGCTGATCGAGGTGCAGATGTCGGCCGAGGGTGCAAGCTTCTCGCGCGCGCAGATGGAGGCGCTGCTCGATGGGGCCGAGGCGGCGACGCAAGGGCTCGTCGCGGCGCAGAAGGCCGCGCTGTGAGCCGGCGCTTTCGCGAGGACCGGCTGCTGGTGGCGACCCACAATACCGGCAAGCTCGAGGAAATCGCGGATCTGCTCGGCCCCTTCGGAATTTCGGTGACCGGCGCGGCGGATCACGACCTGGCCGTGCCCGAGGAAACCGAGACGGATTTCCGGGGAAACGCGCTGCTCAAGGCGCGCGCGGCAGCGCGGGCGACGGGGCTGCCCGCGCTCGCCGATGACAGCGGACTGGAGGTCGCCGCGCTCGACGGTGCGCCGGGGGTGCATACCGCCGACTGGGCCGAAACCGGATCGGGCCGCGATTTCGCCATGGCAATGCGGCGCGTGCATGACGGGCTGCGCGCCGCGCAGGCGGCGGAGCCGTGTCGGGCGCGGTTCTGCTGTGCGCTCGCGCTGGCCTGGCCCGACGGTGACGAGGTCGTGGTGCTCGGCACCGCGCCGGGACGGATCGTCTGGCCGATGCGCGGCGATCAGGGGCACGGCTACGACCCCATCTTCCTGCCCGACGGCTACACGCAGACCTTCGGCGAAATGGATCGCTGGGAGAAAAACCGGCTCAGCCATCGTGCCGATGCCTTCAAGCAGTTGATCGAAAAGTGTTTCTCAGATGATGACGGCGGTTGAAGACTGGCGCGCGGGCGGGTTCGGGCTCTATCTTCACTGGCCCTTCTGCACGGCGAAATGCCCGTATTGCGACTTCAACTCCCACGTCGGCGACCAGATCGACGAGCGGCGCTGGGCGCGGGCCTACCGCAGCGAGATCGCCCGGATGGGCGACGAGCTCGGGCCGCGCGTTCTCGAGACGATCTACCTTGGCGGCGGCACGCCGAGCCTGATGACTCCCGAACTCGTCGCGCGGGTCATCGAGGCGGTTCAGGCGGCCTTTCCGATGGTGAACGATCCCGAGATCACCCTCGAGGCCAACCCGGGTTCGGTCGAGGCCGGCCGGTTCCGCGGCTACCGCGATGCCGGGGTCAACCGCGTTTCGCTGGGGGTTCAGGCCCTCGACGACAATGCGCTGCGGCGGCTGGGCAGGATGCATTCGGCGGCGGAGGCGCGCCGGGCGCTGGAGATCGCGCACCGGACCTTCGATCGCGTGACCTTCGACCTGATCTATGCGCGCGAGGGCCAGAACGCGGCCGCCTGGCGCGCCGAACTCGAGGCAGCGCTGGCGTTGTCGGACGGGCATCTGTCGCTTTATCAGCTCACCATCGAGCCGGGAACGGCCTTTGCGCGCCGCCATGCCGCGGGAGGCTTGCGCGGCCTGCCCGATGACGATGCCGCCGCCGGTCTCTTCGAACTCACTCAGGAGCTGTGCGAGGGGGCGGGGTTACCGGCCTACGAGGTATCGAATCACGCCCGCCCCGGCAACGAATCACGGCACAACCGGATCTATTGGCACTACGGTGACTATGTCGGAATCGGCCCGGGTGCGCATGGGCGGCTGTCGCTCGGGGGGCGGCGCTGGGCGACGGAGACCCCCACGCGCCCGGAAGCCTGGCTGCGACAGGTCGAGCTCGAGGGACAGGGCGAAGCGCCGCGCACTGCACTTGCACCGACCGATGCGGCGGCGGAGTTCCTCATGATGGGGCTGCGGACGCGCGAAGGCATCCACCTCGGGCGGTTCGCCGCACTCGCAGGTGAGGCGCTCGATGAAGCGCGAATCGTGGAGCTCGAGGCGCTCGGTACGGTGGTGCGCAGCGACGAGGTCCTGTACACGACGGCGTCGGGGCGGCGGGTCCTCAACTCCGTTCTCGCCGCGCTCCTGCCGACCTGAGGTCAGCGCGTCGTCGAAAGGACCTGACAGAGCTGATCAAGCCCCTCGAGGGTCTTGTAGCGGATCGTGACGACACCGCCGCCGGCATCGCTGTCGTGATCGATCACCACCGCCATGCCCAGATGCGCGGAGAGATCCTGCTCTAGGACACGCGTATCCGCGTCCTTCTCGCCGGACTTGCGCGACTTGCGCCTGCCGCCGCTGCCGGCGGCAGCATCCTGTGCCAGCTTCTCGGTCTGGCGCACCGTCAGACCACCGGAGACCACCCGCTCGGCGAGCCGGGACGGCTCCTGCGCCGTCACGAGCGCGCGCGCATGACCCGAACTGAGCCTGCCATCGCGCAGAAGGTCTAGAACATCGTCAGGAAGATTGAGCAATCTCAGCAGGTTGGCGATATGGCTGCGGCTTTTTCCGAGCGCCGACGCAAGCTGCTCCTGCGTATGACCGAACCGCTCCATCAGGCTGCGATAGCCAAGCGCCTCCTCCACCGCGTTGAGATCCGAGCGCTGGATATTCTCGATGATGGCGACTTCCAGCATCTCGGTGTCCGAGAGGTCGCGCACGAGCGCGGGGATCTCGTGCAGCTGAGCGCGCTGCGCCGCGCGCCAGCGCCGCTCGCCGGCGACGATCTCGTAATACCCGACCTTGCCCGCGCTCGGCCGGACGATCAGCGGCTGCAGGACACCCTTGGTCCGAATCGATTCGGTGAGCTCCGCGAGCGTGTCCTCGGAAAAATTGCGCCGCGGCTGATCCGGATTCGGGATCAGCCGTTCGATCGGCAACAGCGAATCAGGTGACACGGAGTCACCGGCTGATGGCGGCGCCGGATCGAGATTCACATCTGCCATCAGGGCCGAAAGCCCGCGGCCCAATCCGCGCTTGTCGCTCATGCCTCCACCCTCTGGGCAGGTTTCGGACTGCTGTGCCGCGCAAGCAGATCCGCCGCGAGCGCCCGATAGGCTTCACTGCCGCGGGAATTGGTGTCGTATTGCAGCACTGACAGCGCGTGCGAGGGTGCCTCGCTGACCCGGACATTGCGCGGCACCACCACGTCGAAAACGAGCTCTCCGAGCGTGTCCCGTGCGTCGCGCTCGACCTGTTGCGCAAGATTGTTGCGTTTATCATACATCGTGAGCAACACCCCCTCGATCCGGAGCCCCGGATTGGCGCTTTGGCGAATCTCGCGGATCGTGAGCATGAGCTGCGACAAGCCCTCGAGGGCAAAATATTCGCTTTGCAACGGGATCAGCACGGCATGCGCCGCTATCATCGCATTGACCGTCAGAAGGCTGAGCGATGGCGGACAGTCGATCAGCACGTAATCGTAGCCCATCGCGCCGGCGCTGTGCCGGTTCAGGGCATTGCGCAGCATGAAGCTGCGCGATTCGTTGGTGACAAGCTGGAAATCAGCCGAGGCAAGGTCTGTCGTCGCCGGGACGATTTCGAGCTGGTCGATTCGGGTCGGATGCACGACCGACTCGAGCGGCGCCCCCTCCAGGAGAAGGTCATAGGTCGTGCCGCGGCGCGCGCCCGAGAAGATGCCGAGCCCGGTCGAGGCGTTTCCCTGCGGATCGGCATCCACAACCAGGACGCGCCCCCCCTGTTCTACGAGTGCCGCGGCCAGGTTAATTGCTGTCGTGGTCTTTCCGACGCCCCCCTTCTGGTTCGTGATTGCGACAATCTGCGGGCGGGTGCGCAAGTTCAGATCAGACACGTTGCAGATCTCCAATCGAGAGAAGCGTGGCGTGAGGGTTCGTGGTACTCTGGATCTTCTGAAGGTCAAACCGCCAATATTCAAGTGCCGCCGCAAGCTCGGCATCGGCGTTTGCGCCTTTTGGCAAGAGCGCGCGACCATGCTGGGCGAGGTGCGGCGCGACCATCGGGAGAAGTCGATCAAGCGGGGCGAGTGCGCGCGCCGAGACGATATCGGCGCCCTGACACGGCGCTTCCTCGGCGCGTTCCGCGATGATCTGCAGCTCGACACCGAGTTCACGCGCAGCCGTGGTCAGGAACGCAGCCTTGCGCTGGTCGGACTCGATGAGGGTGAAGCGAAGCTCGGGGGCATGTTCCTGCGCGATGATCGCGACGACGAGGCCGGGGAACCCGCCGCCGGAGCCGAGATCTACCCAATGTTTTCCGGCGGGGGGACGAAGCACGAAAAGCTGCGCCGAGTCGAGGAGGTGGCGCTCGTGATAATCGTCCAGGGTCGCTTGAGCGACCAGGTTGATGTGGCGGGTCCACTTTCGGACCAGCTCCTGATGCTGCAGGAGTTTTTCCGTTGTTTCACGTGAAACACCGCCGGGGATACCGATCTGCGCTGCGCTTGCACCCGCCGCGGTCATCCCGCCGCCTGACTCTCTTTGGTCCGCCGCGCGTAACCGGCAAGCACGGTGAGCGCCGCCGGCGTCATCCCGTCGATCCGCGATGCTTCATCAATCGTCTCGGGCCGGCTGCGCTCGAGCTTTTCTCGCAATTCGAGCGGGATACTGTTGAGGTCCCGGAACGCCAGATCCGACGGCAAGACCAGCGACGCATCCCGATGCATCGCCTCGATATCCGCCGCCTGGCGCCGCAGATACGGCCGATACTGCGCCTCGCGCTCGATCTGCGCCCCAATTTCGCCCGGGATCGCCGCGACACGCGCCGACAGCACCGTCAAGCTCGCGAAGTCGATATCCGGAAAGGCCAGAAGATCGAGGCCCGAACGCCGCACACCGTCCCTGTTGACCTCAAGACCAGCCCGGCGGAGTTCATCAGGAGTCCAGTTGAGCTCACCAAGGAGCTCGCGCGCTCGCTCAAGCTGATCGTTCTTCTCGTCGTAAGCCGCGAACTGAGACGGTGACACCACCCCGAGCTCATGCCCGAGCCGCGTGAGCCTCTCGTCCGCATTGTCTGCCCGCAAGGACAGCCTGAACTCCGCACGGGATGTGAACATCCGATACGGTTCGCTGACCCCCCGCGTCGTCAGATCGTCGATCATCACACCGATATAGGACTGCGCCCGAGTCAGACGCACGTGCCCCCGCCCGAGCGCGCCGAGGCCGGCATTCAGCCCGGCCACCAGCCCCTGGCCAGCAGCTTCCTCGTATCCCGTGGTGCCGTTGATCTGCCCGGCCAGGAAGAGGCCCGGGAGGTCCTTCATCTCGAGCGATGAGCGCAGCGACCGCGGATCCACATAATCATATTCGATCGCATATCCGGGTTGCAGGATACAGGCCTGCTCCAGCCCCACGATAGTGCGAACGAAATATTCCTGAATCTCCTCGGGAAGCGATGTCGAAATCCCGTTGGGATACACGGTGTGATCGTCGAGCCCCTCCGGCTCCAGAAAGATCTGATGCGAATCCTTGTCCGCAAACCGAACGATCTTGTCCTCGATCGACGGGCAGTAGCGCGGGCCGGCGCTCTCGATAAAGCCGCCATACATGGCCGAGCGCGACAGATTCGCATCGATCAGCGCATGCGTTTCACTGTTGGTCTGGGTGGTGCCGCAGGAAATCTGCCGATTGACCGGTGCCTGCGTGCGGAACGACATCATCACCGGGTCCGGATCCCCCGCTTGCGACCCGCAACGATCCCAATCGATCGTCCTGCCATCCAGGCGGGGTGGTGTCCCGGTCTTGAGACGCCCGAAGGCCACACCGAGATCCGAAATTCGCTCGGCAAGGCGGACCGAAGCTGCCTCCCCAACGCGACCTGCCGGCTGCTGGCGATCGCCGATATGGATACATCCCCGAAGGAAAGTGCCCGTTGTAAGGACGACTGCAGGCGCAGACAGCGACTCCCCGTCGGCAAGCACAACACCACTAACCCGTCCCTTCACCTCCACGAGATCCACGACCTCGCCTTCGACAACGGCAATATTGCCGCACGAATTTATCGCATCCTGGATCGCCGCCCGATAGAGTTGGCGGTCGGTCTGAACGCGCGGGCCCTGAACCGCCGGACCCTTGCGCCTGTTCAAGAGCCGATACTGGATCCCGGCGGCATCGGCCGCGAGCGCCATTACGCCGCCCAGCGCATCGATCTCGCGCACGATATGACCTTTCCCGAGCCCGCCGATCGCCGGATTGCACGACATGACTCCGATCGCGTCACGCTTGAGCGTCACGAGCGCCACCTGCGCGCCGAGCCGCGCGGCCGCATGCGCGGCCTCCACGCCGGCATGGCCGCCCCCGATCACGATCGCGTCGAAATGTTTCACGTGAAACACCCCTATTTTCCGATGCAGAAGCTCGCGAAGATCTCGCCCAGGACATCCTCCACATCGACCCGCCCGACCAGCAAGTCAAGCCTGTGTACGGCCGCGCGAAGGTCCTCCGCGATCAACTCGGGTATCACATGTCCGGCCTCGATCTGCTGCTGCGCGTGTTCCAGCGCGGTTACCGCAGTTCTCAGCCCTGCGACATGGCGAGCATGCGTTATCGTCGCCGCCCCCGCAACCCGACTGGCGAGCCGCGACCCGATAAGACGCAGCAACTCGTCCACGCCCTCCCCCGTGAGCCCGGAAACCTTGAGTCCCGCGACAGATGTCAGGTCCCCCTTCGCCTGCACGACCAGATCATCCGGCATGACCTCGACACCCGGCATGTCCGCGCCCGGCGGAATCAGGAAGACCCGCAAATCCGCCCGACCGGCGCGCTCCTTCGCCCTGTCCACGCCGATGCGCTCCACCGTGTCATCCACCTCCCGCAAACCCGCGGTATCGAGCAATGTGACCGCCTGGCCGTCAATCTCGACCCGAACCTCGATCACATCCCGCGTCGTGCCTGCATGCTCGGAGGTTATCGCAACATCGCGACCAGCTAAGACATTGAGAAGAGTTGATTTTCCAGCGTTCGGTGGCCCAAGGATCGCAACCTCGAAACCGTCTCGGATGCGCTCCGACGCCTTCGCCCCGCCGAGCTCCCGCCGAATCTGCGCAATGACCGGCGCGAGCTCCTCGGCAGACTGTTGCAGCAATCCCTCCGGAAGGGCCTCATCGGCAAAATCGATCATTGCCTCCACCAGCGCCATTGCGCGCAACAACCGTTCGCGCCACTCCGCTGCCCGCCGCGCGATAGCACCGGACAGAACCCGCGCTGCCTGTCGGCGCTGCGCTTGCGTCTCCGCATCGATGAGATCCGCAAGCCCTTCGACCTGGGTGAGATCGAGAACCTCGTTGTGAAACGCCCGGCGCGTGAATTCGCCCGGCCGGGCGTGCCGCAGGCCGGGCATCTCCCCGAGCCGCGACAGAACGGCGCTCACCACCGCATGGCTGCCGTGAAGATGCAGTTCCGCAACTCGTTCACCGGTGAAGCTGCGACCCTCCTCGAAGAGCAGCACCAGCGCCTCGTCGATCAGCTCACCCTTGCCGTCGTGCAAACGACGCAGCGATGCCACACGCGGCTCGGGCAGAATCGCACCCATCTGCGCCACCGCCTCCCATGACCCGGGTCCCGACAGCCGCAGGATCGCCACACCGGCCTTTCCGCGCGCCGTCGCCTGCGCAAAGATGGTGTCGGTCATCGGCCCGGTCCCGGACCGAATGTCACGAATTCATCGAGTCGAAGAACTCGGCATTGGTCTTCGTCTGCTTGAGCTTCGAGATCAGGAATTCGATGGCATCGGTCGTGCCCATCGGATTCAGGATCCGGCGCAGCACGAAAGTCTTTTGCAGGTCGCTCTTGTCCATCAGGAGCTCCTCCTTGCGCGTCCCCGACTTGAGGATGTCCATCGCAGGGAAGATGCGCTTGTCGGCGACCTTGCGGTCAAGCACGATCTCCGAATTCCCGGTGCCCTTGAACTCCTCGAAGATCACCTCGTCCATGCGGCTGCCGGTGTCGATGAGCGCGGTCGAGATGATCGTCAGCGAGCCGCCCTCCTCGATGTTGCGCGCCGCGCCGAAGAAGCGCTTCGGCCGCTGCAGGGCATTGGCATCGACGCCGCCGGTCAGCACCTTCCCCGAACTCGGGACCACCGTGTTGAAGGCGCGCCCGAGTCGCGTGATCGAGTCGAGCAGGATGACGACATCGCGCTTGTGCTCGACGAGCCGCTTGGCCTTCTCGATCACCATCTCCGAGACCGCGACATGGCGCGCCGCCGGCTCGTCGAACGTGGAGGCGACAACCTCGCCCTTCACGCTGCGCTGCATGTCGGTGACCTCCTCGGGCCGCTCGTCAATGAGCAGCACGATCAGGTAACACTCGGGATGGTTCTTCTCGATGGAGTGGGCGATGTTCTGCAGCAGCACCGTCTTGCCGGTGCGCGGCGGCGCCACGATCAGTCCGCGCTGGCCCTTGCCGAGCGGCGAGACGATATCGATGATGCGTGCGGAGCGGTCCCTGGTCGCGGGATCATCCGTCTCCATGTGAAGCCGCTCATCCGGATAAAGCGGCGTCAGGTTGTCGAAATGCACCTTGTGGCGGGCGCGCTCGGAATCCTCGAAATTGATCCGCGTCACGCTTGTCATGGAGAAATAGCGCTCGTTGTCACGCGGCGCCTGGATCAGCCCCTCCACGGTATCGCCCGTATGAAGCGAGAACTTGCGGATCATGTCCGGCGACACGTAGATGTCGTCCGGCCCGGGCAGGTAGTTGGCCTCGGGAGAGCGCAGGAAACCGAAACCGTCCTGCAGCACCTCGAGCACCCCGTCACCCGAGATCTCCCAGCCGTCCTCGGCGCGCTCCTTGAGGATCGAGAACATCATCTCGCCCTTGCGCATGGACGGCGCGTTCTCGATGTCGAGCTCCTCGGCCATGGCGAGCAGGGCGGCGGGACTCTGTGCCTTGAGATCGGACAGGTTGACGTGTTGCTGGCTCATGGGAAGTTCCATCGCTTCGTGACGGCGGCCGGTCACGCAATCCGGGGAGACGGGCAGGACAGCCCGCATGCCCGTTACACCCGCAGCCGGGGCGAGTCAACTTGGCTCAGAACTTGACCACCACCGACAGCACGATCACCACCATCAGCAGCGTCGGCACCTCGTTCATCATCCGGTAGCCGCGTCCGCTGAGCACCGCCTGCCCGGATATCAGGTAGCGTCGCTGCCGTGCCAGCCAGATATGGAACCAGGTCATCGCGACGATCCCCGCCGCCTTGAGCCACGGCCAGATCATCGACCAGTCGATCAGGCCCGGGGTCAGCGCCAGGACGAGGCCGAGGATCCAGCTCGCGGTCATCGCCGGGTTCATGATCACGCGCAGCAGCCGCTCCTCCATCGTCTCGAAGAGCGCGCGCGTATCGCTCCGGTCCCAGCCCCGTTCGACGTGGTAGACATAGAGCCGCGGCAGGTAGAACAGCCCAGCCATCCAGGCGATCACCGACATGATATGGACGGCCTTGATCCAAGGATACGCGGTCCAGAGCAGATCGGTCATGCGGTTTTCCCTGCTGATCGGCGTCTCCCCTTATATCCCATGGAATGGGAAGGAAAGATGATGATGATGTAGGGGCTGGGGATGGATTCAATCTGGCGGTTCTCCCTGCCTTCGCCCACAGCCGGCCGCTTTGTGGATAACTCTGTTGGCAACTTTCCCGACGCACGGAAAATCCGTAAAAAAGATTTATAAACAAATTCTTGCAAAGTGTTAAGCAATAGTTAAGCTGTGTATCGATCCACGCCGCCGCCGCCGCCACCGCCTTCTCCACAGCGCGCGTAAGCGTTTTCCCGTTGTGGATGACCGCGGCCGTCTTGACTCGGCGCCGCGGTCGGGCAACTCGGGATACACCCTGATCCCGCCTCCAGCGGAGTTGTTCCGATGATTCAGACGCCGCCATCAACAGGCTTGTCCACGTGAACGATGCTCTCGTCCTAGCCTCGCGCTCGCCATCCCGGCGCGAGATGCTCGCCGCTGCCGGGATCACGGCTTCCTGCCATGCGGCCGACATCGACGAGGATGCGATCCGCGGCGCCCTTGCGGCCGAGGACGCCGCGCCGCGCGATATCGCCGATACGCTCGCCGAGTACAAGGCCCGCAAGATCTCGGCCCGGATGCCCGGGCCGCGCGTGATCGGCTGCGACCAGATCCTGCGCCTCGGCCGCGCCGTGCTCGGCAAGCCTGACAGCCCGGATGGCCTGCGCGCCCAGCTCGCCCGCATGCGCAACCGTGAGCACGAACTGATCTCCGCGGCGGTGATCTACCAGGACGGCAGCCCGCAATGGCGCGCCGTCGAGACGGCTCGACTGACCATGCGCAACCTTTCCGATGCCTGGCTTGACGATTACGTCGCGCGCAACTGGCCGGCTGTCGCGGGATCCGTGGGCGGCTACCACATCGAGGCCGAGGGCAGCCGCCTCATGTCGCGTATCGAGGGGTCCTGGCACGCCATTCTCGGCCTGCCGCTATTGCCGCTCGTCACCTATCTCGAGCAATCCGGAGTGATCGCATCGTGACATCGCGCATCCCGCTCGCCGGCGTCCTCGGCGCTCCGATCGCGCATAGCCGCTCGCCCCGGCTGCACGGCCACTGGCTGCGTCGATACGGCCTGCCCGGGCATTACGTGCCCCTCGAAGTCGCACCGGAGGATCTCGGGCGCGTGCTCGAGGCCCTGCCCCGGATGGGATTTCGCGGTGTCAATGTCACGATCCCGCACAAGGAGGCCGCACTGGCGCTCGCCGATCGCGCCAGCAATCGCGCCGCCCGGATCGGGGCGGCGAACACGCTCACCTTCGCGGCTGATGGCGGTCTCGATGCCGACAATACCGACGGCTACGGCTTCATTGCCAATCTGCGCCAGGCAGCGCCGGACTGGGACCCGGCAGCGGGGCCGGCGGCCGTGTTCGGCGCGGGCGGCGCGGCGCGGGCGGTCGTGGTGAGCCTGCTCGATGCCGGGGTGCCCGAGCTGCGCATCACCAACCGCTCCAGGGCGCGCGCGGAGGCGATGCGGGACTCCCTCGGCGCGCGGCTGCGCGTCATCGACTGGTCCGATCCCGCCGCGCTGGTCGCGGGCGCGGCGACGATCGTCAATACCACCTCCCTCGGCATGACCGGCCAGCCGCCGCTGCGCCTGCTGGCAACCGCGCTCGATCCGGCCGCGCTGGTGACTGATCTCGTCTATACGCCGCTCGAGACGCCCTTGCTTGTCGACGCCGCCGCAGCCGGCTGCGCCACGGTGGACGGGCTCGGAATGCTCCTGCACCAGGCCGTGCCGGGTTTCGAGCGCTGGTTCGGCACGCGCCCCGAGGTCGATGCGGCGCTGCGCGATGCGGTGCTCGCGCCATGAGGCGGCCGCTGCTGCTCGGGCTGACCGGGTCGATCGGCATGGGCAAATCGACCACGGCGGCGATGTTCGCCGCGGCCGGGGTGCCGGTGTGGGATGCGGATGCGGCGGTGCATCGCATCTACGGCCCCGGCGGCGCGGCGGTCGCCCCGGTCGGCGCGGCCTTTCCTGAGGCGATCGAGGACGGCGCGGTCTCGCGCGAGCGGCTGCGCGCCGCGCTCGGCCGCGATGGGCAGGCGCTGGCGCGGCTCGAGCGGATCGTGCATCCGCTCCTGGCCGATGACCGCGCCGCCTTCATCGCCGATTGCGCCCGGAGCGGGGCGCCGCTCGCGGTCTTCGATGTTCCGCTGCTCTTCGAGACCGGGCTCGATACGCAGATGGATGCGACCCTCGTCGTCACTGCCGCACCCGAGGTGCAGCGCGCGCGTGTGCTCGAGCGGCCGGGCATGACCGAGGCGCAGTTCGAGACGCTGCTCGCCCGGCAGATGCCCGATGCCGAGAAGCGCGCCCGGGCCGATCACGTCATCGAGACGCGCGACCTTGACCAGACCCGTGCAGCGGTGCAGGCCCTGATCCGCAGGCTGCAGGGAGACCGCGATGCGTGAGATCGTCCTCGACACCGAGACCACCGGGCTGAGCCCCGAGGACGGCCACCGGATCGTCGAGATCGGTGGCGTCGAACTCGTCAATCACGTCCCGACGGGCCGGACCTATCACCAGTACATCAACCCCGAGCGCGCGATGCCGCAGGAGGCCTACGAGGTGCATGGTCTCGGCGATGCCTTCCTCGCCGGCCAGCCCGTGTTTCGCGACATCGCGCAGGCATTCCTCGAATTCATCGCCGATGCGCCGCTGGTGATCCACAACGCCGCCTTCGATATCCGCTTCATCAATGCCGAACTCGAATGGGTCGCGCACGCGCCGCTGCCGCCCGAGCGCGCGGTGGACACGCTGGCGATCGCGCGGCGCCGCTTTCCCGGCTCGCCAGCCTCGCTCGATGCGCTCTGCCGGCGCTTCGGCATCGACAACAGCGCGCGCGAGATCCACGGCGCGCTGCTCGACTCGCGCATCCTCGCTGAGGTCTATCTGCAGCTCATTGGCGGCCGGCAGCCGAATTTCGCGCTCGCCCCATCGGCCGCCGACCCCGCGCCCGGTGCGCCGGCGGCGGGCGACTGGCGCCCGGGTCCGCGCCCGCGCCCGCTCGCACCCCGGATCACCGAGGCCGAGGCCGAAGCCCATGCCGCCTTCGTGGCGGCGCTGGGCGCGGAGTGCCTGTGGAACCGGGAGCGCTGACGGCTCAGGCGTTCTGGGTTGCGCCTTCCTGCTGGCGCTGCTCGGCCTGACGCGCGATCTGCTGGCGGTAGAGGGCGACGAAATCGATATTCTCTAGATTGAGCGGCGCGAAGCCGCCATCGCGCGTCGCGTCGCTGATGATGCGGCGGGCGAAGGGAAACAGCATGCGCGGGCACTCGATCAGCAGGAACGGGTGCAGCTGCTCGGCGGGCACGTTCTCGACCTGGAACACGCCGGCATATTCGAGCTCGAGCACGAAGAGCGCCTCTTCGGTCTCCTTGTCACGCGAATTGACCTTGTATTTCTGGATCACCTCATACTGGTTCTCGGTGTCGGCCCGCTTGCGTGCGTCGAGCGCCACCGAGACCTGGATATCGGGCTGCACCCGCTCGGCCTTCGCCTTGCGCTGCGCCATCGCGTTCTCGAAGGACAGGTCGCGCACATACTGTGACAGCACCTGCATCTTGACCTTGGGCTTGTCCTCCTGCGCGCCCTGCTCGGGCTGCGCCGCGGCGCCGTTGCCATTCTCGGCCATCTCGTCTCTCTCCTCGGTGAACATGTCGTCTGCACCGGGGGGTCTCTATCACCCCGGCGGCGCCGTCTCAATGGCGCGCAGCACCCGGCACCGTGTCAATGGCGGGTCCAGCCCGATCCCGCGCCCGGCCGCCGCCGTGGCGGCGGCTCATGGGTCTCGAACTCGCCCTCGATGATCTCCGCATCCGCCGGTCGCCCGGGTCCGCCACCGGGCCGCTGCGGCCCCGCCTCGCGCGCCCGCTGCCGCGCGACGAGGCCGCGACGGATCGCGAATGCCAGCAGCGCAGTGCGCACCGGCGGCAGCAGCAGCGCGAAGCCGACCGCATCGGTCAGAAAGCCGGGCGTCAGCAACAGCGCCCCCGCGAACAGGATCATCGCCCCGTGCGCGAGCGGCGTCGCCGGATCCTTGAGTTCGTCGAGCGCGCGCTGCAGCTGCGCAAGGGTGCGCGTGCCTTCCAGCCTTGCCAGCCATGCGCCGAGAGCCGCTGTCGCCACCACGATCGCAAGCGTCGGCCAGAGCGTCAGCCAGCCGCCGATCTGGATGAACAGCGCGATCTCGATCAGCGGAATCATGACGAACAGGACGAACAGCCACATCACGCTTTCCCTTCTTGACCCCCGCAAGGTGGACTCGCCCTGCGTTGCGCCTTACATAAGGCGTCAGCGTCTGATACCAAACCCCCACCGTCGAGGCATCGATGAGTTCCGCCGTGATCCAACTTCTCGTTCTCGCTGCCATCGCCATATTCCTGATCCTGCGCCTGCGCAGCGTTCTCGGGACGCGCGAGGGGTTCGAGAAACCGCGCGTGAGCCAGACCGGCGCCACCGATCCCGCCGAGGACCGCCGCCGCGGCTTCGAGGTCATCGAGGGCGGGCCCGACACCGACATAACCGATCACGTTGCCGAGAACAGCGCCGCCGCCAAGGCGCTCGCCGACATGAAGGCGATCGATCCCGAATTCCATGTCGGCGAATTCCTGCACGGCGCGCGTCAGGCCTACGAGATGATCCTGATGGCCTTCGAGAATGGCGAACTCGATGAGGTGCTGCCCTTCCTGTCGCGCGACGTCTATGAAAGCTTTGCCGAGGTCGTCGAGATGCGCGAGCGCGAGGGGCTGCGCGTCGAGGCGACCTTCGTGGGCCTGCGCGAGATCAAGCTCATCACTGCGAGCCTCGATCCCGACACCAATGAGGCCGAGCTGACAGTGCGCTTCGATGGCGAGATCACCTCCGTGGTGCGCGATCGTGATGGCAATGTCGTCGAAGGCGATCCCAACGAGATCAAGCGCCAGAGCGACGCGTGGACCTTTGCCCGGCGGATGGACTCCGATTCGCCCAACTGGCAGCTCGTCGCCACGGGCGAATGAGACGCGCGCGGCGCGCCGCGGCCGGACTCGCGCTCGGGCTGGTCCTGTCCGTGTCGGCGGCGGCGGCGCCCTATCTCGAGGCGATCGGCTTCGATGCCATCGAGGGCTGGGACGGCGCCGATCATGCGAAGGCCCTCGAGGTGTTCCGCGGCACCTGCGGCGATCTCGACGCCGACGTCTGGGGCCCGGTCTGCGCCATGGCCCGCACCGGCCCGTCACCACGCAGCTTCTTCGAGCTCTTCTTTCAGCCGATCCGCGTCGGCGGGGCGGGCCAGGCGCTCTACACGGGCTATTACGAGCCCGAGTACCGCGCCGCGCGCGAACGCGACGCGCCCTATCGGTACCCCGTGCATGCCACCCCCGAGGCGCTGGAGCGCGGCGAGCCCTGGCGCACCCGCGCCGAGATCGCCGAGAGCGAGGATCTCGAGGATCGGGTCATCGCCTGGCTGCGCGATCCGGTGGATCACTATTTCCTGCAGATGCAGGGCTCCGGGCGGCTGCGGTTCGAGGATGGCGAGGTGCTGCGGCTGGGCTACGATGCGCGCAACGGCCATCCCTTCCGCCCGGTTCCCGCCGAGATCGTGCGCCGCGGCATCTACGAGCCTCACGAGGTCTCCGAACCCGTGATCCGCAACTGGGTGCGGCGCAACCCCGATGAGGGGCAGGAGATACTGCTGGACGATCCGTCCTACGTCTTCTTTCGGGTGCTCGAGGACGAGCCCGCCGGGAACGGCCCGCGCGGCGCGCTAAATCGCCCGCTGACCCCGGAATACAGCCTCGCCGTCGATCCCGCGCTGGTGCCGCTCGGCGCTCCGGTCTGGGTGGCGACGGACGCGCCGGTGCCGCTGCTCCGGCTGATGGTCGCGCAGGATACGGGCGGTGCGATCAAGGGGCCCGGGCGCGGCGACATTTTCTTCGGCACCGGGCGCGAGGCCGGCCGGCGCGCGGGTAATATGCGCCATAACGGCGACATGGTGATGCTGCTGCCGATCGATCGTGCCTATGTGATGCTCGACGGGGGGTGAGATGCGCCGGCGCCCGCGCAAGCTTGCTGCCGACGAGGCCGATCTGTGGCGCCGCGTCGCCGAGACGGCCGAGCCGCTGCATCCGCGCCGTACCCCCGGGCCGCCGCCGGCGCCCGGACCGGATGCGGCCCCGCCGCGCAATCCGCCGCCCGAAACCGCCCCGCCCCCCGCCGCGCCGACCCGGCCCTTCCGCATCGGCGAGCGTGCCACTGCCGAGAGGCGCGGCCATGACATCGCCGACCCCGTCGCCGAGGCCCTCGGCCGCGCGGCGCCGGCGATGGATCGCAAGGCTCATGCGCGCATGATGCGCGGCAAGCTGACCCCGCAGGCGCGCATTGACCTGCACGGCCGCACTCTCGACGAGGCGCATCGCGCCCTGGCAGCTTTCATCACCCGCGCCCACGGCGAGCGCAAGCGGCTCGTGCTGGTGATCACCGGCAAGGGCCGGGCGGATGACGGCGACGATCCGGTGCCCCGCCGCACCGGGGTCCTGCGCCAGCAGGTCCCGGCCTGGCTGCGCGCCGCGCCGCTCGCGGGGCTGGTCCTCGAGGTGGCGCGGGCGCATCAGAGGCATGGCGGCGCCGGAGCCTATTACGTCTATCTCAGGCGGCCGCGCTAGGCAGAAGCCCCCTCGCGCGGCGTATGGCGAGCGTGGCGCCGCCTGCCGCGAGGGCGAACAGCCCCGCGATCACCAGCATCTGCCGGTCGAAGCCGATCCCCGCATCGATCACGATCCCGGTGATCCCCGGCCCGATCGCCGTGCCGAGCACCATGAAGGCCGCCGTCATCGCCCGGATCGCCCCGAGGTGGCGGGTGCCGTAATACTCCGCCCAGAACGCGCCCGCCAGCGTCGCCCCCGCCCCCACGCTCAGCCCCATCAGCATCATCGCGACAAGGCCGGCCGCCGGGGTCGCCGCCCCGGCCATCAGCACGTAGCCGAGCGTCGTCGGCAGCAGGAACACGGCGGCGAGCGGGCCGCTGCCGAAGCGGTCGATCAGCCAGCCCGCGCCCAGCATCGCCGCGATATTGACCGCCGTGTAGCCCGGAAACAGCGCCACCAGCGCGACATGCTCCCAGCCCTTCACCTCGGCGAGATGGACCTGGTGAAAGAAGAACGCGGTGTTGAAGGTCGGCGGCGCCAGCACCGCGGGCAGCGCCATCCAGAACAGCCAGTGCCGCAACACCTCGCCGCGGCGCCAGTCGCGGCCATGCATCCCGGGGGACGGGGCTGCGCGCGCCATCGACTGTGGTGTGCGCTCACGCTGCAACAGGATGTAGAGAACGGGTATCGCGGTGACGAGGAACGCCGCCGCGATCAGCCACAGCTCGCGCCATGCGACCACCCCCATCAGCGCAACGAAGCTCAGCGGCAGCAGCGCCTCGCCCGAGGCCACGCCGAGTGTCGCGATGGAGATCGCGCGCCCGCGCGTCGCGCTGAACCAGCGCGCCATCGACACCTGCGCGATATGGCCCATCATCCCCTGCCCCATGAGCCGCAGCGCGAAGATTACCGCGATGAGCGCCCACAGCGCCGTCGTCGCCCACATTGCGACCCCCGCCGCCGCGAGCAGCGCCAGCGCCGCGATGCCGAGGCTGCGCGCGCGGAATCGGTCCGTCAGCACCCCCGCCCAGATCATCACCGCCGCCGAGCCCATGGTCGCCACGGTGTAGATCAGCCCCCAGCCGCCATGCGACAGATCGAACGCGGCGCGGATCTCGCCGGCGAAGATCGCGATGAAGAAGGTCTGCCCGAAGCTCGAGGCGAACATCAGCAGGAAGCCGGCCGCCAGCCAGCGCGCGTTGAACCGCAAAAAATCGATCAGCGCGCCCATCAGGCGCGAGGGTCAGAGCACATAGCGGCTCAGATCGGCCGAACGCGACAGCTCCCCCAGATTCTGCTCCACGAACTCCGCATCGACGGTGACGGTCTCACCGGCGCGGTCGGGCGCGAGAAAGGACAGCTCCTCGAAGACCCGCTCCATCACCGTGTAGAGCCGCCGCGCGCCGATATTCTCGACCGACTGGTTGACCTCGGCGGCGATGCGCGCGAGCGCGTCGATGCCGTCCTCGGCGAAGCTCACCGTGACCCCCTCGGTCGCCATCAGCGCGGTGTATTGCAGCGTGAGCGCGTTGTCCGTCTCGGTGAGGATGCGCTTGAAATCGGCCTCGGTGAGCGCGCGCAGCTCGACGCGAATGGGCAGCCGGCCCTGAAGCTCGGGCAGCAGATCCGACGGCTTGGCGATGTGAAACGCCCCCGAGGCGATGAACAGGATATGGTCGGTCTTGACGGGGCCGTGCTTGGTCGAGACGGTGGTGCCCTCGATGAGCGGCAGCAGGTCGCGCTGCACCCCCTCGCGGCTGACCTCGCCGCCGCGCGCCTCCTGGCGCGCGCAGACCTTGTCGATCTCGTCGATGAAGACGATGCCGTTCTCCTGCACCGCCTCCATCGCGCTGCGGTTGACGGCCTCGTCATCGAGCAGCTTGTCGGCCTCCTCGGCGATGAGGATGTCGTGGCTGTCGGCGACGGTCATGCGCTTGCGGGTGGTGCGCCCGCCGAACGCCTTGCCGAACAGCTCGCCGAGATTCATGCCTCCGCCCTGCGGGGCGCCGGGGATCTCCATTATCGGCATCGACGGCCCCGAGTCCTTGATCTCGAGCTCGATCTCCTTGTCGTCGAGCTCGCCGCGGCGCAGCTTCTCGCGAAACATCTCGCGCGTCTGGTCGCGGGCGTTCTCGCCGGCGATCGCGGTGATGGCGCGCTCCTCGGCATTGGCCTTGGCGCGGGCATGGACATCGGCGCGCATCGCGTCGCGGGTCATGGTGATGGCGCTGTCGACGAGATCGCGGATGATCTGCTCGACATCGCGGCCGACATAGCCGACCTCGGTGAACTTGGTGGCCTCGATCTTGACGAAGGGCGCATGGGCGAGCTTGGCGAGCCGGCGCGAGATCTCCGTCTTGCCCACCCCGGTCGGCCCGATCATCAGGATGTTCTTGGGGTAGACCTCCTCCTGCAGCGCCGGGTCGAGCTGCTTGCGCCGCCAGCGGTTGCGCAGCGCCACGGCGACGGCGCGCTTGGCGTCCTTCTGCCCGATGATGAAGCGGTCGAGCTCGGAGACGATCTCGCGGGGGGTCAGATCACTCATCGGGAGATGCGCTCCACTGTCAGGTTGCCGTTGGTATAGACGCAGATCTCGGCCGCGATCATCATGGCGCGTCGGGCGATGTCCTCGGCCGGCCAGTCCGTCTCCAGAAGTCCCCGCGCGGCGGCGAGCGCGAAATTGCCGCCCGAGCCGATGGCGGCCACGTCGTCCTCCGGATCGAGCACGTCGCCCGCGCCGGTAATCACATAGAGCTCGTCGCCATTCGTGACGATCAGCATCGCCTCGAGTTTCTGCAGATACTTGTCGGTGCGCCATTCCTTGGCGAGATCGACGCAGGCCCGCTGAAGCTGCCCCGGGCTGGCTTCGAGCCTGGACTCGAGCCGCTCGAGCAGCGAGAACGCATCCGCCGTCGAGCCGGCGAAGCCCGCCACCACCTCGAATCCCCCCGGCGCGAGCCGGCGGACCTTGCGCGCGCTGCCCTTGATCACGGTCTGACCCAGGCTCACCTGCCCGTCACCCGCCATCACGACCTCGCCGCCGCGGCGCACCGCGAGGATCGTGGTGCCGTGCCAGCCGGGGAAATCCTGCTCGGCCATGCGTCCCTCCTTTGCCGGGCGCCCTTATGGACGCGCCCCGCGCGCTTCGCAAGGCGCCGCACCCTCAGCCTGCGAAGCGGTTCGGATCGCAGGGGGCGAGGTCGAGATTGGGCCGCGCCCCGGCGATCATGTCGGCCACGATCCGGCCCGTCTTCGGCCCGCCCGTCAGCCCGACATGGTGATGCCCGAAGGCGGCGAACACCCCCGTCGCCCCGGCCTCCCCGATCGCCGGCAGGCTGTCGCTCAGGGCCGGGCGGTGCCCCATCCAGGTGCGCTCGCCCGCGGCGCGCAGCGCCGGAAAGGCGGCCCTCGCCTGACGGCGCAGGAAGTCGAGCGGCGCGCGCGACGACCCCGCCGCGGTGCCGCCGAACTCCACGAGCCGGGCGCAGCGCAGCCCGTCGGCCATCGGGGTCGCCACGAACCTGCCGCCGGCGATCATCACCGGCGCTCGGGGCCCACCCTTGTCTGCCTAGTAGACGATGTGACAACCGCGCTCGCTCTCGAGCGGCGCGCGCAGGCCGAGCCCGGCCATGAGCGGGCACGAGAAAACCCCCGCCGCCAGCACACAGGCGGTGCAGGCGATCCGGCCCGCATGCGTCCGAACCGCCGCGATGCGCTCGCGATCGAGCGCGAAATCCGTCACCTGGGCGCGCATCACCGTTCCGCCCTCGGCTTCGAAGGCGGCGGCGAGATCGGCGACATAGGCCCCGGATCGCGCACGAAGCCATGCCCCGGCACCCGCGCCAGAAGCCCCGTCCCCGGCCCGAGCGCGGGCTCGACGTCCCGCACCGCCGCGCCCTCGTGCAGCACCGGCTCGAAGCCATGCGCCGCGCGCCGCGCCCAGCCGTAGCCGTCCGCCTCGAAGGCCGCGCGGTCACGGTAGGAGAAGGCGTAATCGCACGGCTCCAGCCAGCGCTCGGCCGCCGTGCCCGAGGCGAGCGCAGCGTGCTGCTCCACGCTGTCGGTCACGAAGGGCGCGAGCGCGGCGGCGATGCGCCGAGTCTCGGCGTCGCCGGCATGCGACAGATACCGCACCAGCCAGGGCGCGAGGCGCGGCAGGTGGGGCCAGCGCAGGAACAGCGGCGAGTCGCGGCGCGGGACCATCCCCGGCGCCTCGCGCATGAGCCCGGGCTGCGTCACCGGCACCATCGCGCAGGCCGCCAGCACCCCCGCATTGCCGCGGGAAGCACCCTGCCCCGGCGCGTCGCGGTCGATCAGCACCACCCGCGCCCCCGCCCGGCGCAGCCAGAGCGCCGCCGACACCCCGACAATGCCCGCCGCGAGCACGACGACCGTGTCCTGTGCCATTGCCGCGCGTCTCCCTGACGTCCCGGCGATGCTTGGCATGGCGCGTCGGGGGTGCAACCGCGCCGGATCGGTCTTGGCCTGCCCGGCGGGCGCGCCTATGGTCGCCGGGAAACAGGGCAAGGGAGGGGCCATGACCCATCACGACACATTGCGCGCCGCCGGGCTGAGCGAGGCCGAGATCTCGGGCGGCGATCTGCCGGTCTTCTCGCCGATCGACGGGGCGCGCGTCGCCGATGTCGCCCGGACGCCGCCCCCGGAGATGCCCGCCGTGATCGCGCGCGCCCGCGCCGCCTTCGAGGCCTGGCGGCAGGTGCCCGCGCCGCGCCGGGGCGAGCTGGTGCGGCTTCTGGGCGAGGAACTGCGCGCGGCGAAGGACGAGCTCGGCGCGGTGGTCACGCTCGAGGCGGGCAAGATCACCTCCGAGGGGCTCGGCGAGGTCCAGGAGATGATCGATATCTGCGACTTCGCCCTGGGCCAGTCGCGCCAGCTCTACGGAAAGACCATCGCCTCCGAGCGCCCCGGCCACCGAATGATGGAGACCTGGCACCCGATGGGGCCGACCGCCGTCATCACGGCATTCAACTTCCCCGTCGCGGTGTGGTCGTGGAACACGGCGATCGCGCTGATCTGCGGCAACCCGGTGATCTGGAAGCCCTCCGAGAAGGCGCCGCTCACCGCGATGGCGAGC
>SLQD01000218.1 GCA_007131685.1 Paracoccaceae bacterium | reverse complement strand
TCGGCGATGTCGATCCCAGCGAGACCGTCGCGGTGAACCGCTATATCTGGAACGCGTCGCTCGAGGTGCTCGATTTCCTGCCGGTGCGCAGTGTCGATCCGTTCTCCGGGCTGATCGTGACGGATTACGGCCCGCCCCCCGGCGGCGGTGCCGAATACCGCGCGACGGTTCAGGTCAAGGACCCGGCGCTCGATGCGCGCTCGCTCAACCTGGCAATGAGCACCCGC
Source organism: Paracoccaceae bacterium (assembly GCA_007131685.1). Classification (GTDB taxonomy): domain Bacteria; phylum Pseudomonadota; class Alphaproteobacteria; order Rhodobacterales; family Rhodobacteraceae; genus Alkalilacustris. Next base: position 27,257 of record SLQD01000218.1, on the reverse strand, counting down.
TCGGGGCCGGTGGCGGGCGAAACGCTGCGCGCCGTCGAGGACGCCATCCTCACGCGCGCGCGCGAGCTCAGGATCCGCGATCAGGGGTTGTGATCGGCGCGCGCGTCCGGGCCGGCCGGCTCCGACAGTTCGAGGCCGATGATCGCACCGATGGCGTCACAGCCGATCCCGGCGAGCTCCTCGGGGGGCGCGTCGCGTTGCAGTGACGCCTCCATCCAGAGCCCGTCGATGACCGCGCCGCAGGCGATGGCCTTGCGCCGCACCAGTTGCGAGGTGGCCTCGCGGCCCTCCTCGAAATAGGCCTTGGCGATCAGCTCCGCGAGGCGGTTGCGCAGGGTGAGATGGCCGTCGTCATGCATCACCCGCATGCGCGGATCGTGGCGGGTCATCTGCTCGAAGGTCGTCCACAGCAGCAGATTGCGTCTGCTCATCGCCGGCGGGCGCAGGGCGCCGCGCACGAAGGCGGCGAGGCGCTGGCGCGCGGCGACATCGCCGGGCGGCAGCCCTGCGACGCCGGCATCGAGCACCCGCTGCATGAAGGTGACGAAGGCGGCGCCGATGAGCGCCTCCTTGTTGGCGAAGTGATGCCGGATCAGGCCCGGCGTCGCGCCGGCACGCGTCGCGATGGCGCGCACCGAGGCCGCCTGCGGCCCGCCCTCGGCGATCAGGTCGAGCACCGCCTCGATCAGCGCCTCGCGGCGCGAGGCCTGGACGGCCGGCGGGACGGTGCGTGCACGCTTGGCGCCGCGGCCGGGCGCATGCAGGAGAGTCATGACAGGATACCCTTAACCAACCCGAAGAATATTCGGCGCGTGGTTGCAAAGCGCAAGTCGAATCAGCGCGCGATTGTCCCGCGGCGGCGTGATGCGCGGTTTCGCGCCGCCCGGGCGCGCGGCGGCACGCGCTGCCCGATCAGGCGATGGCGGCCTCCACCGAATCCGCGAGGCGGTCGGTGATGGTTTCGATATCGGCCCCGGTCGCGATGAAGGGCGGTGCGAGCAGGACGTGATCGCCGCGCGCGCCGTCGATGGTGCCGCCCATCGGATAGACCATCAGCCCGCGCGCCATCGCCTCGGACTTGATCCTGGCGTGCAGCTTGCGCGCCGGGTCGAAGGGGGCCTTCGTCTCGCGGTCGGCCACAAGCTCGATGGCCCGAAACAGCCCCCGCCCGCGGATGTCGCCGACATGCGGGTGCTGGCCGAAGGCGCCCTCGAGCCGCTCCTGAAGGTATGCGCCCATCGCGCGGACATTTTCGAGCAGCCCGTCGCGCGCGATCACCTCCTGCACGGCGAGCCCCGCCGCCGCGGCCATCGGGTGGCCCATATAGGTGTGGCCATGCTGGAAGAAGCCGCTGCCTTCGACGAAGGCATCGCGGATGCACTGCGACAAGAGCACCGCGCCGATGGGCTGGTAGCCGCCGCCGAGGCCCTTGGCGATGGTCATCAGATCCGGGCTGATCCCTTCCTGCTCGCAGGCGTGCAGCGTGCCGGTCCGGCCCATGCCGCACATCACCTCGTCGAGGATCAGCAGCACGCCGTAGCGATCGCAGATCGCGCGGATATGCTTGAAATAGTCGGCCACAGGGGGCACCGCGCCCGCCGTCGCGCCCACCACGGGCTCGGCAACGAAGGCGGCGACGCTGTCCTCGCCGAGCTCGACGATCTTCGCCTCGAGCTCGCCGGCGGCGCGGGCGGCGTAGTCGGCATCGGATTCGCCGTCGCGCTGCTCGCGATAAGCGAAGCAGGGCGCGATGTGATGCGCCTGCATCAGGAGCGGCTGGAACTGCTGGCGGCGCCATTCGTTGCCGCCGGCGGCGAGCGCGCCGAGGGTGTTGCCGTGATAGCTCTGACGCCGGGCGATGATGTGGCGGCGCTGGGGCTGGCCGGTCTCGACGAAATACTGCCGCGCCATCTTGAGCGCGGCCTCCACCGCCTCGGAGCCGCCCGAGACGAGATAGGCATGGCTGATCCCTGCCGGCGCATCCGCCACGAGCCGGTCGGCGAGCTGTTCGGCGACCTCGGTGGTGAAGAAGCCCGTATGGGCGTAGGCGAGCCGGTCGAGCTGGTCGTGCAGCGCGGCAATCACGTCGGGATGGCCGTGGCCGAGGCACGACACCGCCGCGCCGCCCGAGGCGTCGATATAGTCGTTGCCGTCGGCGTCGGTGATGGTCATGCCGCGCGCCGCGACGGCCTTGCGCGGGGTCTGGCGGGCGTTGCGGTGCAGCAGGCGGGTCATGGCGGGCCTCTCCGGTTTTCCCGTCAGCGTAGCGAAGCGCCGCAGGGGTGAAAACCCTCACGGCGCGGGCCGCAGGGCGATGAGCGTGTCCGCGAAGCGCTCAGGCTCGGTGAGAAAGGGCGCGTGGCCGGAGTCCTCGAAGACGGTGACCTCCGCGCCCAGCATGGCGGCGTAATCCTCGATCAGGGGCAGCGGGCTGTTCATGTCGGCGCGCCCGGCGAGGAAATGCGCCGCCACGACGAGGCGCGGAACATCGGCGAAGGCGTCGAGCGCGCGGTATTCGGGCCACATCGGCCCCGAGCCGCGCCGCGCCCCGTGCAGCCAGCGCGCGGCGTCGATGAGCGAATACTCCGGCGCGCGCAGCAGTTCCGCCGCGAGACGGCGCGCCGGGACGTTCATGCCGCCGCCGTAATCGTCGAGCATCCGCATCACGCGCACATAGGTGGCATGATCCGCCATGTCGGCCGCACTGATCCCGGCGAGCCAGTCGGCATCCGCCCCCTCGGCGCGCGCGCGCACCCAGTCGAGCGTGAGCGGATCGGCGTGCACCGCGCCCACGGGCTGGGCCACGGAGATGAAGGCGGCATAGTCCTCCGGCCAGCGGGCGGCGGCGCGCAGGCCCAGCTTGGCGCCCCAGGAATGGCCGAGCAGCACGATGGGCCGGCCGTCGAATCGCGCCTTGAGGTGCTGCGTGAGCGCATGCGTATCGCGCAGGAACCGCTCGAGCGTCATGGTGTCGACGTCGAAGCCGAGCCGGTTCGACTTGCCCGCCCCGCGCTGGTCCCAGTGCACGACCGTATAGTGCGCCTCGAGCGCACGGGTCGTGGCATGGGCGAGCGGCATCTGCGCCGCGCCAGGGCCGCCATGCAGCCACAGGAGCACCGGATTGGCCGGATCGGTGCCGCGAATCAGGACGTGCTGCGCCACTCCCCCGAGTTCGACAGTGTCGAGTTCGGCGATGCCGCCGGGCATCGGCGGGGTATGGCTGCGCGTGCCCAGCACGGCGAACAGGGCAAGAAGCGCGATCGCGGCGAGCGCGAACCACCGCCGCACGCGCATCTCAGATCCGCCCCTCCTCGACGGCGAAGCACGCCGCCTCCGACTCGCCGGTGCGCACGAGCGGCGGCAGCTCGCGCCGGCAACGGGCATCGGCATGCGGGCAGCGCGGATGGAAGGCGCAGCCCGAGGGCGGGTCGATCGGGTTGGGGATCTCGCCCTCGACCGGCTTGCGCCGGCGGCCCGACATCTCGAGATCGGGCACCGCGTCGAGCAGCATCTGGCTGTAGGGGTGGCGCGGCGCTTCGAAAAGGCGCTTGCCCGGCGCGGTCTCGGCGAGCCGGCCCAGATAGAGCACCCCGACGCGGTTGGCCATGTGCCGCACCACCGACAGGTCGTGGCTGATGAACAGATAGGTCAGCCCGAACTCGTCCTGCAGGTCGCGCATCAGGTTGAGGATCTGCGCCTGCACCGAGACGTCGAGCGCCGAGGTCGGCTCGTCGCAGACGATGAATTCGGGCCGCGACGACAGCGCGCGGGCGATGGCGACGCGCTGGCGCTGGCCGCCCGAGAATTCGTGCGGGAACTTGCCCGCATCGCGCGCCGACAGCCCCACCGTTTCCAGAAGCCGGCCCACCTCGGCACGCAGCGCCGCCCCGCGCGCGAGGCCGAAGGTGCGGATCGGCTCGGCGATGATGTCGCCCACATGCCAGCGCGGGTTGAGGCTCGCGAAGGGATCCTGGAAGATCATCTGGAAGCGCTTGCGCAACCCGCGCATCCGCTTGCCGGTGCGGAAATCCATCTCGTTGCCGTCGAACAGGATGCGCCCGGCCGAAGGCTCCAGCAGCCCCACCACCATCTTGGCGATGGTGGACTTGCCCGAGCCCGATTCGCCCACCAGCGCGAAGGTCTCGCCGCGCTCGATGGAGAAGCTCACATCATTGACCGCGCCGAGATACTGCCGCGGCGCGCGCTCGAGCACGCGGTTGAGCCAGGGCTTGGAGACGTCGAAGCGCCGCGACAGCCCCTCGACGCGCAGAAGTTCAGCCATCCGCACCTCCGTCGCGCCTGTAGAGCCAGCAGGACACGTGCCGCCCGCCCCCGCGCGGCACGAGCACGGGCGCCTCCTCGCGGCAGCGGCCGAACACCTCGGGGCAGCGCGGGTTGAAGGCACAGCCCTGCGGGATGTTGTCGAGCCGGGGCATCGCGCCGGGGATCTGGACAAGGCGGTCGGAGTCGTGTGTCAGCGTCGGGATCGCGCCCATCAGCCCGCGCGTATAGGGGTGCTCGGGTGCGGCGATGATATCGCGCACCGGCCCGATCTCGGCCATGCGCCCGGCATAGAGCACCGCCACGCGGTCCGCCGTCTCGGCGATGACGCCCATGTCATGCGTGATCAGCATCACCGAAGCGCCCCGCTCGGCGCAGATCTCCTTGAGCACGTCGATGATCTGCGCCTGCACGCTCACATCGAGCGCGGTGGTCGGCTCGTCGGCGATGACCAGCTCGGGCTCGGCGCACAGCGCCAGCGCGATCACCACGCGCTGGCGCATCCCGCCGGAGAAATGGTGCGGATAGTCGTCGATGCGCCGCTCGGCCGCCGGGATGCCGACCCGGTCGAGCAGGGCGACGGCGCGCTTGCGCGCCTCGCGCTCGCCGATTTCGAGATGGGTGCGCATCGTCTCGATGATCTGCTCGGCCACCGTGTAGAGCGGGTTGAGCGAGGTCAGCGGATCCTGGAACACCATGCCGATGCGCTTGCCGCGGATGCGGCGCATCTGCCGGCGCGCGAGATTGTCGATGCGCGCGCCCTTGAGGTGGATCTCGCCGCCCGCGATACGCCCCGGCGGCTCGATCAGCCCGATGATCGACTGCCCGGTGATCGACTTGCCCGCCCCCGACTCGCCGACCATGCCGAGCACCTCGCCCTCGCGGATGTCGAAGGACACCCCGTCGAGCGCGCGCAGCGTGCCGCGGCGCGTGGGAAACTCCACGACGAGGTCGCGCACGGAGAGGACGGGATCGGACATCGTCACCTCAGCCGGGGATTGAGCGCATCGCGCAGCCAGTCGCCGAGCAGGTTGACCGACAGCGCCAGCGCCAGAAGCGCCATGGCGGGGAAGAACAGGATCCACCACTCGCCCGAGAACAGGAATCCCTGCCCGATCCGGATCAGCGTGCCCAGCGAGGGCTGCGTGGGCGGCACGCCGACGCCGAGAAACGACAGCGTCGCCTCGGCGATGATCGCCAGCGCCAGCCCGATCGTGCCGATCACCAGCACCGGCCCCATCACGTTGGGCAGGATGTGGCGCGCGAGGATCTTGACGGGGTGCGCCCCGATCACGCGCGCGGCCTGCACGTATTCCTTCGAGTTCTCCACCATCGTCGCGCCGCGCACGACGCGGGCATACTGCACCCAGTCCGACAGCCCGATGGCGAGGATGAGCACGTAGATCGCCATCGCCTCGCGGTATTCGTTGGGGATGAAGCCGCGCGCCACCCCGAAGATCAGCAGCGCGAGCAGGATGGACGGAAAGGTGAGCTGAACGTCGGCGATGCGCATCAGCACGCTGTCGAGCCAGCCGCCGCGATAGCCCGCGATCAGCCCCAGCGTCACCCCGAGCACCATCGCGAACAGCACCGCCGAAACGCCGACGAAAAGCGAGATCCGCGCGCCGTAGAGGATCGCGGAGAACACGTCGCGGCCCTGGTTGTCGGTGCCGAGGAGATAGTAGTTGCCCGACATCGCGCTTTCCGACAGGGGCGGGGTGAAGCCGTCCATGAGCACCAGTTCGGCCGGGTTGAACGGGTTCTGCGGCGCGATCCAGGGCGCGAGGACGGCGGCGAGGATGATGATGACCGCGACGATACCGGCGATCAGCGCCACCGGCGAGGTGCGGAAGGAATAGGCCAGGTCGCTGTCCCAGGCCCGGGCGAGACGGCCGCGCGGGGCGGTGTCGAAACTCTCGCTCATCGCCTCACCCCTTCGCCGCGCCGCGATCCACCCGCAGCCGCGGATCGACCGCGTAATAGAGCAGATCGACGATCAGGTTGATCACCACGAAGACCAGAGCGATCAGCATCAGATACGCGGCCATCACCGGCACATCCACATACTGCACCGAACGGATGAAGAGCGCCCCCACCCCCGGCCACTGGAACACCGTCTCGGTGACGATGGCGAAGGCGATGATCGAGCCGAGCTGCAGCCCCGTGATGGTGATCACCGGCACCAGCGTGTTCTTGAGCGCATGGCCGAAATGCACGGCGCGGTCGGGCAGCCCGCGCGCGCGGGCGAACTTGATGTAGTCGCTGCGCAGCACCTCGAGCATCTCGGCGCGCACCAGCCGCATGATCAGCGTCATCTGGTAGAGCCCCAGCGTGATCGCCGGCAGGATGATCGCGTAGCGCCCCGAGCTCGTCGCCAGTCCGCTGCGCCAGCCGCCGATCCATGCCGTGTCGCCGCGCCCGTAGCTCGGCAGCCATTGCAGCTCCACCGCGAACACCCAGATCAGCAGCACCCCGATCAGGAAGGTCGGCAGCGACACCCCGATCAGCGATGCCGTCATGATCGAACTCGACAGCCAGCCGCGGCGGTTGAGCGCGGTGTAGACACCGAGCCCGACCCCGAGCAGGAAGGCGAAGACGCCCGAGACCAGCGCAAGCTCCAGCGTTGCCGGCAGGCGCGACAGGATCAGTTCCATCACCGGCTGCTGCAGCCGGTAGGAGATGCCGAAATCGCCCGACAGCGCGCGCGTGATGTAGTTGAGAAACTGCATCAAGAAGGGGTCGTTGAGCCCCAGCCGCTCGCGCAGCGCCTCGCGGTCGGCGACGGTGGCCTCCTGGCCGAGCATCGTGGAGACGGGATCGCCCACGAAGCGAAACAGCGCGAAGGACACCAGCGCGACCACCAGCATCACGATGACGGACTGGATCAGGCGGCGGATGATGAAAGCGAGCATCGAGGGGCGGGCGCCTTTCGGGCGGCTTGCGGGCGCCCGCGCACCGAGGCGCGCGGGCGCGATGGCGGATCAGTCGCTGAGCGTGACCTCGAACATCAGCGGCTGGTTGTTCGGCGGCACTTCCATCTCGATGCCCTGGCGCATGCCGTAGGCGAGCAACTGGTTGTGCACCGGCAGGAAGACCCGATCGGACTGGACCTGGTCCCAGACCTCGGCGATGAGCGCGTCGCGCACCTCCTCGTCGGTTTCGGTGGCCATCTCCTGGATGAGCGCATCGACCTCGTCATTGTTGTAGTTCGACGCGTTCCAGCCCCCGCGCGCGCCCTCGGTGGAGTGCACGAGGAAGTCGAAGATGTACTGGCTGTCGAAGGTCGGCACGCCCCAGCCGAGCAGGTAGAAATCCGTCTCGCGGTTCTGGATCAGCGGGAAGTGCAGCGAGCGCGTCTGCGAGACGAGATTGGCCTCGATGCCGATCTGCCCGAGCATCCCCACGAAGGCCTGGCTGATCGCCTCGTCGTTGAGATAGCGGTCATTCGGGGTGTGCAGGTCCACCGAGAAGCCGTCCGGATACCCCGCCTCGGCCATGAGTTCCTGCGCGCGCTCGATGTCGGGCTCGGGATATTCGTGCATCTCCTCGGTCCACCCATGCACGAAGGGCGGCGCGACGGTGCCCGAGGGCTGCGACTCGCCACGCATCACGACCTGCTGGATCGCGTCGCGGTCGAGCGCGAGCGCCATCGCCTCGCGCACCTCGGGCGAGGCGAAGGGGTTGCCATCGACATTCGCGCTGATCAGCTCCTCCGAGCCCTGATCGTAGGAGAAGAAGATCGAGCGGTTCTCCGGCCCGCGCACCACGGTCACGTCGCCGTCCTGCTCGAGCCGCTCGATGTCCTGGATCGGCAGATCCTGCACGAAATCGACCTCGCCCGACAGCAGCGCCGCGACACGCGTCGAGTCCGACGAGATCGGCGTGTAGATCACGCGCGTGATGTCGGGCTGATCGGCCCAGTGATCCTCGAACCAGGCCAGCTCGGTGCGGCTTTCCGGATCGCGCTCGACGACCGTATAGGGGCCCGTGCCGTTCGCGTTGCGCACCGCGTGGCTCTCCTCGCCGCCCGCGAAGTCCTGCGGCTCCTCGACGCCGTGTTCCTCGGCCCAGGCGCGGCTCATGATGAAGGTGTTCGTCAGGTTCTGCACATAGAGCGGCGACGGCCCCTCCATCTGCACATGCACCGTGTGGTCATCGACCGCGATCACGTCCTCGACCGAGCCGTGCAGCCCGCGCATGTCCGAGGTCTCGGCCTGGGCGCGCTGGATCGAGAATACGACATCATCGGCCGTCAGCGCGGTGCCGTCATGGAACACCACGTCTTCGCGCAGCTTGAATTCCCAGATCGTGTCATCATCTTCGAGGATGCCCCATTCCGTCGCCAGCCGAGGCGCGAGGCTGCCATCGATCTCGCGCGCGACGAGGGTTTCGTAGATGTGGTGGTTGAGCGTGTGCGTCGGCCCCTCGTTCTGGGCGTGCGGGTCGAGGGTGAGCGCGTCGCCCACGCGCGCCCAGCGGATCGTCTCGGCATTGGCCGATACCGCCGTCATCGCGAGCGCGAGCGCCGCGGTACCCGTCAGCGCGGCGAGCCGGCGGCGGCCGGCGGGCTGTGAAATGCGCATCTCTTGCATGATTTGTCTCCCTGTTTCTCGAAAACGCGACACCGGCGCGCCGGTTCGGTTTCATGGTCTCACCCTTCGAGCAAACGCGGCACCTGTCAAGCGTCGCAGCCGCCACGACGCCGCGTCGGCCCGGCATGCCGGTCACGGGCCGAAACAAGCGCGTGAGAGGGCCCCGCGCGCCCTTGCACATCGCGCGCAGGGACCTATCGCTTCCCGGGAGGAGTTCCGCGATGCTCGACCGCCACATGCGCCCAATCATCGACCCGCCGCTCGCGCGGCTGGGCGGCATCCTCGCCGCGGCGGGGGTGTCGGCGAACGCGGTGACGCTCGCGGGGCTGGCGGCGGGGCTGCTGGCGGCGTGGTGCGTCACGCAGGGGCTGATGCTCGAGGCGCTGGCGCTGATCCTCGCGTCGCGGCTCGCCGACGGGCTCGACGGGGCGGTGGCGCGGGCGCGCGGGCCGAGCGATTTCGGCGGCTATCTCGACATCTCGGCCGATTTCCTCTTCTACGGGGCGGTGCCGCTGGCCTTCGTGGCGCTCGACCCGGCCGCGAACGGGCTCGCGGGAGCGGTGCTGCTGGTGAGCTTCTACTTCAACGGCGCCAGCTTTCTCGGCTTTGCCATCCTCGCCGAGCGCAAGGCCATGCGCAGTGAAGTGCACGGCGTGAAGTCGCTCTATTTTACCGAGGGCCTGCTGGAAGGTACCGAGACGATCGTCTTCTTCTTGCTGCTGTGCCTGATGCCGGGATGGTTCGCGCCGCTCGCCTGGGGCTTTGCGGCGCTGTGTTTCGCGACGGCCGGTGCGCGACTTCTGCTCGCGCACCGGGTGTTCCGCGACTGAGGCCTAGCGGTTCTGCGAACCGCCCTCGCCGAGGCCCTTGAAGATGCTCGCCATCTCGGTGGGGAACGGAAAGACGATGGTCGAGTTCTTGTCCCCGGCGATGAAGTTGAGCGAACTCAGGTAGCGCAGCTGCATCGCGCCGGGGTCCTGCGACATGATCTGCGCCGCCTCCAGCAGCTTCTGCGCGGCCTGCTGCTCGCCGTCCGCGTTGATGACCTTGGCGCGCCGCTCGCGCTCGGCCTCGGCCTGCCGGGCGATGGCGCGGATCATCGACTCGGCGATATCGACATGCTTGATCTCGACATTGGCGACCTTGATGCCCCAGGCCTCGGTCTGGCTGTCGAGGATCTCCTGAATGTCGTTGTTGAGCTTGTCGCGCTCGGCGAGGATCTCGTCGAGCTCGTGCTTGCCGAGCACCGCACGCAGCGTGGTCTGGGCGAGCTCCGAGGTCGCGGACATGAAGTTCTCGACCTGGATCGTCGAGCGCTCGGCATCCATGACCCTGAAATAGATCACCGCAGAGACATTGACCGAGACGTTGTCCTTGGAGATCACGTCCTGCTTGGGCACATCGAGCACCACGGTGCGCAGATCGACGCGCACCATCTGCTGAATGAAGGGGATCAGCAGGATCAGCCCCGGCCCCTTGGTCCCGGTGTAGCGGCCCAGCGTGAAGACGACGGCGCGCTCGTATTCGCGCAGGACCTTGATCGCCGAGGCGAGGAACGCGCCGACGAGGAAGATGACCACGAGATAGAAGGCGAGATCGGTAATGATTTCGTTGGCCATGGAGTCCTCCATAGGGTGGCGTCCGGATGCGGCCGGACGATCAGTCGACGGGCGCGACGGTGACGGTCAGGGTGTCGATGCGTTCGATGCGCACCGTGTCGCCCTTCGCAAGTTCGAGCGGCGCGTTCGAGCGCGCCCGCCAGCGTTCGCCCTGCAGCCAGACATGGCCCTGCCGCCCGTTCCAGTCGAGCACTTGCGCGGTGGTGTCGCGGGTCTGTTCGGGGCCGATCACCACGGGCACGCTGAACGAGCGCATCGCCAGCCGCGCGATGATCAGCGTCACGATCAGCCCCGTCACCGCGACACCGCCAACCAGTGGAATCGACACCTCCATGCCGGGCGCGTCACCGTCGAACATGATCATCATCCCCAGCACCAGCGCCACGGTGCCGCCGATGCCGAGGATTCCGAAGGAGGGCGCGAAGGCTTCCGCCACGATCAGCGCGAGCCCCAGCAGGATCAGCCCCACCCCGGCCCAGTTCAGCGGCAGCAGCGCCAGTGAGTAGAGCCCCAGCAGCAGGCTGATCCCGCCTATGGTGCCGGGCACCAGCGCGCCGGGATTGAGGAACTCGAAGATCAGCCCGTAGACCCCGACAAGCATCAGGATCAGCGCGACATTCGGGTTGGTGATCACCGACAGGAAGGCCGTGCGCCAGTCGGGCTCGACATTCTCGATCCCGAGGCCCGCGGTCTCGAGCGTGACCTCCGCACCCGCCACCTCGACGACCATTCCGTCGGCCTTCTCGAGAAGCTCGGGCACGTCGGCGGCCACGAAATCGATCACCCCCTCGGCCTCGGCATTCGAGGCCGTCAGCGTCGCCGCCTCGCGCACGGCGCGCTCGGCCCAATCGGCATTGCGGCCCCGTAGCTCGGCGAGGCCGCGGATATACGAGACGGCATCGTTGATCGCCTTGCGCTCCTGCGCGGTGAGCTGATCGTCGGGCGGCGGCGCGGCCTCCTCGGCGGCCTCCTCGGCCGCTCGCTCGGCGGCGGCGTCCGCGTCGTCCGCGTCATCGCGCGCGGCCCCGGCATCGCCCGCGCCGTCTTCATCGCGCGCGGCGTCGGCGGCGTCGTCGGGCGCCTCCTCGTCGGCGGTCTCCTCCGCCTGCAGGCCGAAGGGCATGCCGCCCTCGTCATCATCGCCGCCGCCCCCGCCGCCGCCCATCGCAACCGGGGTCGCCGCGCCCAGATGCGTGGCCGGCGCCATCGCGGCGACATGGCTGGCATAGGCGATATAGGTCCCCGCGCTCGCCGCGCGCGCGCCCTGCGGGCTGACATAGGTGGCCACCGGGATCGGCGCGTTGAGGATCGCGCTGACGATCTCGCGCATCGAGGTGTCGAGCCCGCCGGGGGTATCCATCTCGAGGATCACGATGCGCGCCCCGCTTTCGGCGGCCTCGTCGATGCTGCGGATGAGGTAGTCGGACATGGCCGGGCTGACCGGGCCCTCGGTCTCGACCACGACGGCGCGCGGCGCGGGATCCTCCTGCGCCGACAGTCCCGCCGCGCCGATCAACGCCAGGGCGCCGAGCAGCGCGCGGCGCAGGGCGCGGGGGTTGGCAATGCTGGACAGGATGCGGCGCATGCGGGCCTCTCGCGGCGGCGATGTGGCTCGCATGGTAGCATCTCGGGCGCCGCTGTCATGGGGGCAAAGCGCGAAATAATGCGGCAAAACCGGCAAACTCATCGTGATCGTGCTCGATTCGGTTTGATCCGGGCGCAAGGCGGCACATATGGTCACCCTCACTACGGCTGAGGTCCGGAGCGATGGCGTGACACTCATCAGGCAACTCGGACTGGCCGCGGCGCTCGCGGTCGCCGCCGCCATCGGCTGGGCCGTGTTCGTGCCGTCCGCCGCGCCGGTGCTCGAGCGCATCGGCGTTGCCGGGCCGCTCGAGCAGGTCGGCATCAGCCTCGCCACCGACGAGCCGGACGCGGGCAACGGCCCGCCCCGCGGCGGCGGCGGGCCCGCCACGGTGATCGCCGCGCCCGTCGAGCAGGGGCTCGTCAATGACCGCGCCACGGCGATCGGCTCGGGGCGCGCGCTGCGCTCGGTGGCGATCACGCCGGACGGGGCCGGACGGCTCGTCGAGGTTTCTGTGCGTTCGGGCGACACGGTCACCGCGGGCGACACCGTCGCCCGGCTCGACGACGCCTCCGAGCGCATCGCCCGCGACCGCGCCGAGATCGCGCTCGCCGATGCGCAGGAGACCGCCGCGCGCTTCGAACGGCTCAGCGAGTCGGGCGCGGCCAGCGCGGTGGATATCCGCCGCGCCGAACTCGAGCTGCGCCAGGCCGAGCTCGAACTGCGCCAGGCCGAATACGACCTCTCCCGCCGCGCGATCACGGCGCCGATCGCGGGCTCGGTCGGGCTGGTCCGGGTCGAGCCCGGCGAGCGCGTCACCGACAGCACGGAAATCACCCGCATCGACGACCGCGAGCAGCTTCTGGTGGAATTCCGTCTGCCCGAGCGCTTCGTCGGCTCCGTCGATACCGGCCATCCGGTGCGCGCCTACCCGCTCTCGCGCCCGGCCTCGGAATACGCCGGGCAGGTCAGCGCGCTCGACAACCGTGTCGATCCGGCGAGCCGCACCCTGCAGGTCGAGGCCGAGATCGAGAACCCCGACGACACGCTGCGCGCCGGAATGGCGTTTTCCGTGGCGCTCGAGTTCGAGGGCGACAGCCATCCCGGCGTGCCGCCGCTCGCGATCCAGTGGAGCAGCGACGGCGCCTATGTCTGGGCGGTGCGCGACGGGGCCGCCGCGCGCGTCGATGTCGCCATCGTGCAGCGGCGCAGCGATGTCGTGCTCGTCGAGGCGGCGCTCGAGGCGGGCGAGCAGGTCGTGACCGAGGGCGTGCAGACGCTGCGCCCGGGCGCCGAGCTGCGCATCGAGGGCGCGGCGCCCGAACGGCTGGGGACGGATGATGTCGCTTCGGAAAGCTGACGGGAGCGCGCGATGAGCGGCGGGGCGGATCGGCGCGAGCAGGAGGAAACCGGCGGCGAGGGCGCCGGGGGAGTGGCGCTTTTTGTCAGCCGGCCAATCCTCGCCTTCGTGCTCAGCGCGCTGATCGTGATCGGCGGGCTGGCGGGCCTTTTCGGCGTCGAGGTGCGCGAGCTGCCCGATGTGGACCGCCCGGTCATAACCGTGACGACCCAGTTCGCCGGCGCCGCACCCGAGACCGTGGATCGCGAGATCACCTCGGAGCTCGAAAGCGCGGCCGGGCGCGTCTCGGGCGTGGAGTCGATCTCCTCGAGCTCGCGCTTCGGGCGCAGCCGCATCGTGGTGGAGTTCGCCGACTCCGTCGATCTCGACACCGCCGCGAACGACATGCGCGACACCATCGCGCGGGTGCAGAACTCCCTGCCCGACGGCGCCGAGGACCCGCGCATCGTCAAGGCCGATGCCGACTCCGATCCGGTGATGCGCCTCGGCATCACCTCCGACCGGCGACCGGTGGAGGATCTGACCCGGCTGGTCGCCGACCGCGTGGAGGATCGCCTCGTCTCCGCCGCCGGGGTCGCGGACCTTCAGGTCTACGGCAATCGCGAGCCGGTCTTTCGCGTCGATGTGGACATGCTCGAGCTGGCGAGCCGGGGGCTGACCCTCGCGGATCTGAGCGCGGCGCTCGATGATGTGGCGTTCGACGCCCCGGCCGGTGCGCTCGCCAGCGACAGCCAGAGCATCCAGGTGCGCACCACCGCCGCGATCAGCACCGCCGAGGAGTTCGAGGCCCTCGCGCTCACCGGGGATGTCGACCTGCGCGACGTGGCCAGCGTGTCGCTCGGGCCGGCGCCGGGCCAGAGCGTACTGCGCGCCAATGGCGAGGCGGGCATCGGCATCGGCATCATCCGCCAGGCCACGAGCAACACGCTCGACATCTCGCGCAATGTCCGCGCGACCGTCGACGAGCTGCGCGAGTCCCTGCCCGACGATGTCCAGATCTTCGTCACCAGCGACGACGCCACCTTCATCGCGGGCTCCATCACCGAGGTGCTCAAGACGCTGGCCTTCGCGGTGATGATCGTGGTGGGTATCATCTTCCTGTTCCTGCGCGATCCGCGCGCCACGCTGGTGCCGGCGCTGACGATGCCCGTGGCGCTGATCGGGACGGTGGCGGCGATCTGGTTGGTGGGGTTTTCGGTCAACATCCTCACGCTGCTTGCGCTGGTGCTGGCGACGGGGCTCGTCGTAGATGACGCGATCGTCGTGCTCGAGAACATCGTGCGACGGCGCAGCCAGGGCATGGGCCCGCGCGCGGCCGCGGTGCTGGGCACGCGGCAGGTCTTCTTCGCGGTCATCACCACCACGGCGACGCTCGCGGCGGTGTTCGTCCCGCTTTCGTTCCTGCCCGGCCAGACCGGGGGGCTGTTTCGCGAATTCGGCTTCACGCTGGCGATGGCGGTGCTGATCTCGTCGTTCGTGGCGCTCACCCTGTGCCCCGTGCTGGCCTCGCGGCTCCTGCGCGCCGATGATGCGAGCGCGCCGACACGGCGCAGCCCCGGCATCGTGCTCGGGGAGTGGTTCGCCGCACTCTACCGGCGCACGCTGGCGGGGGCGCTGCGCGCCCCGCTCGTGGTGGTGACGGTGGCGGTGCTGTTTGCGGCGACGGCGGCGCTGATCTCGGGCAATATCCGTCAGGAGCTCACCCCGGCGGAGGATCGCAGCGTCGCGCTGCTGAGCATCTCCGCGCCGCAGGGCGTGGCGCTCGACTACACCACCGGCAAGATGCGCCAGATCGAGGATCTGGTTCAGCCGCTCATCGATGACGGCGAGATTACCAACCTGTTTTCCATCGCGGGCTTTCGCAACCAGGACAATCGCGGCTTCATGGTTATGACGCTGGCGCCGTGGGATGAGCGCGCGCGCTCGCAGGACGCGATCGTGGGCGACATCAACGCGGCGCTGCGCCAGGTGATCGGGGTGCGCGCCTTCGCCATCCAGCCCAATTCGCTGGGCATCCGCGGGGCGGGCCGGGGGCTGCGCTTCGCGCTGGTGGGCTCGAGCTACGAGCGGCTCGCCGAGGATGCCGAGGCGATGATCGAGCGCATGGAGGCGAACCCGGCGATGGGCGATGTCGAGCTGGGCTTCGACACCACCCAGCCCGAGCTCTTCGTCTCCGTGGACCGCGCCCGCGCCGCCGATCTCGGCATCGCGATCGACGGTCTGGGCACCTCGCTGCAGGCGGTGCTCGACGGGCGCAGCGTCGGCAATGTCTTCATCGACGACCGCAGCTTCGACGTGCAGCTTCTCTCGACCACCAACCCGGTGCGCGATCCCGGCGATCTGGAGCGCATCTTCGCGCAGGCGGGCAATGGCGACATGGTGCCGCTGTCGAGCTTCGTCTCGCTCGAGGAGCGCGCCGTGGCGCCGGAACTGGCGCGCGAGGTGCAGCAGCGTTCGGTGGAGATCACGGCCAGCCTGACGCCGGAGCTCTCGCTCGGCGATGCGCTCGTCGAGGTGCGCGCCATCGGCGCCGAAATCCTGCCCGCCGAGACCAACATCGTCCCGCTGTCGGAGGCCGCCACGCTCGAGGAGACCTCCGAGGGGGTGCTGCTGGTCTTCGGCTTCGCGATCCTCGTGGTGTTTCTCGTGCTCGCGGCGCAATTCGAGAGCTTCCTGTCCTCGATCATCGTGATGGCGACGGTGCCGCTGGGGCTGGCCTGTGCGATGGTGGCGCTGCTGCTTACGGGCGTGTCGCTCAATGTCTACAGCCAGATCGGGCTCGTGCTGCTCGTGGGAATCATGGCCAAGAACGGGATTCTGATCGTCGAGTTCGCCAACCAGCTGCGCGATCGCGGCTACGAGCTCGGCGAGTCGATCCTCGAGGCCTCCTGCATCCGGCTGCGCCCGGTGATGATGACCATGGCCTCCACGGTGCTCGGGGGCGTGCCGCTCGTGCTGTCCTCGGGGGCCGGGGCGGAGGCGCGCGAGGCGCTCGGCTGGGTGATCGTGGGCGGGCTCGGGCTCGCAGCGATCACGACGCTCTATGTCACGCCGGTGGCCTACATCCTGCTCGCGCGCTTCACGAAGCCCCGGGCCGCAGAGTCGGCGCGCCTGCGCGACGAACTCGACGCCGCCGCACGCGCCGCGCCGGCCGAATAAGGCCGCTCTGGACCCCGGCGCGGCCGGGCGGTATCACCGGCGCAGACCGCCCAGCGCCGAGGACGCCATGACCCAGCCCCGCCGTTACGACCCCGCCACCAGCGAGCCGCACTGGCAGCGCGCCTGGCAGGAGGCCGGGGTCTTCACCGCGCGCCGCGATCCCGACCGCGAGAAATACTACGTCCTCGAGATGTTCCCCTACCCGTCGGGGCGCATCCATATGGGCCATGTGCGCAACTACACCATGGGCGATGTCGTCGCGCGCACGAAGATGGCGCAGGGCTACGCGGTGCTGCACCCGATGGGCTGGGACGCCTTCGGGATGCCCGCCGAGAACGCCGCGATGGACGAGGGCGGCCACCCCAAGGACTGGACCTACCGCAACATCGCCGACATGCGCGACCAGATGACGCCGCTGGGGCTGTCGATCGACTGGTCGCGCGAATTCGCCACCTGCGATCCCGAATACTACGGCCAGCAGCAGGCGATGTTTCTCGACTTTCTCGAGGCCGGGCTGGTCTATCGCAGGAACGCCACCGTGAACTGGGACCCGGTGGACATGACCGTGCTCGCCAACGAGCAGGTCGAGGACGGCAAGGGCTGGCGCTCGGGCGCGCCGGTGGAGCGGCGCGAGCTCACGCAGTGGTTCTTTCGCATCTCGGACTATTCCGAGGAGCTTCTCGAGGCGCTCGACGGGCTGGAGAACTGGCCCGAGAAGGTGCGCACCATGCAGCGCAACTGGATCGGGCGCTCGCGCGGGCTGCAATTCGCCTTCGCCACGGCGGGCGCGCCGGAGGGGTTCGAGGCGCTCGAGGTGTTCTCGACCCGGCCCGACACGCTGCTGGGCGCGACTTTCGCGGCGATCTCGGCCGATCATCCGCTGGCGAAGCATCTCGAGCGCCATGATGCCGAAGTCGCGGATTTCGTGGCCGAATGCCGGCGCATGGGCACCTCGGAGGAGGCGCTGGAGACGGCCGAGAAGACCGGGCTCGATACCGGCATAAAGGTGCGCCATCCCTTCGATGCGGCGCTGGAGCTGCCGGTCTATATCGCCAATTTCATCCTGTTGGATTACGGCACCGGCGCGATCTTCGGCGTGCCCGCCCATGATCAGCGCGACCTCGACTTCGCGCGCAAATACGAGCTCGACGTGATCGAGGTCTTCGAACCGAAGGACGCGCCGCTCGGCGTCCACGACACGGCCTATGTCCCGCCCAAGACCGAGCCGGTGCGCTATGTCCGCCCGCTCGCGGGCGGCGAGATCCAGACCGGCGAGGCCGCCATCGAGGCCGCCATCGCGACCTGCGAGCGAAACGGCGTCGGCCAGGGCGTGACGCAGTACCGCCTGCGCGACTGGGGCATCTCGCGCCAGCGCTACTGGGGCTGCCCGATCCCGGTGGTGCATTGCGAAACCTGCGGCGTGGTGCCCGAGCGCAAGGAGAACCTGCCGATCCGGCTGCCCGAGGATGTGTCCTTCGACCAGCCAGGCAACCCGCTCGACCGGCATCCGGGCTGGGCGCGCTGCGCCTGCCCGCAATGCGGCGCCGAGGCCCGTCGCGAGACCGACACGATGGATACCTTCGTGGACAGCTCGTGGTATTTCGCCCGCTTCACGGCCCCGCGCGCCGACACGCCCACGGACCCCGACGCCGCGGAATACTGGATGAATGTCGACCAGTATATCGGCGGCATCGAGCATGCGATCCTGCATCTCTTGTATTCGCGCTTCTTCGCGCGCGCGATGCACCGCACCGGGCACCTGCCCGCCAAGGCGATCGAGCCGTTCGATGCGCTTTTCACGCAAGGCATGGTCACCCACGAGGTCACCTTCACGCGCGACGAACGCGGCCGGCCGGTCTATCACCTGCCCGAGGAGGTCGCCGGCGGCAAGCTCAAGGCCACCGGCGAGACCGTCGAGACCATCGCCCAGGCGAAGATGTCGAAATCCAAGAAGAACGTCGTCGACCCGGTGACGATCATCGGCCAGTACGGCGCCGACACCGCGCGCTGGTTCATCCTCTCCGACAGCCCGCCCGAGCGCGATGTCGAATGGACCGCCGCGGGCGCCGAGGCCGCGCACAAGCATCTCGCCCGCGTCTGGCGCCTCGCCGCCGAAGCCGCCGACAGCGCCGACCCCGCCAGCGATGCCGACACAGCGCTCGAGAAGGCCGCGCACCGCGCGATCCACGATGTCACGCGCGGCATCGAGGGGTTCGCCTTCAACAAGTCGGTGGCCGCGCTCTACGGGCTGACCAACACGGTGGCGAAATCGGAAGCCGGCGGCGACGCGAAGTGCGCCGCGATGCGCGCGATGGCGCAGCTCATGGCACCGATGGTGCCGCATCTGGCCGAGGATGTCTGGGCGCTGTGCGGCGGCGACGGACTCGTGGCCGAGGCGCGCTGGCCGGTGGCCGACCCGGCGCTGCTGGTGGAGGACGAGATCACCCTGCCGGTGCAGATCAACGGCAAGCGCCGCTCCGAGATCCGCGTGGCGCGCGATCTGCCGCAGCCCGAGATCGAGAAGGCCGCGCTCGCCGACGAGGCCGTACAGCGCGCGCTCGGCGGCGCGGCGCCGCGCAAGCTGATCGTCGTGCCGGGGCGGATCGTGAATGTCGTCGTCTGAGCGGCGGCGGCTGCTCGGGGCGCTGGCGGCGCTGCCGGTGCTCGCGGCCTGCGGCTTCGAGCCGACGCTGGCGCGGGGCGGCGCAGGGGCCGGACTGCGCGGGCGCATCCGCGCCGACGACCCGACCGACCCCGACGGCTTCGCCTTTGTCGAGCGGCTCGAGGAGCGGCTCGGCCGGCCGCAGGCGGCGGGCTACGTGCTCAGCTACGAGATCGATGTGGAGTTGGACGACCTCGCCTCGGTGCGTGGCGAAGGGGCGACGCGCGGCAACGCGGTCGGCCGGGTGGATTACGCGCTGCGCCCCGTCGGGGGCGGCGATCCGCTTCATGAGGGCCGCGCCGAGAGCTTCACCGGCTGGTCCACCACCGAGGAGGCCCTGCCCGAGCGGTTCGCGCGCGAGGATGCGCGCGCGCGGCTGATGCGCATCCTCGCCGACCGGATCGCCATCGATCTGACCGCCACCGCGCAGGACTGGGCCGGGTCATGAAGCTCGCGCCGCGCGATGCGGCGCGGTATTTCGCGCGCCCCGACCCGGCCGTGGCCGGGCTGTTGATCCACGGGGCGGACGCGATGCGGGTCGCGCTGCGCCGGCAGGAGGTGATCGCGGCGCTGATCGGGCCGCAGGGCAGCGACGAGATGCGGCTGGCCCGGCTGCAGGGGCCGGCGCTGCGGCGCGATGCGGCGGCGCTGGTGGATGCGGTGAAGGCGCGCGGCTTCTTTCCCGGCCCGCGCGCGGTCTTCGTGGAAGAGGCCGGGGACGGCGCCGCCGAGGCCTGCGGTGCCGCGCTCGATGCCTGGGCCGAGGGGGATGCCAATCTCGTCGTCACGGCGGGTACGCTGCGGCCGGGCTCGGCGCTGCGCAAGCTCTTCGAGGGGCATCGCAACGCCTATGCCGCCGCGATCTACGACGACCCGCCCGGGCGCGACGAGGTCGAGTCGATGCTGCGCGACGCGGGGCTCGCGCCGGGGGCGGCGCTGGACGACATCCTCGCGCTGGCCGTTCAGCTCGATCCCGGCGAGCTGCGCCAGACGATCGAGAAGCTCGCGATCTACAAGCATGGCGACGAAACGCCGCTCGCGCCCGAGGATGTCGCCGCCTGCGCGCCGCAAAGCACCGAGGCCGCGCTCGACGACGCCATCGACGCCGCCGCCGAGGCCCGGCTCGGCGCGCTCGCGCCGACTCTGCGCCGGCTCGAGGCGCAGGGGGTGCAGCCGGTCGCGCTTTGCATCGCCGCGCAGCGCCATTTCCGCATCCTGCATGCCGCGGCCGTCGATGGCGGCGAGGCACTGCGCCAGCAGCGCAATTTCAGGCGCCGCGAGCGCATGCAGAAACAGCTGCGCGGCTGGGACCGGCGCCGGCTCGAGCGCGCGCTGGCAGAGCTCGTCGAGAGCGACCTCGCGCTGCGCTCGGCGGCGAACGCGCCGGCGATGGCGGTGCTCGAGCGCGCGCTGATCCGGCTGGCGATGCTGGCCCGGCGCTAGCGCGCCGCCGCCGCGCACCCCGCCCAACGCCCCGTCGCGAGGCAGGCCGTGAGCAGGTAGCCGCCCGTCGGCGCCTCCCAGTCGAGCATCTCGCCCGCCGCGAACACGCCCGGGCGCGCGCGCAGCTCCAGATCCGGCGTCAGCGCCGCCCAGCGCACCCCGCCCGCGACCGAGATCGCCTCGTCGATGGGCCGCGGCCCGTCGAGCGGTACCGGCAGCGCCTTCACGAGCGCCGCCAGCCGCTCCGGATCGCGCGGCAGCGGGCGGGCGAGCTCGTTCATCAGCGCAAGCCGTGCCCCGGAAATCCCGAGCGCCTTGCGCAGCCGGTTCGCCGTGCTCTCGCGCGCGGGGCGGCGGGCGAGCCGGGCGGCGATATCGGCCGCGTCGCGGTCGGGTGCGAGATCGAGCCGCAGCGCCGCCCCCTCGCGCAGCGCCCGGCTCAGCGCGTAGATCCCGCCGCCCTCGATCCCGCGCGCCGAAAGCACCACCTCGCCGCGCAGCCACGCATCGCCCGCCATCAGCGCGATCCCCTTGAGCGGCGCACCGAAATGCGGACGCATATGGTCGGACCAGTGCCGCAGGAAGCCCATATTCGCAGGCGCGAATGGGGCGAGCGCGACCCCCTCGGACGACAGCCAGCGCGTCCAGCTCCCGTCCGAGCCGAGCCGCGCCCAGCTCGCCCCGCCCAACGCGAGCACGGTCACCGAAGCGTTCAGATCGCGCGTGCCGTCCGGCGTGTCGAAGCGCGCCGCCGCCCCCGCCCAGCCGCGCCAGCGCCAGCGCCGGCGCAGCACCACCCCGTGCCCGTCGAGCCGCGCGAGCCAGGCCCGCAGCAGCGGCGACGCCTTCATGCCCACCGGAAAGACCCGCCCCGAGGAGCCCGTGAACAGCGCCACGCCCAGCCCGCACGCCCAGTCCTGCACCGCCGCCGGCCCGAAGGCGGCCAGCATCGGCGCGAGCGGATCGGCGGCCTCGGCATAGTGCCCCAGCACCCGCCCGGGCGGGGCATCCATCGTCAGGTTGAGCCCGGATTTCCCCGCCATCAGGAACTTGCGCGCCGGGCTCGGCATGGCCTCGGCGACGGTGACGCGGCGGCCGGCGCGGGCGAGTTGCTCGGCCGCCATCAGCCCCGCCGGCCCGGCCCCGATCACCAGCGCGTCGATCTGCTCCATCAGCCCCCCTTGCCCGGCGCGCGCCGCGTGCCATCCTGCGCCGTATGCAGGACGCACCGCGCGAGGACCCGATCTGCCCGCTCTGCGCGCGCCCGATTCCGCCGGGCGCGCCGCAAAGCCTGCACCACGTCGTGCCGAAACTGCGCGGGGGCAAGGGGGGCGAGACGGTTCTGCTGCATCATGTCTGCCACAAGGAGATCCATGCGACGCTGAGCGAGGCGGAGCTGGCGCGCGACTTCGCCACGATCGCCGCGCTGCGCGCGCATCCGCGGCTGGCGAAGTTCATCGCCTGGGTGCGCAAGCGCCCGGCGCAGTTCGATTCCCGGGTGCCGAAACGGCGCCGGCGCTAGCCGGTCCAGAAGCGCTTGAGCGCGGCGACATGGGCGACGGGGGCGGCGCGCGCATCGGCGCTGACGGCATCGACGGCCTCGGCAAGGCCACTGCGCGGAGCGACGCGATCGACGAGCCCCCAGGCGAGCGCCTCCTGCGCATCGATGCGCGCGCCGCCCATGAGCAGCATCTTGGCGCGCGCCGGGCCGACCAGCGCGGTAAGCCGCGCCGGGTCCGAAGGCTGGGGCAGGAAACCGAGCCGCATCACCGGGTAGAAGATATCCGCCTCGCGCGCGGCGATGCGGACATCGCAGGCCAGCACCATCCCGAGCGCGCCCCCCGCCGCCGTGCCGGGCAGTGCGGCGATCGTCAGGCAGGGCAGCGCCGCAATGCGCGCCGAGAGCCGCTCCCAGATGCCGTCGGTGGCGAGCCCGGCCTGCGCCTCGGCGAGATCGGCGCCGGCGCTGAAGAGGCGACCGGCGCCGGTGATGACGAGCACGCGCGTGTCGTCATCCCCGGCGCGGGCGACTCCGGCATCGAGATCCTCGAGCATCGCGCGAGTGAGCGCGTTGGCGCGCTCGGGGCGGTCGATGGTCAGCGTGCAGATGCCGTCGCCGAGCGCACTGCAGATCATCACGACAGCCCGATCCGGCGACGGATCTCGGGATCGCGCAGTTCGAGCTCCGCACCGGCGAATTCGGCCGCGTCCGCGGTGCACATCCAGCCGAGCGCGCGGGCGGGCCAGTCGGCGGGGATGTGTTCGGACCAGTCGAGCTGGCTGACGGGGTTGACGCGGCTGTCGCGGATCGCGCGCTGCATGTCGGTAGCCACGGTGCCGGGCGACAGGCCCATCACCCGCACGCCCGCCGCGCGGGCCTCCTGGTCGGCGACACGCGTGAGCATCGCCGCGCCGGCCTTCGAGGCGCAATACGCGCTCCAGCCCTCGAGCGGGTTGTGCGCGGCACCCGAACTCACCGTGATGATGACGCCCGCGCCCTGCGCGCGCATCTGCGGCAGTACGGCGCGCATACCGTGAAACACGCCCTTCAGGTTGATGTCGATGGCGCGGCCCCAGTCCGCGGGATCGGCCGCGCGCAGCATCGCGATGGGCTCGATGACCCCGGCATTGTTGATCAGCACGTCGATGCGGCCGTGGCGCGCGCGCAGCGTCTCGGCCGCATCGGCCATCGCCGCGGCATCGGCGACATCGGCGGGCAGGGCGAGGCCGCCGGTCTCCGCGGCGAGGCCGCTGATCGCATCGCGGTTGCGCGCGATCAGCCCGAGCTGCGCCCCCGCCCCGGCGAAGAGCCGCGCCGCGGCTGCCCCGATGCCGCGGCTCGCCCCGGTGATCAGGACGGCCTTTCCCTTGAGTTCGCGAAGATCCGGCTGCGTCATGGCCCCCCCGATGGCGTGTGCGTCCCCCGCGTGATAGCCGAGCGCGCCGCCCCGCGCCAGCATCCACCTGCGGCCTTGACCGCGCCGGGCACAGCGCGGATGGTTGCGCCGCAACTTTTACGCGATGGGGAACGCAGCATGCGAGCAATTGCCATGGGGCTGGGCGGCGCGACGATGGTGTCGCTTCTGGGGACGACGGCGGCGCTGGCGGATCTGACCGCGGACGAGGTCTGGCAGGGCTGGCAGGATTCGGCCGAGCGCTGGGGCGCGGACCTGACGGCGGGCGACAGCAGCGCCGAGGACGGCCGGCTCGTGCTGGAGGACGTCGTCTACCGCTTCTCGGATGACCGGGTCACGATGGCGCACACGATGCCGCAGGTGGTCCTTGAGCAGACGGGCGACGGCCGCGTCGCGATCCGGCTATCCGACGACATGCGGCTCGGCGTCGATTTCGTCGATGGCGCGGGCGATGCCGCGCGCATGGAACTCGCGGTGAGCCATGACGACCTCGAGATCCATGCCAGCGGCACCCCCGAGCAGCTGCAATACGACAGCACCGCCGCGCGCATCGCGCTCGAGCTGGAGCATCTCGAAGGGCCCGACACCGAGGATTTCGACTCCGAGCTCAGCATCGTGGTGACGGATTTCACCGCCCGCGACGCCTATGACGCCGAGCCCGCCGACGCGCACGAGGCCTTCATGGAGGCCGGGCTGATCGAGCTGGCGCTGCGCTACGAGGAACATGACGGATCGCATCACACGATTCTCGACTGGTCGGCCGAGGATGCGGGACTGACCTACAGCGCCACCGGGCTCGCGGCGATGCAGGAGGAGACGATGCAGGCCGCGCTCGCGGCCGGGCTGGTGATCGAGGGCGCTGTGGGGCATTCCGGCTCGCAATATGTCGCCGAGATCATGGACGATCTCGAGGACCGCCCGCGCGAGGAGGGCACCATCGAGGGCGGCGCAGCGGAGGGCAGCGCGGGCTTCGGGCTGTCGGCCGAGGGGCTGAGCTATGACGCGACCTCGCGCGACGCGGTCTACCGCATCGTCAACGACGCGATGCCGGCGCCGGTCATGGAGCTGATGATGGAGGAGCTGCATTTCGAGACGCGACTGCCGGTGGTCGAGTCGGACGAACCGCAGGGCTTCGGCACGCTGCTGCGCATCGAGGGAGCGACGGTGGGCGACGATCTGTGGGCCATGGTGGATCCGGACGGCGCGCTGCCGCGCGATCCGGCGACGGTGCTCGTCGATGTCGATGGCCGCGCCAACTGGGAGAGCAGTCCGCTCGACACCGCCGCGGCGGGACCGCGCAGCTTCCTGACGCAATCGCCAGCGCAGATGGGGGCGCTGCACGAGCTCAACCTCAACGCGCTGTCGCTGCGGTTTCTGGGCACGCATCTGAGCGGCGACGGCGCCTTCACCTTCGACAATGACGATCTCGAGACCTTCCAGGGCATGCCGCGCCCCGAGGGCAGCCTGACGCTGGTGCTCGAGGGGGCGGAAGCGCTCATCGACCAGCTCATCGCCACCGGCGTGATCCGCCAGGAGGATGCGATGGGCGCGATGATGATGATGTCGATGTTCGCGCAGCCCGGCGAGACCGAGGATTCGCTGACCACCACGCTCGAGATCGACGCCGATGGCGGCGTGATCGCCAACGGCCAGCGCCTGCGCTGAGCGCTCCCGCCCCGCCGGGATGCGCGTGCATCCCGGCGCGTTGGGCCGGGCGGCGCGCCTGACGGCGCGCCGCGACGGGCAAAGGTGGCGACCGACCGCGTCCGGCCGCCGGGCGGGGCGCGCTTGCACCCTGCCCGCGCAGGCTCTACCTGCGAGACAGGCAAACGCGGGTCGAACCATGCAGCAGAAACTCGAACAGCTTACCGATGCCATGCTGGGCGCGGCGCGCGCGGCGGGCGCCGAGGCGGCGGATGCGCTCGCGGTGGAGGGGCAGTCGATCGCGATCGATGTGCGCGAGGGGGCGCTCGAGCAGGCGGAGCGGTCCGAGGGGATCGATCTCGGGCTGCGGGTGCTGATCGGGCTGCGGCAGGCCTGCGTCTCGGCCTCGGATGCGCGCGCGCAGACGATCGAGGCCATGGCCGAGCGCGCCGTGGCGATGGCGCGCGAGGCGCCGGAGGATCCGCATGCCGGGCTCGCCGATCCGGGGCAGCTCGCGCGGGACAGGGATGCCGCGGCGCTCGAACTCGATGATCCGGCCGGCGAGGTCGCGCCCGAGCGGCTCGAGGCCGAGGCCCGCGCGGCGGAGGCGGCGGCGCTCGCCGTGGCCGGGGTGTCGCAGGTATCCTCCGCCTCGGCGGCGCAGGGGCGCCAGGTCATGCATCTCGCGGCGACCAACGGCTTTTCCGGCGGCTATGCGCGCAGCTCGCGGATGACCTCCTGCGTCGCGATCACGGGCGAGGGCACGGCGATGGAGCGCGACGGCTACGGCGAGTCGCGCATCTTCGGCGCCGACATGCCCGACCCCGCCGAGATCGGCCGCATCGCCGGCGAGCGCGCCGTGGCCCGCGCGGGGGCGCGGCGGCCGAAGACCGGGGCCTGGCCGGTGATCTATGACGAGCGCATCGCGGCGGGTCTGATCGGGCATCTGCTCGCGGCGGTGAACGGCACGGCGATCGCGCGCGGCGCAAGCTGGCTGCGCGACGCGATGGGGGAGCCGGTGCTGCCGTCGGGGCTGACGCTGACGGAGGATCCGCACCGCCCGCGCATCGGCGGCTCGCGCCCCTTCGACGCCGAGGGGCTCGCCACGGCGCGGCGCGACATCGTGAAGGGCGGGGTGCTGCAGGGCTGGGTGCTGGATCTGGCGACGGCGCGCAAGCTGGGGCTCGACAGCACCGCCAACGCCGCACGCTCGGCCGCCGCGCCGCCTTCGCCGTCGGTGTTCAACATTGCGCTGACACTGGGCGCGCAGGACCTCGACGGGCTGATGCGCGAGATGGGCACGGGGTTTCTCGTGACCTCGCTGATGGGGGCGTCGATCAACCCGACGACGGGCGACTATTCGCGCGGGGCGTCGGGCTTCTGGATCGAGAACGGCGAGGTGGCCTATCCCGTCAATGAATGCACGCTGGCGGGCAATCTGCGCGAGATGCTGATGCGCATCACCCCGGCCAATGACGCGCGCGCGCATCGCAGCCAGATGGTGCCCAGCCTGCTCGTCGAGGGGCTCACCATTGCCGGAGAGTGACCTCGCGCTGCTGATCGCGGCGGCCGGGGAGGCCGGCGTGATCGCGGCGCGGCATTTCGGCACCGCGCCGCGGCGCTGGGACAAGGGCGCGGGGCAGGGGCCGGTCTCGGATGCGGATATCGAGATCGACGCGATGCTGCGCGCGCGGCTTCTGGCGGCGCGGCCCGGGTACGGCTGGCTGTCGGAGGAGACGCCGGACGACGCAGCGCGTCTCGAAGCCGGGTCGGTCTTCATCGTCGATCCCATCGACGGGACACGCGCCTTTCTCGACGGCAAGCCGCAATTCGCGCATGCGCTCGCGGTGGCGCATGAAGGGCGGATCACGGCCGGGGTGGTGCATCTGCCGCTGCTGGGACTGACCTATTCGGCGGAACGCGGCGGCGGCGCGTGGCTGGGGGAGCGCCGGCTGATCGTTCCGCAGGCGCCGCCGCTCGGCGGCGCGCGGGTGCTC
>SLQD01000219.1 GCA_007131685.1 Paracoccaceae bacterium | reverse complement strand
GCAGATGCAGAACGCCGTCGAGTCCGGATCGAGATCGATCACGCCGGGCGAGCCGTCGCGCGACCACATCATCGGGCGCAGATAGAGCGCGGCATCGGGCGCGAAATGCCGGCAGCCCTCCTCGAGCAGCCCGTGCACCGTTTCCGCATCCACCGGCGGCACCATCCCCATCGCATGTGCCGAGCGGATCAGCCGCGCGCTGTGCAGATCGAGATCGGGGCGCACCCCCTCGAACTGGCGCGCGCCGTCGAAGATCTGGCTGCCGAGCCAGGCGACGTGATCCGCAGCCCCGATCACCGGCAGGTTGCCGTCATGCCAGGCGCCGTCGAACCAGGTCACGACATGCTTGCTGATCGCCACGCGCGGCCTCCTTCGCTCACCGGCCGCAACACTGCGCCGGTGCCGCGATGGGGTCAAGCCGCGGTGCTCAGTCCTCGCGCTGCTGCGGCGCGGGGTCGTGGGCCGCGGGCGGCGCGGCTTCGGCGGCGGCGGGCGGCTCGGGCCGCTGTGCGCCCGGCATGTCGGGCGCCGGGCCGCGCCGCGGCGGGCGGATCTGTGCGAACAGCCGCTCGGGCACTGCCATCAGCGGGCCGAGGACCGGGTTGCGCTGCGCCGCGCCCTTGATGCGCTCGAACTGCATCACGTCGTCGATGCGCCGGTCGAGGAACTCCCAGGTCGCGTGATGGCTCGGCGTGGTGTCGCCCAGCCAGTAGAGCAGCGTCGCCGAGTAGACCCCGGAAAGGGTGGCGCGCTTGGTGTACCAGTTCAGATCGTCGGAACTGTCGCCGAGCGCGGTCCATATATGGTCGGCCGTCTCCCAGATCGCGGTGGCGCCGTCGGCGGCGTGCTGGGGCAGCGCGAAGAGCGAAGCGCCGCGGCGCACGGCCTCCTTGTCGTCGATCGCCTCGAGGCGGAAGCGGATCGCCGCGGCGATGCGGTCGCGAAAGCGCAGATGCGAGAGATCCTCGCGCGCCAGCCGCTCGAGCATGCGCCGGTCGCAGCGGCGGTGATAGGCGATTGCCAGATCGACCGGCCCGCGCGGGCAGGCGGCATGCGCGAGCGCCGGCGCCACACCCGACTCGGCGATCGCCGCGCGCAGCGTCGCGTTGCTCCACCCGTCGAAGACCACATGCATGAGCGCGGCGTCGAGCAGCGTCTCGCGTGCCGCGTCGAGGGATTGCGCGTCCTGGGTGGTCATCTTGCCTCCATGCGCTGGCGGTCTGGACAAGCGCGGCGCGGGGTGATACCGGCACCATTCCTGCATCATGTAGAAACTCTAGCTCGGAAAGGTGGTGAAGACCACATGCAGGTTAGCGTTCGCGACAACAATGTCGATCAGGCGCTGCGCGCGCTGAAGAAGAAGCTCCAGCGCGAGGGCGTTTTTCGCGAGATGAAGCTGCGCCAGCAATTCGAGAAACCCTCGGAGAAGAAGGCGCGGCAGAAGGCCGAGGCGATCCGGCGCCAGCGCAAGCTCGCGCGCAAGCGGGCCCAGCGCGAAGGGCTGCTCTGAGCCCGGCACCGCGATAGCGCGACGGATGACGGCGGGGATCTCCTCGCCGTCCTTTCGTTTTCAGGGCTTGTCCTCGAGCCGTGTGCGCAGCTCGCGCAGCACCGGCAGCGCCAGGCGCACCCGTTCGGCGCCGAGCGCGCGCACCGCCTCCGACAGAATCGGCGTCACCGCCGCGAGGGCCTGCTCCTGCGCGCGCCGGCCCGAGGGGCTGATAGAGACGAACTTGCGCCGCGCATCGTCCCAGTCGGGCCGGATATGCACATGCCCCGCCCATTCGAGCCGCGACAGCGTGTTGGTCATCGCCCCGCGCGAGACGTGAAAGACCCGCGCAAGCTGGGCGGGCGTGCGCTCGGCGTTGATATGGGCGAGATGGTTGATGACCCCGAAATGCGACAGTTCCATCCCCTTGGGCAGGGCCTGCGAGATGCGGTTGCGCGCCAGCTGATCCGCCATGAAGAGTTCGCTGAAGAGCGCGACGGCGAGATCCTCGTCGCGGCTCATGGTCCCGAAAAGGCCCGGTCATGGGTCAGCGAGGGGATCTTGCGCCGCGTCGCCGCGACGGTCTCGGTGTCGAGCTCGACGAAGCTGACCCCCGGCGCGGTGCCGCCATCCGCGATCACCGCGCCCCAGGGGTCGATGGCGAGCGAATGGCCGTGGGTGTCGCGCGCGCGCCCGCGGCTGGCGGGGTGGGTGCCGGTCTGGGCGGGCGCGAGGACATAGGCGCCGCATTCGATGGCGCGCGCGCGCAGGAGCGGCTCCCAGTGCGCCGCGCCGGTGACCGGGCTGAAGGCGGCGGGGACCGTCAGGATCCCGGCACCCGCCTGTGCGAGGCAGCGATAGAGGCCCGGAAAGCGCAGATCGTAGCATATCGTCAGCCCGAGCCGGCCGAAGGGCGTATCGGCGAGGACGGCCTGCGCGCCGGGTCGAAACCCGTCCGACTCGCGGTAGGTCTCGGCTTCGGAAACCTGCACATCGAACATGTGGATCTTGTCGTACCGCGCCGCGACAGCGCCATCCGGGCCGATCAGCAGCGAGCGGTTGGCGAAGCGGCCGTCCGAGCCCCCAGTCCGCAGCGCGAGCGAGCCGATCAGCAGCCAGATCCCGAGTCGCGCCGCGTCCTCGCGTAGCGCGGCGAGCGTCGGATCCGCGGACTCGGTGGCGAGCACCTCTTTCTGGCGCGTGCGGCTCATGGAGACACAATTCGTCACTTCCGGGGTGAGCACGAAGCCGGCCCCGCCCTGCGCGGCCTGCGCGATGAGCGCGCGGGTGCCGGGCAGGTTGGCCTGCGGATCGTCGCTCGAGGTGAGCTGTATCAGCGCGGCGCGCATCTCAACCCTGCAGGAGCGCGTCGAGCCTGCCGGCGCGTTCGAGCGCGTAAAGCTCGTCACAGCCGCCGACATGGGTGTCGCCGATGAAGATCTGCGGCACGGTATGCGCGCCGCCCGCGCGCGCTTTCATCTCCTGTTTGCGCTGCGCATCCATGAGGGTATCGTATTCGTCGAAGGCGACGCCCTTCTGCTTGAGCAGCCGCTTGGCCATGTGGCAATAGCCGCAAAGCGGCGAGCTGTAGATTTCAACCTGTTGCATCGGTCCATCCCGTGGATCGGGCGGACTATACGGATTCGCGTGCGTCACGCAACGCGCTCGCCCGCCGCGACCCCGTCCCGCGCGTCGTCGCCCGTGCCGGCCGCGCGCGCGAGCGCCAGCACGCTGACCGCATCCGCCCCGGCGCGGTGGCAGGCCTCGGCGGCGACGGCGAGGGTGGCGCCGGAGGTGAAGACATCATCCACGAGCAGCACATGCCGGCCCTCGGCGCGCCGGCCGCGGCGCGGATGCGGGGCGATGGCGCCGGCGATGTTCTCGAAGCGCAGCTCGTGCGGCCCGGCCTGCAGCGCGGTGCGGTGCGGCCGCAGCAGCAGGTCCGGGCAGTGTTCGAGCCCGGTCGCCTGCGCGACCCCCTGCGCGAGCAGGGCGGCCTGATTGTAGCGCCGGCGCAGGAGCCGGGTCCAGTGCAGCGGCACCGGCGCGATCAGCA
Organism: Paracoccaceae bacterium; assembly: GCA_007131685.1. Taxonomy (GTDB): domain Bacteria; phylum Pseudomonadota; class Alphaproteobacteria; order Rhodobacterales; family Rhodobacteraceae; genus Alkalilacustris. The sequence goes on along the minus strand of SLQD01000219.1, from coordinate 5,579 downwards.
TGTCCGGGCGCAGTAGCGGCTGTGCCGCCGCGGTCATCCACCGCGCCGCCGGGCGGGCGAGGTCGAGGCGATCGCCATGCTTGAAGCGCAGCACCACGCGCCGGGCCTGGCGCTCGTAGAGCAGCGCGGCGCGGGCCTGCTCCCAGGGGCGCGGGCGTGCGAGGCAGTCATCGCAATGCGCCGGCCCGTCCCCGGCCGCGCCGGGCAGCGGCCGGCCGCAGCCATCGCAGGCGAGGCCGGTGACGAAGGGCGTGTCGCGCCAGCAGGCGCCGCAGAGGGCGTGTTCGTGCGCCACCGGCACCTCGCAGGCGATGCAGCCGGGCGGGTAGATTGCCCGCAACAGGCTTTTCATCGCCGCCCGCATCGCCTAACTCCCCAGACAAAGGAGGCCGCCATGACCCGTCCGCCCGACCTCGCCGATCGCGCCCGGCTGCGCCACAACCGCGACCGTGCCCGCCGAATCGGCCCGGCGCTGTTCCTGCACGAGCACGCCGCCGCCGAGATCGAGGAAAGGCTGGGCGAGGTTAACAGGAGGTTTACGGCACCCGCAATCGTGACCGGATTCCCGGAATTCTGGTCCCGGATCCGGCCCGACGCGCGGATGGTCGAGGATGCCGAGACGCTCGATCTGGAGGCCGGCGCGCACGATCTCGTGCTGCACGCGATGACGATGCACTGGGCGGCGGACCCGGTGGGCCAGCTCGTGCAATGCCGGCGGGCGCTGCAGCCGGACGGGCTGATGCTGGCGGTGCTCGTCGGCGGGCGCAGCCTGCAGGAGCTGCGCGCCGCCCTCGCGGCGGCGGAAGCCGAGGTGTGCGACGGATTGTCACCCCGTGTCACGCCGATGGGCGAGCTGCGCGACATGGGCGCGCTCCTGCAGCGTGCCGGGCTGGCGCTGCCGGTGGCGGATTCGGTGCCGCTGACGGCGAGCTACGCCGATCTCACCGCCTTGATGCATGATCTGCGCGCCATGGGCGAGGGCAATGCCCTCGCCGACCGGCACCGCGCCCCTGCGCCGAGGGCGCTTTTCGACGTCGCTGCGCGGCATTACGCGGCCCGCGATTCGGGCGCCGATGGGCGCCTGCGCGCGACCTTCGAGCTCGTCTTCCTCACCGGCTGGGCCCCCGCGCCCGATCAGCCGCAACCGCTGCGCCCGGGCTCGGCGGCGGCGCGGCTCGCGGATGCGCTGGGCAGCGTCGAGACGCCGCTGCCCGACAAGGCGCCGCGTCATCGCGATTGACCCCCCGGCCAAACCCGATATCTCCGGGGGCAGCCGAGCCAGAAACGGGACTCACGCCATGCTGGATGCCAAACCGGGCGCCGCGCCCACGGAACCGCTCGTCGAGATCCGTCCCGGCGAGGGCCGCCTCGCCCATGCCCCCGCCGATCACCCGCCGGTGCCGGGCGAGAAGGTGGGCGTGCTGATCGCCAATCTGGGCACGCCGGACAATTACGATTACTGGTCGATGCGCCGCTACCTGAGTGAGTTTCTCTCCGACAAGCGGGTCGTGGATTACTCCGACTGGATCTGGCAGCCGCTGCTGCAGCTGGTGATCCTGTCGCGCCGGCCCTTTTCCTCGGGCGAGGCCTACAAGGGCATCTGGAACACCGAGCGCAATGAGAGCCCGCTGCTGACCATCACGCGCGATCAGACCGAGGCGCTGGCCGAGCGCATGGCGGCGCGATTCGGCGACGATGTCGTCGTCGATTTCTGCATGCGCTACGGCAACCCCTCGACGCCGGCGAAGGTGCGCGAGATGGTCGCGAAGGGCTGCCAGAAGATCCTGTTCTTCCCGCTCTACCCGCATTACGCCGGCGCGACCTCGGCCACCGCCTGCGATCAGTTCTTCCGCGCGCTGATGGCGGAGAAATGGCAGCCCGCCGCGCGCACCGTTGCGCCCTATTTCGACCATCCCAAATACATCGAGGCGCTGGCGCAATCGGTCGAGCGCGCCTATGCGACGCTCGACCACACGCCCGATCTCCTCGTGGCGTCCTATCACGGCATGCCCAAGCGCTACCTGATGGAGGGCGACCCGTATCACTGCCAGTGCGTGAAGACCTCGCGGCTCCTGCGCGAGCGGCTCGGCTGGGCGCCGGGGGCGATCGAAAGCACCTTTCAATCCGTCTTCGGGCGCGAGGAATGGCTGCGGCCCTACACGGTCGATCACGTCGCCGACCTGGCGAAGGCGGGCAACCGCAACATCGCCGTCATCGCCCCGGCCTTTGCGGCCGATTGCGTGGAGACGCTCGAGGAGATCAACGAGGAGATCAAGGAAAGCTTCGAGGAGGCCGGCGGCGAGCGGTTCACCTATATCCCCTGCCTCAACGATGACGCGCTGCATATCGACGCGCTCGCGGCGGTGGCCGGGGAGAATCTTCGCGGCTGGCTCGGCTGAGCGGCGGCACGCGCAAAAAAGAACGGCGGCCCGGGGGCCGCCGTCACAATCCGCGATGCGGGATGCGCTTACTGGTTCACGGCGATGCCGGCGCCGATCAGCGCGAGCATCAGCAGCGGAACCCACGAGTTGCGCGGCTGGGCCTCGGTCTCTTCGATGATGACCTCGGGCTCGACCTCGGGCTCGTCATACTTCGTGGTGCCATGGGCGCCGGCGAAAGCGGATGTGGCCGCGACGGAGAAAGCGGCCGCAAGAGCGATCTTCTTCATGTTCAACCTCCATTTTTCGCCACCCGCCGGAGTTTGCAGAGGAGGGCGGGGGCGATCTCGACTGTACCTCGCGTCCCTCGTGTAAGCATTCCGCCGCTGCGTTAGCAACGTGTTCGACCGCAGTTGCCTCGGGAAAGGCGCTAAGGTTGGCATATCCGCAACACCCCGCGCAGCCGGCTCGCGGTGTGGCGCGTGCACCATGGCGGCGGATTTGATAATCGCGGGACAACGCGGTATGCGTGAACGAACCCTAACCCGGAAGTGGATGTCATGCGCCTGCTGAAACTCCTCGTCGCGCCGCTTTTCCTGCTGGCGGCCTGTGCCCCGGTCGACACGGTCCGGCTCGGCCCGGACGGCCAGCCCGTGCAGGGAGTTCAGCGGCTCGCCGACGAGGATGCCGATCGCGTGCGCGAGCGGATGCTCGATGCCGTCAACTCGATGCGCCAGAGCCGGGGGGCGGCGCCGCTGTCGCTCGATTCGGATCTCAACCGTGCGGCGATGCGCCATTCGCGCGACATGTCGCGCCAGTCCCGCCCATGGCATTTCGGATCCGACGGCACCTCGCCGCCGGAGCGCGCCTGGGAGGCGGGGTATCGCGGGCAGGTCGTCGGCGAGACGGTGTCCGAGACCTTCGAGACCGAGCTGCAGACGCTGAACGCCTGGATGGGCGAGCGCCATCAGCGCGAGGTGATCGTGGCTCCGAACGCGCGCGACATGGGTTTCGGATTTCATCAGGATTCCGACGGCCGGCTCTGGTGGACGCTGATGACCGGCGATCCGTCCCGCGAGGCGCGCGTCCCCGGCCGCCAGCGCGCGGGCTTCTTCTGAGCCTCAATCGCGCCGGTCGAGACGGCGTTCGATCTTCTCGAGCCGCGCGAGAACCTCGTCGCGGTAGGCGTCGGTCTTGACGACATCCTCGGCGTGGTGGGCGTCCTGCATCGAGTTCACGATGAGGCCCACCAGCAGGTTCACCACGGCGAATGTCGTCATCATGATGAAGGGGACGAAGAACACCCAAGCATGGGGATAGACCTCCATGACCGGGCGCACGATCCCCATCGACCAGGACTCAAGGGTCATGATCTGGAACAGCGAATAGGCCGAGCGCCCGATCGTGCCGAACCACTCCGGAAAGCTGTCCTGAAACAGCTTCGTCGCCATGACCGAGCCGATATAGAAGATCATCGACATCAACAGGAACACCGAGCCCATCCCCGGCAGCGCCTTGAGGAACCCCTCGACCACGCGGCGCAGGCTCGGCGTGACGGAGACGACGCGCAGGAGCCGCAGGATGCGCAGCGCGCGCAGCACCGTGAGGGCCTCCGATCCGGGCACCAGCGAGATGCCGACGATCAGGAAATCGAAGATGTTCCAGCCCGAGCGGAAGAAGCCGAGGCGATAGGCGAACAGCTTGAGCAGGATCTCGACCACGAAGATCGACAGGCAGAGCCGGTCGAGCGCCGTGATGAGGGGGCCGTAGGCCCCCATCAGCGTGCCCGAGGTCTCCATGCCGAGGATCACGGAATTGAACAGGATCACCCCGATGATCCCGTTGCGCACGATGGACAGCTCGAGGAATGCGGCGATGCGGTCGCGCATGATCGGGTGCTCTCGTTCAGGCCGTTTCGCGCGCGGTATGGTCAATCGAAAGGCGTGCTGCAAGTTCGACATGCGGCGACCAGCGGAACTGGTCCACGATGCGCACCCATTCGAGGCGGTAGCCGGCGCCGGTGAGCAGCCGCGCGTCGCGCGCAAACGTCAACGGGTTGCACGACACCGCCGCGATCACGGGAAGCTTCGCCGCGGCGAGTTCCGCGGCCTGCGCCTCGGCCCCGGCGCGGGGCGGGTCGATCACCGCAGCCTGAAACCGCGCGAGTTCCGCCGCGCTGAGCGGGTCGCGCGCCAGATCGCGCGTCTCGGTGGTCACCCGCTTGAGTCCGAGCGCGTGGCGCCAGCCCGTGTTGAGTGCGTCGAGCATCGCGCCGTCGCCCTCCACGGCATGGATCTCGGCGCGCTCGGCAAGCGGCAGGGTGAAGGTGCCGCAGCCGGCATAGAGATCGACGATGCGCCGCGCATCGCCCACCGCGCGCAGCACCGCGTCCTGCAGCGCGGCCTCGCCGGCGCGCGTGGCCTGCAGGAAGGCGCCGGGCGGCGGCGCGACGGCGGCGCGGCCGAAATGCTGCTCGGGCTCGGCGGCACGCGCGACGGTCTCGCCCTCCCAGCTCAGCCGGGCGAGGCCGTGATCGCGAGTGATCGCGCCGAGCTCGCCGCGCAGCGCCCCGTCGAGCGGCTTGCCCCCGCGCACCGCGACATCGACGCCCGCCGCCGACTGCGTCACCGAAAGCGCCAGCTCGCCCTTGCGCGAGGCTCCGGCGGCCGTGATCGCCTCGATCGCGGGCAGCGCGGCGATCAGATCGGGGTGCAGCAGCCTGCAATGCGGGATCGGCGTGAGCGTGTCCGAGCCGCGGGCGTGAAATCCCACCAGCACCCCTTTCTTGAGCCGGCGCCCCGACAGCGTGGCGCGGCGGCGCGTGTTGGGCGGCGAGGGTTCGCAGCGATACAACGGCGCGTCGAGCCCCTGCGCGGCAAGCGCCGTCTCGACGACCTGTGCCTTCCAGGCATCGACGAAATCGTCGGCGGCGTGCTGCAGCGCGCAGCCGCCGCAATCGTCGTAATGCGGGCAGGGCGGGGTGACGCGCTCGGGCGCGGCGGTGACAATCGCGGGCGCGGCCATGCGCCCATCCTCCACCGCGCCCTCCACGACTTCGCCGGGCAGCGCGCGCGGCACAAAGACCCCCTCGGCGATTCCGTCGCCGCGATGCCCGAGCCGTTCGATCGTTAGTCTCACTCCGCCGCCTCGCGAATGCCGATGAACCCGCCCGACTGGCGCGCCCAGAAGCGCGCATAGGTG
>SLQD01000147.1 GCA_007131685.1 Paracoccaceae bacterium | reverse complement strand
GCGCCGAGCGCCGCGCCGGTCAGCGTGCTCGCCGCGCGATGCCCGGCCTCGGCGAGCGCATGGCGCAGCCCCGATACGACGAGCCCGCGCGCGATGGCGGGCTCGCGAAAGCGCAGCTCGGTCTTGGCGGGATGGACATTCACATCCACGCGCTGCGGATCGCAGTCCAGGAACAGCGCGGCGACCGGATGGCGATCCCGCGCCATCACATCCGTATAGGCCGCGCGCAGCGCCCCGGTGAGCATCCGGTCCCGCACCGGGCGGCCATTGACGAAGAGATGCTGCGCCACGGCCGAGCCGCGCGAGAAGGTCGGCAGCCCGGCAAAGCCGCTCAGCCGCAATCCCTCGCGCTCGGCCTCGAGTGCGACGGCATTGCTGATGAAGTCGCGCCCGAGAACCCGCCCGAGCCGTGCCCGGCGTGCGGCGGTGGCATCGCCCGCCTCCGGCTCGGCGCGAAACACCAGCCGCCCGGCGCCTTCCGTCACATCGCGCAGCACGAAGCCCGCGCGCGGCTCCGCCATCGCCAGCCGGCGCACCGTCTCGGCGATCGCTTGCGCCTCGGCGCGGTCGCTGCGCAGAAATTTCAGCCGCGCGGGGGTGGCATGAAACAGGTCGCACAACTCCACCACGGTGCCGGCATCGAGCGCGGCCGGGCGAACCGTGCCCACGCGCCCGTCCTCGACCGAAAGGCTGGCCGCCGCCGCGCCCTCGGCGCGCGAAGTGAGCGTCAGCCGCCCCGCCGCCCCCAGCGAGGCCAGCGCCTCGCCGCGAAACCCGAAGCTGTGGATCGCCAGCAGGTCGGAGCCGTCGATCTTGGAGGTCGCATGGCGCGCCACGGCGAGCGGCAGCGCCTCCGCGGCGATGCCGCAGCCGTCATCGCGCACCCGGATCAGCGTCTTGCCCGCGCCGGCATACTCCACCGTGACGCGCCGCGCCCCGGCATCGAGGGCGTTCTCGACAAGTTCCTTGACCGCCGCGGCCGGCCGCTCGACCACCTCGCCCGCGGCGATCCGGTTGATCGCCGCCGTATCCAGCTGCCGAATAACGGGGGGAGTGGGGCTTATCTTGAGGTCGGGCGCGCTCATGCCACAATCAGTAGCATGAGCGCACCGGATCTGCCAAGCGATGGCGCGCGGCTCAGTTACCGATTTCCAGCTCCGGCCGCCCCGCCACGACGAAGAACAGCGCATCGGGATCGAGGATCCGCTCGGCCACATCCGCCGCGTCTTCGAGGCTGACGCCCGCGATCAGCTCGTTGCGCTCGGCGATATAGTCCGGGCCGAGGCCCTGCGCCTGGAAATCGGCGAGGATGCGCGCGATGGCAGCGTTGCCGTCGAATTGCAGCGGAAAGGAGCCGGTCAGATAGGTGATGATGGCGTCGAGCTCGTCCCCGGTCGGACCCGCCTCGGCCATCTTCGCCCATTCGGCGCGCACCAGCTCGATCACCTCATCGACATTGTCGTGATCCGTGGCGATCGAGCCCATGACGAGCGCGCCGTCGCGCATCGGCTGCAGACGCGAATGCACGCCGTAGGTCAGCCCGCGCTCCTCGCGCAGCTCGCGCATCAGCCGGGTGCCGAAGCGGCCGCCGCCGAGAATCTGGTTCATCACGAAGGCGGGGATGAAATCCGGATCGTCACGGGGAATGCCGGCATGGCCGAAGACGATCGATGCCTGCGGCCCGTCGAACTCCACGAGCTCGGTGCCGCCCTCGAGCGCGTTCATGGCGCGGTCCGGCATCGCGCCGCCCGAGGCGGGCAGCTCGGCCAGCACCGTGTCGAGCATCGTGCCGAGCGTGTCGGCGTCGATATCACCGGCCGCGCCGACATGCACCCGGTCGCGGCCGAAGGCGCTCTCATGCGCCGCGACCAGGTCCTCGCGCGTCAGCGCCGCGACACTGTCCTCGGTGCCCTCACCGGGCCGACCGTAAGGATGATCGCCGAACGCCGCCTCGAAGAAGGCGCGGTTGGCGAGTTCGCCCGGGTCGCGCAGATCGGAGCGGATGCCCGAGATCACCTGCCCGCGCGCGCGCTCGATCGCGTCCTCGTCAAAGCGCGGCTCGGCGAGCGCGGTGCGCAGAAGCGCCACGGACTCGTCGCGATTCTCGGTCAGGAACCGCGCCGAGACCGAGACCTCGTCGCGCGAGGCGCTCACGCTCAGCCGCATTCCCAGATCCTCGCGCGCGGTGGCGAATTCCTGCGCGTCCATGTCGCCCGCGCCCTGATCCATGAGCCGGGCCATCAGGTTTACCGCGCCATGCGCATCCTCGGGATCGAGCGAGGTGCCGCCTTCGAAGCGCAGCTCGATCGCGGTGAAGGGCAGCGACTCCTCGCCGACCAGCCAGGCCTCGACACCTTCGGGAGAGGTCACCTCCTCGAGCGGAACCTCGGCGCGCAGCGGCGTCGCGAGCGCGATCGCGGCGGCAAGAACGGGGGCGAATTTGCGCATCTCTCGGCTCCTAGCGGAAATCGTCGGGGTCGGCCTGATCCTCGACCCCGTACTCGACCTGATCGGCCGCATCGGGGCGGTCATCCTCGGCCTGCATCAGCCAGCCGGTGACGTGATGGCGTGCGAACAGATCGCGCGCGGCTGCCATCACGTCATCCGCCGTGACGGCCTGCAGCGCGTCGGGCCAGTCGCGCACATCCGCCACGTCGAGCCCCACGCTCAGCCCGACACCGTATTGGCGCGCGCGGTTCTGGGCGCTGTCCATGTCGTAGATCTCGTTGGCGCGCAGCCGCGTCTTGATCCGCTCGAGCTGCTCGGCATCGATACCGTCGGCGAGGAAATCGGCGATGACCTCCTCCATCGCGGCCTCGGCCTCGGCAAGCTCGACGCCGTCCACGGGCACGACGGCGAGGCCGAAGGTGGCGTCATCGACATTGGCGCCGCGATAGAAGGCGGCGGTCTGCAGCGCCAGGCGCTCGTCGAACTGCAGCGCCCGGCCGAGCACCGAGGTCTCCGCGCTGCCGCCCAGCAACTCGGCGAGCACCTGCAGCGCCGCCGCCCCGGACTGATCGCCCGACGCGCGCGACGGGGCCACGTAGTAGCGCATCAGATAGGGCTGGCCGACGCGGCTGTCGGACATCTTCACGCGCCGGTCCGAGACCACGAGCGGCTCCTGCGGGCGGCGGCGCTCGGTGATCGCGGGGTTCTCGGGCACGGCGCCGTAATGGCGCTCGGCCATCGCGCGGACCTCGTCGGGATCGACATTGCCGGCGACGACGAGGATCGCGTTGTTGGGGCCGTAATGGCGCTCGTAGAAGTCCATCGCATCCGTGTCGATGAGCTCGCGCATCTCTTCGCGCCAGCCGATGATCGGGATGCCGTAGGGATGATTCTGGAACAGCGTCGCGTAAAGCTGCTCGCCGAAGAGCCGGCCCGGGCGGCTCTCGACGACCTGGCCGCGCTCCTCGAGGATGACATCGCGCTCGGGCAGCCAGTCATCGTCGGTGAAGGCGAGATTCTCCATCCGGTCGGCCTCGAGCTCCATCATCAGCTCGAGTCGGTCCGACGCGATGCGCTGGAAATAGCCGGTGTAGTCCCATGAGGTGAAGGCGTTGCCGCGGCCGCCCTCGCGCTCGACGATCTCGGAGAATTCGCCGGCCTCGCGCGTCTCGGTGCCCTTGAACATCAGGTGTTCGAGGAAATGCGCGATGCCGGAGACACCCGGCGGCTCATCCGCGGCGCCGACCTTGTACCAGACCATGTTGACGGCGATGTCGGCGCGCGGATCCTCGATGACGACGACCTCGAGCCCGTTATCGAGCGTGAAGCTGGAGACCTCGTCGGCGGCGAGCGGCCCCGACAGGGCGAGGGCACAGGCCCCGGCGGCGAGCAATCTGCGCATGAACACTCCCGGTTTGCATCGTGGGGCGGAACTTTAAGCCGGCCGGCCCCGGGTTCAAGAGCCGGGCCGCGCCGCCGCGATCACGCCCGCGTCACTCCGAGGCCGGCGGCGCGCCCGGGGTCCGGGCCTCCGCGGCGCGCCAGCGCGCCAGCTCGGCGCGGCTGTCGAGGGTCATGGGCGCGTAGGCCTGGTAATAGGTGTTGCGGTTGGTGATCCGCTCGAGCAGGCGGCCGCGATTGCGCCGGCGGTACTCGGCATCCTCGGCGGCGAGGCGTTCGCGGATATCGGGGTCGCTGCCGGCGCGCGCCGCATGGGCGATGAGCGCGGAGTCCGCTGCCGTCCCGGAGCCGCGCGCGCCGCCCAGCGCAGCCACCGCATCGCCGCGCGGATCGGGATCGGCCCGGCTTGCCCCGCCGGGGTCTGGCGGGGGCAGCTCGCCCCCCTCGGCCGGGCGCTCGAGCGGCAGGTTGGGCAGCACGCCGAACTCGTCGGGCCCGTCGGTATCGCCGGGGCGGATATTCATCAGGCCCGAGTCCGACGAACACGCCGCGAGCAGCAGGATCGCCGCGCCCGCACCGCCCAGAATTGCTCGCCCTGCCCGCATCACGGCCCTCCTTGCCTTTGCGACTTCCTAACCGATCGCGCCGGGCGCGTCACGGGGTCTTGTGCCGCCCGGCGAACAGGATCAACCCCAGTGCCCCGGCGAAGATCGCCGCATCGGCGATGTTGAACGAAAACGGGTTGTTGAGGCCGCAGCACGACATGTTGATGAAATCGGCCACCGCGCCATAGACGAGCCGGTCGATCACGTTGCCCAGCGCCCCGCCCACGATCAGGCCGGCCGCGATCTGCATGCCGAGATTGCCGTGCTCGCGCCGCGCCCAGAGCCAGATCCACAGCGAGATCACGAGCGCCACCGCGATCAGCACCCAGCGCATGGCCGGCCCGTCGCTCGCGAAGAGCCCGAAATTGACGCCGGTGTTCCAGGCCATCACGAAGGTCAGGTAAGGCGGCCAGACATCGATGAAGAAGCGCGACTGCAGGTCGAGCCACTGCACCACGAGCCATTTCGAGCCCTGGTCGGCCGCGAGCGTCGCACCCAGCGTGATCGTTGCCGCGCGCATCCGTCAGTGCCGGAAATGGCGCATGCCGGTGAACACCATGGCGAGCCCGGCACGGTCGGCCGCCGCGATCACCTCGGCGTCGCGCTTCGAGCCACCGGGCTGGATCACCGCCGTCGCCCCCGCCGCGGCCGCCGCCTCGAGCCCGTCGGCGAAGGGAAAGAACGCATCCGACGCCACCGCCGCGCCCTCGGTGGGCACGCCGTCGAGGCCCAGCGTCTTGGCCATGTCGGCAGCCTTGCGCGCGGCGATGCGGGTCGAGTCGACGCGGCTCATCTGCCCGGCGCCGATACCCACCGTGGCGCCGCCGCGCGCATAGACGATGGCGTTCGATTTCACATGCTTGGCCACGGTCCAGGCGAAGAGCATGTCGCGCGTCTCGGCATCGCTCGGGGCGCGCTGCGTGACGATGCGCAGGTCCTCGCGCGTCACCCGCCCCGTATCGCGGTCCTGCACCAGAAAGCCGCCGCCGACCTGGCGCAGCATCACGCCCGGCGCGGCGGGGTTGGCCAGCCCCTGCGTGATCAGCACGCGCAGATCGCCCTTGCCCGCCAGGCGGTCGCGCGCCGCGTCGTCGATGCCCGGCGCGATCACCACCTCGGCGAATTGTTGCGTGATCGCCTCGGCGGTCTGTGCGTCGAGCGGGCGGCTGAAGGCGAGGATACCGCCGAAGGCGGAGCTGCGGTCGCAGTCGCGGGCGCGGGCATACGCCTCGGCGAGCGTTTCGGCGCGCGCAACGCCGCAGGGATTGGCGTGCTTGATGATCGCGCAGGCCGGCCCCTCGCCGGGCAGGAATTCCGAGACCAGCTCGAAAGCCGCGTCGGTGTCGTTGATGTTGTTGTAGGACAGCTCCTTGCCCTGGAGCTGGCGCGCGGTCGCCACCCCGGCGCGGTCGCTGCCGTCGCGGTAGAAGGCGGCGGACTGGTGCGGGTTCTCGCCGTAGCGCAAGGTCTGCGCGAGTGTCCCCGCGGCGATGCGCCGGCGCGGGGCCGGCTCGGCGAACTCGGCCGCCATCCAGCCCGACACCGCCGCGTCATAGGCCGCGGTGCGCGCGAAAGCCACCTGCGCGAGGCGGCGGCGCAGATCCGCGCGCGTCGCCCCGTCATTGGCGTCGAGCGCGGCGAGAAGCGGCGCGTAATCCTCCGGATCGACGACGACGGCGACATGGGCATGGTTCTTGGCCGCGGCACGGATCATCGCCGGGCCGCCGATATCGATGTTCTCGATCGCTTCGGCCGCTTCGGCCCCGCGCGCGACGGTTTCCTCGAAGGGGTAGAGATTGACCACGAGCAGGTCGATCTGCGCGATGCCGTGGGCGCGCATCGCCGCGACGTGATCGGGATTGTCGCGCGCCGCCAGAAGCCCGCCATGCACGCCGGGATGCAGCGTCTTGACGCGGCCATCCATCATCTCGGGCAGGCCCGTGAGCTCGGCCACGTCGCGCACCGCGAGGCCCGCCTCGCGCAGCGCGCGCGCCGTGCCGCCCGTCGAGACGAGCTCGACCCCGCGCCTGGCAAGCTCGGCGCCGAGTTCCGGCAGGCCCGTCTTGTCGGATACGGAAATCAGCGCGCGGCGCAGCGGCACGGAATCGGTCATCGGCGGGGGTCCTCAGGCTTCGATGGGCATGTCGTCATGCGCGAGGTCGCGCACCGCTACGGGGGTATCCGCAGCCTTGGCGAGAGTCCAGTTCACCTGACCCGCCGCCGCGCCGACCGCGCCGTCGAGCACGATCTGCAGCGTCGGCTGCGGTGCCACGCGGCCGCGCTCGAGATGGACCGACGGCGCCAGCGCGACGGCCTGCGCGCCCTCCTGCGCGAATTCCCAGACCTCGCCGCTCGGCAGTGTCAGCGTCACCATCCCCGCCTCGAGCCGTGCCGCCACCGCCGGGTGCAGATGAAAATGCACGCGAAAGGCGACGGGGCGATCCGGATAGGCGGCGCGGTAGCGTGCGAAGCGGCGGCGGTCGGCGGCGGTAATCGCCGCGAGCATGTCCTCGCCCGTCAGCGTGCGGCCATCGGCGCTCAGATCGAGCCGGCGCAGATGCGTGAGCCCGTGGGTGGCGAAATAGCCGTCATGGCCGAGCAGGAGCGCCGGACCCTGCGGCTCGTCGCGGCGCTCGAAGGAAACCGCGCCGGGCCGCTCCATCAGGGGCAGCCGCGCGCCAGCCTCACGCCGCCCGGCGGGACCGAAGCGCGACGAGGACACCGCCGTGATCGCCAGCGTCGAATGCGCCGAAGTCGCGCGCGCGGCGCGGTGCCAGTCGGGCCCGAAGCCGCGCCCGGAGCCGCAGCTCACGATCACGGGCCGGCGCCCCGATGTCAGCTCGAAGGCCAGCGTCGCGGCATGGGCGTCGCGGCCCGCGCCGGGCTCGGGCGGGGGCGCGGCATCGGCGATGACGGTGCTGCGCCCGGCGGCGAGGCGGGCATAGCCCATCGCCCGCTCGCGAAGCGGCGGTGCGGGGCCGCCCGCGGCGGCAAGCGCATGTTCGAGCCGGCCGACCTCGCCGCGCCCGCCGCCATGAAAGCGCGCCAGCCCGGAATCGGCATGGCGCAGCGTCCGAAGCACCGACGCGATCCGCGCGATCGCGGCGCTGCATTCGGGCCCGGCCTGCGCGCCCGCCTCGGCGAGGCTGTCGCGCGTCCAGGTCAGGAGCGCGAGAATGTCGAGCAGCTCCTCCGGGTTGCGCGTGGCGATGCCGCCCTGCGGATCGATCCGGGCGGCGCATTCCGCCTCGAGCGCGGCGCGCGCCGGAGCGAGGTGGCGCTCCATCCCCTCGAGCAGCGCCGCACCGTGCAACAGCCCCGCGAGCGCCTCGAAGCGCGGCGCGCCGGCGGGTGCGCCGGCCCAGCGCGCCGCGAGAAAGCGCGTCTGCCGGCCGAGCGCGCGACACAATCGGGCATTGGCCGTATCGTCGGCCGGGTCGCGCAGCATCAGGGCGTGATGGATCCAGCGCAGAACCCGCCGCCCCGCCAGCGGCGCCGTCCAGCCCGGCCCGCGCCCCGTGCCGAAGCGCGTGATCCAGCCCTGCGTCCAGTCCCGCGCCGCCCGTCGCGCGGCCTCGGTGCCCAGCGCGGCGAGATCGTCGAGCCAGCCGAAGCCGTGCAGCGCCGCCTCAAATTCCGGCGGCTGCGCGGGCAGGTCCCAGGGTATCCGGTCGGGCGCGCTCAGGTGGTGGCCGCCGAGATCGAAACGCCCGGCGAGGATTCGCCGGCCGCGGGTGACATCGCCGATGCTGCGCGGTTCGGGACGCAGCCGAAACAGCGGATCGAGGCGCAGCCGCCCGGCGCGGCGCGCCGCGATCCGGTCGCGCAGGCTCGGCCGCAGCTCCCGCAATCCGTCCGTTGCCAATCTCGCCCCCCGCTTTCGCCTCACGCGCCGCTGTATCGCATGGCGGCGATGAAGAATCCGTCGATACCGCCACGCCCGGGCCAGAAATCCGGCCGCAGCCGCAGCCCGCCGCCAGCATGCCATTCCGGCGCCACGCCGGGAACCGCAAGCGCCCCGGGGTCGGCGCGCAGCCCGGGATGCAGCTCGAGCGCACGGGCGAGCTGGTCCTCGCCCTCCTCGGGCAGCAGCGAACAGCTGCAATAGACGAGCCGGCCACCGGGGCGCAGCAGGCTGAGCGCATGGTCGAGCATCCGCGCCTGCAGCCCTGCGAGCTCCGGCGCCGCCTCGGGGCCGCGCAGGAAAGGCAGCTCGGGATGGCGGCGGATCGTGCCGGTGGCGGTGCATGGCGCATCCAGCAGCACCGCGTCGAAACCACCGACATCGCCCCACTGCAGGGCGTCCGCAACGACACAGCGCGCCGCGAGCCCGGTGCGCACGAGGTTCTCGCGCAGCCGTTCCATCCGCCGCTCGGAGATGTCGAGCGCGGTGACATCCGCACCCGCCGCCGCGATCTGCAGCGTCTTGCCCCCCGGTGCCGCGCACAGATCGAGCACCCGTTCGCCGGGCCGCGGCGCGAGCACGCGCGCGGGCAGCGCGGCGGCGGCGTCCTGCACCCACCACGCGCCCTCGGCGTAGCCCGGCAGCGCCGAGACCGCCCCGTCGGGGCGCAGCCGCAGGCTGCCGGTGGGCAGGGTCTCGGCCCCGAGTTGCGCCGCGAGGTCACCGCCCGGCGCGCGCAGCGTCAGATCGAGCCGCGCGCCGGCCATGTGCGCGGCCTCGATCGACGCGACGGCGCACTC
>SLQD01000075.1 GCA_007131685.1 Paracoccaceae bacterium | reverse complement strand
CAAAGACCAAAACAAACGAAAGCGCCCCAACACAGAGCACAAACGCCCGACAAATCCTCAGGATGTAACCCGCAAGCGAAACAACCGCCCCGCCGCCGGTGAACGCGTATCTACGGATGAGTCGCTCCGAGTGCAACCCCCCTTCGCAGCTTTTGTGGCAGAAATCCCGGCGGGCCCGCCCCCGGCCCGCCAGCGGCGCTCAAGCACCTGTCCTTGCGCGGACTTTGCCGCGCGATCAAGATTGACTCGCGCGCGCGCCGAATGGTTTGCTTGCAACAGTCGTTCCGGCGATCGCGCCGGTGGGACACCCCGCAACGACCAACAACGGAGGAACATCCGATGCGTCCATCCATTCTCGTCACCCTTGCCGCGGCGGGCATCGCCACGGGCAGCGCGGCCTCGGCACAGGACACCACCTTCGTCGCCATCGGCACCGGCGGCGTCACCGGCGTCTACTATCCCGCAGGCGGCGCGATCTGCCGGCTCGTGAATCAGGGCCGCTCCGAGCACGGCATCCGCTGCGGCGTCGAATCGACCGGCGGCTCCATCTTCAACCTGAACGCGCTGCGCGACGGCGAGCTGGAGATGGGCATTGTCCAGACCGACTGGCAGTTCCACGCCTATAACGGCACCTCGGATTTCGAGGGCGACGCCTTCGAGGATCTGCGCGCCGTCTTCTCGCTGCACCCCGAGCCCTTCACCGTGGTCGCCCGCGCCGATGCCGACATCGCGAGCTTCGACGACCTGCAGGACAAGCGCGTCAATGTCGGCAATCCGGGCTCCGGCCAGCGCGCCACCATGGAAGTCGTGATGGAGGCCATGGGCTGGACCATGGACGATTTCAGCGTGGTCTCCGAGCTTCAGGCCGGCGAGCAGGCCCAGGCGCTGTGCGACAACAACATCGACGCCATGGTCTACACCGTCGGCCATCCCTCGGGCGCCATCGAGGAAGCGACCACAACCTGCGATACCGTGATCGTGCCGGTCGACAACGAGGCCGTGCTCGAGCTCGTGGAGGACCGTGACTATTACCGCGTCGCCACCATCCCCGGCGGCATGTATCGCGGCACCGACGAGGACGTGCAGACCTTCGGCGTCGGGGCGTCCTTCGTCACCTCGGCCGCCGTCGAAGAGGAGACCGTCTATCAGGTCACCAGGGCGGTGATGGAGAACCTCGACGATTTCCGCGAGCTGCATCCGGCGCTCGCGAACCTCGTCGCCGAGGAGATGATCAGCGACGGCATCTCGGCGCCCCTGCATGACGGGGCACGGCGCTACTACGAGGAAGCCGGAATGCTCGAGTGAGCCGCTAGCCGCGCCGTGCGCGGCCGGCACCCGGGCGCGCCGCGTCGGCGCGGCGCGCCCAAGTGATTTCCAATACAGGGGCAGATCATGGCGCAGCCCGGCGGCGGCAAGGAGCGTTCACTCAGCGAATCGGAACTGCGCAGCCTCGTCGAGAGCACCGATAGCGGCGGACGTGCGCCGCGCAGCCGCTTCGTGGTGCTCCTGATCGCGGCCGTGGCGCTTTTCTGGTCGCTGTTCCAGATCTGGATCGCGGATCCGCAGTTCTGGTTCGGCGAGCTGGCCATCGTGCGCATCCTCGGCGCCGATCAGGCCCGGCCGATGCATCTCGCGCTGGCCCTGTTCCTGGCCTTCCTGTGCTATCCGGCGCTGCGCTCCTCGCCGCGCGGCCATGTGCCGGTCACGGACTGGATCCTCGCCTTCGCCGCCTCGGGCAGCGCCTTCTACGTCTTCTGGTATTCCGACGAGATTTCCGCAACCGCCCGGCGCGGCCGCCTGACGCGTACCGAGGTCGAGCTGCTCGGCATCGATTTCGGCACCATCTATCCGCAGGTCATCATCGGCTGTATCGGTCTCGTGCTGCTGCTGGAAGCGGCGCGGCGAACGCTCGGCCCGGCGCTGACCGTCCTCGGCGGCCTCTTCATCGCCTATTCCTATTTCGGCACCGGTTGGCTGATCCCCGAGCTCATCGAGCATCGTGGCCGCTCGCTCAACGCCATCGTCAACACGCAGTGGTACGACACCAATGTGGGCGTGTTCGGCATCCCGCTCGGGGTGTCGACCGCCTTCGTGTTCCTGTTCGTGCTCTTCGGCGCGCTGCTCGAGCGCGCGGGGGCGGGCAACTACTTCATCAAGATCGCGTTCGCCGGGCTCGGGCATCTGCGCGGCGGGCCGGCCAAGGCGGCCGTCGTCGGCTCGGGCATGACCGGGCTGATATCCGGGTCCTCGATCGCGAATGTCGTCACCACCGGCACCTTCACGATCCCGCTGATGCGCCGCGTCGGGCTGACGCGCGAAAAGGCCGGCGCGATCGAGGTCGCCTCGTCGGTGAACGGGCAGATCATGCCGCCGGTGATGGGGGCGGCGGCCTTCCTGATGGTCGAGTTCGTCGGGATCTCCTATCTCGAAGTGATCAAGCACGCGTTCATCCCGGCGGTGATCTCCTACATCGCGCTGATCTACATCGTCCATCTCGAGGCGCTGCGAAACGACATCGAGGCCCTCGGCCCGGCACGCAGCCTGTTGCAGATGTTTCTCAAGATCGTCGGCGGCTTCGTCGCGGCCGGGGTCGCCTTCTACGGGCTGGTGCTCGGCGTGGATCTGCTGCGCGGCGTCGCGCCGGGGCTGTCGGATCCGCTCCTCGTCGGGCTCGTCGGGGTGGTCTATCTCGCCGCGCTCTGGGTCGCTGCGCGCCACAGCGATCTCGAGGTCGATGATCCGCAGGCGCGCGAGATCAGGCTGCCCGTGATGAAGGAGGTCTTCCCCACGGGCATGCATTTCCTGCTACCGATCCTGGTGCTCGTGTGGTTCCTGATGATCGAGCGGCAATCGCCCTCGAAATCCGCCTTCTACGCGGTCTCGACGATGCTCTTCATCATCGTCACCCAGCGCCCGCTCAAGGCGCTGATGCGCGGGCAGCCCAGTGTCCTGACCGAGTTGCGCGCCGGCGCGGTGGATCTCGTGCAGGGACTGATCACGGGCGCGCGCAACATGATCGGCATCGGTGTCGCGACCGCCGCCGCCGGCATCATCGTCGGCACCGTCACCCGAACGCCGATCGGCACCGAGCTTGCCGGCCTCGTCGAGGTGCTCGCCGGCGGGCAGCTCTTCCTGATGCTGGTCCTCGTGGCGGTGTTCTCCCTGATCCTCGGGCTCGGCCTGCCGACGACGGCGAACTACATCGTCGTCTCCTCGCTGATGGCCTCGGTGGTGGTCAGCGTCGCCGGGCAGGAGGGGCTGATCGTGCCGCTGATCGCGGCGCATCTGTTCGTGTTCTACTACGGCATCATGGCGGATGTGACGCCGCCGGTGGGGCTTGCGAGCTTCGCGGCCGCGGCGGTGTCGGGCGGCGATCCGATCCGCACCGGCTTGGTGGCCTTCTTCTACTCGCTTCGCACCGTGGTTCTGCCCTTCCTGTTCATCTACAACCCGGCACTGATCCTCTACGGGATCGATCTCGGAACCGTCGCCGGGCTCGCCGAGGCCGCGCTCGTCTTCGTCACAGCGACCTTCGCGATGCTCATGTTCGCTGCCGCCACGCAGGGCTATTTCCTCGCCCCCTCCTACAAGCTCGAATCGGCGGCGCTGCTGCTCGTGGCCTTCACCTTCTTCGTGCCCAATTTCTGGCTCGACCGGGTGCAGCCCCCCTTCACCGATCACGACCCCGTCGCGGTCGAGGAGGTTCTCGGCACCGCCGAACCGGGCCAGGAGGTACGCATCACCATCGCCGGCCCCGATTTCGACACCAGCACCCGGACAAGCTACACGATCGTCGCCGATATCGAGGATGACGGGCGCTCGGGAGCCGAACGCGCCGACGCCGAAGGCCTCGTGCCGATGCCCGAGCAGGACCGCATGCTGCTCGACGAGCCGCTGCCGGGGACCCCGCATGACGACGCGTTCATGAATTTCGACTTCTACGACCCGGACATGCCCGTCGAGATCACCAATGTGCAGGTCCCGGCCGAGCGGATGCCGCAGGAGGTGTTCTACCTGCCAGCCCTGCTGTTGCTCGGCATCGTGATCCTGCTGCAGCGCCGGCGCCAGACCAAGCCCGCCTTCTGACGGGCACCCGAAGGGCCGCGCGCGGCAAGGGGGTGCGCCGCGGCGTGCCGGCGCCGGCCGCGTGCTCAGCCCTCGCGCGCCCGGATGCGCTGCAGCAATGGCATGAGTTCGGCCATCTCCGGCCCGTGCCCCTGCCCCGTCAGCGCCTTGCGCAGGGGCATGAAGAGCGCCCTGCCCTTGCGCCCCGTCCGCTCCTTGACGGCCGCGGTCCATGCGCCCCAGCTCGTCGCGTCATAGGGCGGCTCCGGCAGCAGCTCGAGCGCCTCGGCGATGAACTCGGCATCCTCTTCGGCAATCTCGGGCTCGGCCCCCTCGCGGCACAGACGCCACCAGTCGGCGAGATCCTCGAGCGTGTCGATATTGGCGCGCGTGACGCGCCAGAACCGCTCCGCCTGCGCCTCGGGCACGCCGAGCGCGAGGATCTGCCCGCGCACCGCCTCGAAGGGCAGCGATTGCAGGTGCTGGCGCGTCAGGGGCACGAGCTCGCCCTCGTCGAACTTGGTGGGCGCGGCGCCGAACTGCCCCGGATCGAACCCCGCCGCCAGCTCGTCGAGCGACCCCGCCAGTTCCACCGGCCGGCTCGAACCCAGCCGCGCCATCAGCGAGGTCAGCGCCATCGGCGCAATCCCCCGCGCGCGAAGATCGCGCAACGCGAGCGTGCCGAGCCGCTTCGACAGCCCCTCCCCCTTCGCGCCGGTCAGCAGGCTGTGATGCGCAAAGCGTGGCGGCGTCCCGCCGAGCGCGCGCATGATCTGGATCTGCGTGGCGGTGTTGGTGACGTGATCGGCCCCGCGCACGACGTCGGTGATGCCCATCTCGAGATCATCCACCACCGAGGCCAGCGTGTAGAGCACCTGCCCGTCGCCGCGGATCAGCACCGGATCCGACACGCTCGCCGCATCGATGGATTGCGGCCCGAGAATGCCATCCTGCCATGTGATGCGCTCCTGTTCGAGCCTGAAGCGCCAATGCCCCGCCCGCTCGGCGCGCAACGCGTCCTTCTCGGCCTCGCTGAGCTTGAGCGCGGCGCGGTCATAGACCGGCGGCCTGCCCGCAGCGAGCTGGGTGCGGCGCTTGAGTTCGAGTTCGTCGGGGGTTTCGAAACACTCGTAAAGCCGGCCCTCGGCGCGCATGCGCTCGGCCGCGGCCGCGTAGCGGTCGAGCCGCTGAGACTGGCGCTCTTCGCGGTCCCATTCCAGCCCGAGCCACTGCAGGTCCTCTCGGATCGCGTCCGCGTATTCGGGCTTCGAGCGTTCCGGGTCGGTGTCGTCGAGGCGCAGGATGAAGCTGCCGCCCGCCTTGCGCGCGATCAGGAAATTGAACAGCGCCGTGCGCAGATTGCCGATATGCAGATAGCCGGTCGGCGACGGAGCGAAGCGGGTGACGGTCATCGCGGCCTCCTGTTGCGCCTGCGCTCTTTCACACCGCGCCGCTTTTGTCCATACAGACGCCGATGTCCGGGAGAGGCGCGATGGATCAGAACTGGGCCGCGCAGGTCGCCCCCTCGCTCGACGATTTCGAGGCCCTCGCCGATGAGGCGATCGCCGCCCTGCCCGCGCGCTTTCGCGAGGCGGCGGCGGGGGTGCTGCTGCGGGTGGTGGATCTCGCCGACGACGCGACGCTGGACGCGATGGATATCGAGGATCCCTTCGAGCTGACCGGCCTCTATGACGGCATCCCGCTGACGCAGAAATCGGTCATGGATCAGCCCGATCACCCGGACACGATCTGGCTTTACCGGCGCGCGATCCTCGAGGAGTGGATCGCGCGCGGCGACGTGGCGCTGGGCGAGCTCGTCACGCATGTCTATGTGCACGAGCTCGCCCATCATCTCGGCTGGTCCGACGCCGATATCGCGACGGTGGACCGGTGGTGGGAGTGATCCCTCAGGCCGCGAGCCGCCCGCCCATCTCGACGAGCCGGACGGCCTGGTGGCGGATATGCGCCTTGTCCTTTTCGCCGAGTTCGGCGCCTGCGCTGTGGCTGAAGCCGTAGGGATTGCCGCCGGTCTCGAAGACGACCGGATCGGTGTAGCCCGGCACGACGATGACGCTGCCCCAATGCATGAAGGTCGTGTAAAGGCTGACCAGCGTCGATTCCTGGCCGCCATTCTGGTTCTGGGCCGACGTCATCGCGCTCGCCGCCTTGTCGGCGAGCTTGCCCTCGAACCAGAGCCCGCCCAGCGTGTCGATGAAGGCCCGCATCTGGCTGGCGACGCTGCCGAAGCGCGTCGGCGCGATCAGCAGATAGGCATTCGCCCACTCCATATCCGCAGCCGTGGCGATCTCGATGCCGGCCTGGCGCTCCTGTTCGGCCTTCCAGGCCTCCTGCCCGTCGATCACCTCCTGCGGCGCGGTTTCGGGGACGCGGCGCAGCCGCACTTCGGCGCCGGCGGCGCGGGCCGCCGCTTCCGCGGTCTCGGCGACGGCCCGGTTCAGGCCGTAGGTGGAGTAGAAGGCGATGGTGAGTTTCGTGGACATGGGCGATCTCCGCTTGTTTACACCACACGAGGTAGCCCCGGGCAGCGGACCGCACAATTGCGGCTGCTCGCGCGCCCTTTGTGCGCAAATGCACAAAACCCGGCGCGCCGTCGCGGCCACTGCCCCCTTGCGGCCACGGGCGCCGGCGCGCATCCTGCCCGCGCAACTGCCCGGACGAGGGAGCGCTGCATGCCTTTCCGCTTCTGGCGCCGCATCCGGCTGCTGCCCGGTGTCACGCTCAACCTTTCGAAATCCAGCGCCTCGCTCTCCTTCGGCCCGCGCGGCGCGAAATACACCATCAGCCCGCGCGGCAACCGGGCCACGGCGGGGCTGCCGGGGACGGGTCTGTTCTACACGATGCGCGCGCCGCAGGCCGGGCAGGCCGCCGACCGCCCGGCGGTTCGGGCGCGCGACCGGCTGACGCTCGGCTTCTTTCGCCGGCTCGTCACGCCGCGCGCCGAGGCCGCCTTCGTCGACGGGATGCGCGCCGCGCATGAAGGCGAGACCGAGGCGGCGCGCGCGGCTCTCGGGCCGCAACCGGATCACCCGGACGCAGCCTGGCTCGCCGGAATCCTGGCGCTGCGCGCGGGCGATCCCGACGCCGCCGAGACCCATCTGGACAGCGCGCTTGAGCAGAGTGATCTCGGCGACCTCTTCCGGAAATACGACGTCGTCCCGACCGTCAGCCTGCCCGTGACCGATCAGATCACCGCCCATATCGGCCCGCGCCGGCGCGGCACGCTGCTCGCGCTCGCGCAGCTCCACGAGGCGCGCGGCCAGCCCGCGCAGGCCCGGCACCGCCTCGAGACCCTGGTCGCCGAACTGCCCGGCGACATCGTCGCGCGCGCCGCGCTCGCGGATCTTCTGCTCGGGGCGCCGGAGCCGTCCGTGCCGGATGCCGAGGCGGTGGTCGCGCTTGCCGGCGATATCGCGAACGAGACCCCGGCCCATGCCGCGCTCCTGCTGTGCAAGGGCCGGGCACTGCGCGCGCTCGGCCTCGATCACGCCGCGATGACAACCTTCACCGCCGCTTTCCGGCGCAAGAAGGACCGCCCCGAGGACCTGCTGCGCCAGATCCGCTATGAGCGCGCCCTCGCCTATGAGGCGGTGGGCTACACGACGCGCGCCCGGCGCGAACTGGAGGCGATCTATGCCGAAGCGCCGGATTTCGAGGATGTGCGCGCCCGGCTCGGCCTTGGCGGCCCCGGCCGGCCGGAAGCGAGCGACCGCCCTATCCCCTGATCCGCCCGCGAGCACCGAGGCCGGCGAATGGCGCGCCCGGCGCGCCACGGCCCGGGTTCCGGCCGACCCCGACGCATGGCGGGACACTGCAAGCGAAGGTCCGGGTATGTTACCCTGTCGTCAGCGACAGCGACCGGGGCATCACGATGACGTGCACCGAAGGCGACGCGCTCGCGGCAGGCCACGCGGCGCTGCGTGAGGGCCGGGCCGAGGAGGCCAGGGCGATCTTCGCGCAGGCCGTGTCCGCCTGCGGCTCGGCGCAGGCGCATGAGGGGTTGAGCTGGGCCGCGCTGGCGCTCGACGATGCCGAGGCGACGATCACGGCGCGGCAGACCGCCTACCGCCTCTACCGGGACGCGGGCGCTCCGGTGGCGGCGGCGCGCATGGCGATGTGGCTGGCCAAGGATCACGACGATTTCCGCGGCGCCGCCGCGCTGGCCAATGGCTGGCTCGCGCGCGCGCGCCGGCTTCTGGCCGATCAGCCTGTCGCCCCGGAGCATGGCTGGCTGGAGGTGCTCGCATGCTGGGGCACGACGGCGCATGAGCGCAATCCGCAGGAGGTCGCCGACGGCGCGCGGCGGGCGATCGCGGTGGCGCAGCGCTGCGGCGATCGGGACCTCGAACTGCTGGGCATCGCGTTCGAGGGGCTGGCGCGCGTCGACACCGGGCGCATCGCGGCCGGCATGGCCCAGCTCGACGAAACCGCCGCCGCCGTCTCGGCCGGCGAACTCGACGAGCCGCTCTGGGCGCTCGTGATCTTCTGCAACCTGATTGCGGCCTGCGAACGCGCGCGCGATTTCGCCCGCGCCGCCGAGTGGTGCAGGACGATGCGCGCTCAGGCCGACCGCATGCGCCATACCGGCAGCCAGGCCATCTGCCGGGCGCATTACGGCGTGGTACTCACGCATTGCGGCGACTGGGCCGGAGCCGAGGATGCGCTCGCCGAGGCCGTGCGCTGCTACGAGGCAAGCTGGCCGCCCTATCGCGCACAGGTGCTCGCCGATCTCGCCGAGCTGCGCAGGCGGCAGGGGCGGCTCGGCGCGGCGGGCAAGCTCCTGGACGCCGCCGCCGGCGCGCCGCGCGAACCGCTCGTGCGCGGACGCTGCGCGCTCGATCTCGGCGACGGCGCCGCGGCACGCGACTGCGCCGAGCGCTATCTGCGCCGGTTCCCCGAAACCTGCGCGCTGCACCGGGTGGAAGGGCTTGAATTGCTGATACACGCGAGCGTCGCCGCAGGCGCGCCCGGCCGCGGCGAGGCGGCGCTCGCCGAACTGGAGGCGCGCGCACGCGACGTCGCCACGCCGCCCCTCGCGGCGATGGCGAACGCGGCAGGTGCCACGCTAGCAGCGGCGCACGGGCGGACGGCGCGGGCCCGCGCCGGATTCGAGGACGCGGTTGACGGCTATTCGCGCGCCGGCATGGTCTACGATGCCGCGGCCGCGCGGATCGCGCT
>SLQD01000177.1 GCA_007131685.1 Paracoccaceae bacterium | reverse complement strand
GGGTGATGCGGCGAGAAATGCGAGCCGATCGGCTCGCCGTAGCCGAACATCGCCCCGTCGATGATGTCCTGGCGATCGACGGCGTGCGCGATGGCCCGGCGCACGCGGATATCGGCGAGCGCCTCGTGGCCGTGATTCATTGCGAGGATCGTCTGCCCCTCGGTATTGCCGACCATCACCTCGAAGCGCGGATCGCCCTCGAACTGCTGCAGCGTCTCGGGGGCGGGGAAGTTGGGATAGGCGTCGAGATCGCCGGCCATCATCGCCGCCTGCGCCGCGCTCGGATCCGAGATGAAGCGGAAGGTCGCCCCCGACAGCGCCACCGGCTCGCCCCAGTACTCCTCGTTGCGCACCAGCTCGACACGGTCGCCCTCGGCCCAGTTCTCGAAGGCGAAGGGGCCGGTGCCGACGGGCTCGGTGGTGTTGGTCCCGGCGCTGTCGGGCGAGAGGATCACCGCATCGCCCCAGGCCATGTTGAACAGGAACTGGCTGTCGGGCTCCGAAAGGGTCACGCGCACGGTGTGATCGTCGATCACCTCGACATCCTCGATCAGCTCGAAGAGCTGGGGCTGGGCATTGGTGGAGTCGTCGCCCCGGGCGCGGTCGAGGGTGAATTTCACGTCCTCGGCGGTCATCGCCGCGCCGTCATGGAATTCGACGCCCTCCTGCAGATGAAAGACATACTCCAGCCCGTCCCCGGAGATGTCCCAGTCATGCGCGAGCGCGGGCTCGACCTCGCCGGCGGGCGAGAAGCGCGTGAGCCCCTCGAAGATGTTGGCATAGGTGACTTCGCGGATCGCGGCGGCGGCACCGGCGGTCGGGTCGAGGCCCGGCGGCTCGAGCGCCATGCCCACGGTGATGTCGCGCGCCTGCGCGGAGCCGATCCCCGCGCCCAGCGCGATCCCCGCGAGCACGATCCCGATGCGTTGCTGCGATGCCATGTCCCGATCCTCCCCTCGGTTGTATTTCCTTGGTGTCACGCCGCCGTCAGCCTGTCCAGCGCGAGCGCCATGACCTTGGCGCTATCGACCATGTCGTCGATGCCGATCCATTCATCGGGCTGATGCGCGATGTCGAGCACGCCGGGGCCGTAGGCGATACAGCTCTTCACCCCGCCGATGCCGTCGATATGCTTCTGGTCATAGGTGCCGGGCGAGGCGACATGGACCGCCTCGCGGCCCAGCACCGCCTCGATCGCGTCGCCCACCGCGCGCACCACCGGCGCATCCGGCGCCGTCATCGAAGGCATCACGCGCAGCATCTCGCGGATCGTGTAGTCGAATTCCGGCCGCCGGGCCTTCACCCGCTCCAGAAGATCGGTGATCTCGCCCTGCACGTCCGACAGCGACTCCTCGGGCAGGAAGCGCCGGTCGATCACCATGCGCGCACGATCCGCCACCACGGCGACGGGCAGGCCGGTATAGTCGTCAGGCTGCTCATCGGCGCCGCCATGCAGCGAGTTGATGTTGAGCGTGGAGGCCCGCGCGCCCTCGGGGATCACGGGCATCGCGGTGATGCGCTCGGCCAGCGCCGGAAACAGCTCCGCCTCCATTTCGGCGAGCACGGCGCCCATGTGCCGGATCGCGCTGTCGCCCAGAAACGGCATGCAGCCATGCGCGATGCGCCCGCCCAGCGCAATCTCCGCCCACCATACGCCGCGATGCCCGAGGCACACGCGGTCCTTGTGCAGCGGCTCGGGGATGATGACATGCTGCACCCGCGCCGGGTCGAACCACCCCTCCCGCGCAAGCCACGCCGCCCCGGCGAGCCCGCCCGATTCCTCGTCGGCCACCGAGGAGATCTCGACGGCGCCGCCATGGTCGGGATTCGCGGCGATGAAGGCCTCGGCGGCGACGATGCTCGTGGCGAGCCCGCCCTTCATGTCGCAGCTTCCCCGGCCCCAGACGCGGCCGGCGTCGATCTCGCCGCCGAAGGGATCGCGGGTCCAGCCCTCGCCGACGGCGACGACGTCGTGATGGCTGTTGAAATGCACGCAGTCGCCGGGGCGCGCGCCCTCGCGCCGCGCGATGAGGTTCCAGCGCGGATGCGCGTCGCTGTCGCCGGGCGCCCCCTCGGCGCGCATCAGCTCGACCGCGAAGCCCGACCGCTCCAGCCGCGCGCGCAGGAACTCGCAGATGTCGCGATAGTGATCGCCCGGCGGGTTGAGCGTGGGAAAGCGCACGAGCTCCGAGGTCAACGCGGCGAGATCGTCGCGGCGGGCATCGATTTCGGCGGCGAGCGCTTCGGCACGCGCGGGACTCGGGGGCATGGCGGGCTCCTTTGCCGGCCACGCTAGACCGGGCGCGACGGGCTCGCAAGGGCGGGGGCGGGGGCGCGAAAAAGGAGAGCGTCGCCTGCATCGCGCCGTCATCCGTGCCGCTTTCCGCGCCCGGCGCGGCGGTGCGGACGCCTGTTCCGGCGCGGGCCCCGGGGCGCGAACACGCGGCCATGCGACGCGCGGCGTAACGATTTGCCACCTGCGTGCGAAAGACGCATATCCCGCAGCAGCGACGCGGGCCTGCGCCCGCGGGACCGGACAAAGGAGACAGAGATGACCAGAGTGCTGCAACGCAGTTCCGCCATCGCCCTCATCGCCGCCGCGCTGCCGGCCGGCGCCATGGCCGCGCCCGATGGCTGGGGGCCGCTCCTCGACCCGGCCGATCTGGCCGGGATGCTCGACAATGGCGAGCAGATCCGCGTCGTCCATGTCACCGGCGACAGCGGCGTGATCCCCGGCGCCGTGCGCACCAGCTACGCCGCCTGGCGCGGCCCGGACGACAACCCCGGCGCGCTGCGCGAGGTGGCGGAGTTCGAGGCCGAGGCGCAGCGCCTCGGCATCACCGCCGACACCCCCGTCGCGCTCCTGCACGAGGGCACCGATCCGACCGACATGGGGGCCGCCGCGCGCGTCTACTGGACGCTGAAATCCATGGGCGTCGAGGATCTCGCGCTCGTCAATGGCGGCTTCGAGGCGTGGAAGGCCGAGGGGCTGCCCATCGACGACGACGCCGCCGAGGTCGCCGCGAGCGATTTCGAGGCCGACTGGACCGAGGAGCACCGCGTGACCACCGACGAGGTGCGCGAGCTCTCCGAATCCGGCGAGGCCAAGCTCGTCGATGCGCGCCCCTCGGGCTTTTTCGAGGGGCTGACCTGGTCGATCGCGCGCCCCGGCACGATCCGCGGCGCGGACAACATGAGCTACGAGGACTGGTTCGAGGGCGAGCGCATGGTCGACGCGTCGCAAGCCGTCGAGCTCGCCGAGGCCAGCGGCCAGGGCGAGGGCGCGCTCACCGTGTCGTTCTGCAACACCGGCCACTGGGCGGCGATCAACTGGTTCGGCATGAGCGAACTCGCCGGGCTCGACGGCGTGCGCATGTATGCCGAGAGCATGGCCGAATACGGCCGGGCGGGCGGCCCGCTGGACAACGAGCCGGGGCGCATCCGCTACTACTGGACGACCGCCGTGAACTGGTTCAGCGGCCTGTTCGGCTGACAGGGGGCAGGGAATGGCACTCAGGCGCTCCGGGCTGATCCTTGCGGGGCTGGCGCTGGTGCTGGCGGGCTTCGTGACCGCCGGGCCGCAGGCCGGGCTGCTGATCGCGATCGGGCTCGGATTCGGGCTCGTGCTCGAGGGGCTGCGGCTCGGTTTCTCCGGGCCGTGGCGCCAGATCTGGTTCGAGCGTGACGGGCGCGGTTTCCTCGCGCAGGTGCTTGCCGTGGGGCTCACGGCAGTGGTGGCGATGCCGCTTCTGGCGGCGGCGCCGGGCGAGCTGTCGGGCGCGCATGCGCCTGTGGGCATCGCGATGATCGTCGCGGCCTTCGTCTTCGGCACCGCGATGCAGCTCGTCTTCGGCTGCGGTTCGGGCACGCTCGTCAATGCCGGCAGCGGCAACGCGATCGGCGCCGTCGCACTCGTCGGCTTCATCGCGGGCAGCTTTCTCGGCACGCTGCATCTGGGCTGGTGGACCTCGCTCGGCAGCCTGCCGGTGCTCACGCTGCAGGGGATGTTCGGCGATGGCGCGGGGCTCTTCGTGACCCTCGCGGGCCTTGCGGCGCTGGCCGGGGTGATCTGGTGGCGGGCGGAGCCGGGCAAGCGCATGCCGCCGGCGCGGCTATGGATCGCGGCGGGGCTGGTTGCGGCGCTGGCGGTGGCCAATCTCGCCGTCGCCGGGCAGCCCTGGGGCATCGTCTACGGCCTTGGCCTGTGGGGGGCGAAGATCGCGCAGGCGGGCGGCGCCGATGTGGCCGCGAATGCCTTCTGGTCGAATCCCGTGCATGGCGAGCGCCTCGTCTCGAGCGTGCTGACGGATGTGACCACGCTGACCAATATCGGGCTGCTCTTCGGCGCCTTCATGGCGATGCGCTGGCGGCGCAGCCCCGGCGCGCAGGTGGCGCGGCTCAAGCTGCAGGGCTGGGTCTGCGTGCTGATGGCGGGGCTGGTGCTGGGCTACAGCGCGCGCGTGGCGTTCGGATGCAATGTCGGCGCCTTCTTCAGCGGCGTCTCGACGGGCAGCCTGCATGGCTGGGTGTGGCTGGCGGCGGCCTTCGCGGGTTCGATCCTGGGGGTGAAGCTGCGGCCGGTACTGCTTCCGGTCAGCGAAGCGCCCCGGGCGGAGGTCACGGCATGAGCGATGCACCGCGTGTTCCGCTCAGCCGCCCCGCGGTCGCGCTGCTCGCGATCCTGGGGCTCGGGTTGATCGTGGTGGCCGACAGCGCCGCGACGGGCCTGCCGGACCCGCTGGAAGCGCCGCCGCCGGTGACGCTGGGCTCGGGCATGGCGGGCGGCGGCGCGCATTGTGCCGCCCAGTGACGACCGGCGCAGCCGCGGCCGCGCCGGCCCGCCGCGTCAGTTGACGCGGAACTCCTCGGGAATGAAGAGCAGATCGTCGCTGTCGGCGCCCATCGCCGTGTGGCAGGCCGCGCACATCTGTTCCATCTGCTCGGAATTGTAGCCTCCGGTCCGCCCCATCAGCGAGCCGTCCGGCTGGACCGTCGTGTAGATCCAGTCATTGGTGCCCGGGAAACTGCCCGCCTCGGCCTTTTCCATCAGGAACAGCGGCCCCAGGCTGGCCTTGCCGGCGGCGTCCACGGTGAAGGTGGGCTTGGCGATGACACCGCCGGCGGGCATTTCGCCGATATCCTCGTAGTCGCCGTAGACCTCGGCGGCGATCTCGTTGGCGTGGTTCGTGGCGAAGCGCCCGCCATGGGTCGAGGAGGGATAGGGCAGCGCGGCGAAATTCATCCAGTCGGAGAACGCCGCGGCCTCGGGACGGTCGCTGCCGCCCCAGTTGGCGGCATCGGCCTCGGCATCGGCGACGCGCTCGAGCAGGCACGCATAGAGCGTGTCGAGCTCGTCCTCGGTCAGGTCGGGCGCTTCCTCGGCCGGGGCGCAGGCGGCGCAGGGATCGCAGGCCGCCGCCGGGGCGCAGGGGTCGCAGGCCGCCTCCTGAAGCCGCGGCACGTTGCATTCGAGCTCCGGCCCGCAGGCGGCCGCGCACGGATCGCAGGCGGCACACGGGTCGCAGGCGGCACACGGGTCACACGCCGCTTCGGGCGCGCAGGGGTCGCACGCAGCTTCGGGCGCGCAGGGGTCGCACGCAGCTTCGGGCGCGCACGGATCGCATGCGGCCGGTGCACAGGGGTCGCACGCCGCACAGGCGATCTCGAAGGCACCGTCCCGGGCCTCCACCGCGTCGGGAACTTCCGGGCCGGCCGGCCCGGCGGCAACCGGCACCGGTCCCGCAAGCGCGATCGAGATCGCCCCGACACCGATGGCCAGCGGGCTCGCGCTGCGCATCCAGCGGCTGCGTTGTCCTGTCATCATGGATCGTCTCCCTGTTCTCCACTGCCGGCATCCGGCATTTGCACTCCTGCCCCGGCCCGCGCCGGGCGCAGCGGGTGATGGGCGCGGCAATGCGCCGCATCCTGCTTACCCTTGGGACATTTCCGCAGCGCGGTGCGAAAGGTTACACGCGCGGCATCGGTCCGGGCGCTGCGCACGCCGCCGGCCTTCCCGCAAGGGGCCGGATCGGCACACGCAGTCCCGGCTCGCGACGCCTCTCACCGTTGTGTTATTTCCGCAGCACGGCTGCGCGGGTTACGCTCGCCGGGCACGATGAAAACGGGGCACGCGATGACCGGCGATCCGGCGGACGCGCAGGCGCATCCGCATCCCGATGCGCTCGGGGCGCTCATGGCAGCGGCGCAGGCCGGTGATGGCGCGGCCTATCGCGACGTGCTCGGCCAGTCCACCCGGCTGCTGCGGCGCGCCTTCGGGGTGCGCGCGCCCTGGCTGACAGCGGAAGACATCGAGGATCTGGTGCAGGAAACACTCCTGTCGCTGCACCGCGCACGGGCGAGCTATGATCCGGCGCGGCCCTTCATCCCCTGGCTCATGGCGATCGCGCGCCATCGGCTCGCCGATCACCTGCGCCGGGAGGGGCGGCGCCATCATGGCGCGCGGGCCCATGCCGTCCATGATGAAACCTTCGCACCAGCCGCGGCGAAGGATCATGCGGACGGGGTGCTCGATACACTCGCCCTGCAGGATGCGATGCGCACGCTGCCGCAGGGGCAGCGCGAGGCGGTCCGGCTTCTGCGGCTGCGCCAGTTGCCGCTCGCGGAGGCGGCGCGCGCATGCGGGGCGAAGCCGACGGCGCTCAAGGTGGCACTGCATCGCGCGGCGCATCGGCTGCGCGCGGCGATCGGAGGCGGGCAATGAATGACGGGACCGAGGCGCTGATCGACCGGCTCAGCCGCGAGGCGGCCCCGGTGCGCCCGCTCGCGCCGCCGCATCGGCGCGTGGCGCTTTGGCTGATGCCGGGGCTGGCGGTGCTGGCGCTGGCGGTGGCGTGGATGGGCCCGCGCGAGGACCTCGGCGCCCGGCTCGTCGAGGCGCGGTTCCTCATCGAGCAGGGCGCGGCGCTGCTCACCGCGCTCGCGGCCGCCTTCGGGGCGCTGGTGCTGTGCACGCCGGGGATGGACCGGCGGCTGGCGCTGTTGCCGGTGCTGCCCGGTGCGGTCTGGGCGGGCATGCTCGGGCTGGGCTGTCTGGCGGACTGGATGCGGGCGGGGGCCGAGGGCCTGCGGCTTGCGCCCGAGCCCGCCTGCCTCGGCTATATCGCCTTGATCGGGATCGTGCCCGCACTGGTGCTGGTGGCGATGCTGCGCCGGGGGGTGCCGCTCGCGCCGCGTGCGACACTGTTCCTCGCCGGGCTCGCCGCGGCGGGGCTGGCCAATTTCGGCCTGCGGCTGTTTCATGATACGGATGCGGCGCTGATGGTGCTGGTCTGGCAGTTCGGCAGCGTGCTGTTGCTCAGCGCCGCCGCCGCGCTCACGGGCCGGGCCGTCCTGGGACGGGGCTGAGAGAAGGTGCGCCGATGAATGACGCCGCGACGATCGAGACGCCGGACTTCACCACGCTGCCGCGCGGGCGGCTCGAGACGATGCGCCGGGCGGGGGCGGAGGTGCTCGAATGTCACCGGGTGCTGCGCAAGGGCGGGCTCAACCTCGTCGGCGAGGTGCTGCGCGAGCAGGGCACGTTCTACAGGAACAACCACTACCCCAAGGGCGACGTCTACGACCGCGACAGCCATTCGCAATACTACTACCACGCCCATCGCGAGAACGAGCACGGCCATTTCCACACCTTCCTGCGCGGCAAGGGGATGCCCGAGGACGCCGCCCCGGCCCCCGAGGCCGCCGAGCGCGACTGGCCGGCCGGCGAGAAGGCGCTCGCGCATCTGGTGGCGATCTCGATGGACAAGAAGGGCCAGCCGCTGCGCCTGTTCATGACCAATCGCTGGGTCACCGGAGAGACCTGGTTCCCGGCCCCCGAAATCACCCGCATGCTCGAGCGCTTCGAGATCGACCATGCCTACCCGTCATGGCCGGTCAATCGCTGGATCACGGCGATGCTGCGCCTCTACCGCCCGCAGATCGAGACGCTGCTGCTTGAGCGCGACGCCGCACTGGAGGCCCGCCGCGCCGCCCATCCGGGCCGCGACGTGTTCGAGGACCGCGATTTCGAGGTGCTCGCCGAACGCCCCATCGAACTGACGGTGCAGATCGATGCGGTGGCCACGGCGCTGGGGCGCTAGTTGATCAGCCCGGCATGGCGCATCGCGGCGTCGATCGTCTCGCGCGTGGGCTCGGTGACCGGCACGAGGGGCATGCGCAGTTCCTCGCGGCAATGACCGAGCCTGGAGAGCGCATATTTCGCGCCCGCGAGCCCCGGCTCGATGAAGATCGCGCGATGCAGGGGCATCAGCCGGTCCTGGTATTCGAGCGCGGCGGCGTAGTCGCCTGCGAGTGTCGCGGCCTGGAACGCGGCACAGAGCCGCGGCGCCACATTCGCCGTCACCGAGATGCAGCCAACCCCGCCATGCGCGTTGAAGCCGAGCGCCGACGGATCCTCGCCCGAAAGCTGTACGAAATCGGCCCCGCACAGCGCGCGCTGCTCGGAGACGCGCACCACGTCGCCGGTCGCGTCCTTCACGCCGATGATGCGCGGCAGGCGGGCGAGCTCGGCCATGGTCGGCGGCAGCATGTCCACCACCGAGCGGCCGGGGATGTTGTAGATGATGATCGGCAGCTCGCAGCAATCGTGCAGCATCCGGAAATGCGCGATCATCCCGGCCTGGGTCGGCTTGTTGTAATAGGGGGTGACGACGAGGGCCGCATCGGCGCCCACGGCCTCGGCGTGGCGCATGAAGCGCATCGCCTCGGTGGTGTTGTTGGAGCCGGCCCCGGCGATCACCGGCAGCCGCCCCGCGGCCGCTTCCACGACCACCTCGATGACCCGCTCGTGTTCCTCGTGGCTCAGCGTCGGGCTCTCGCCGGTGGTGCCCACGGGAACGAGCCCGCTCGAGCCCTCGGCGACATGCCAGTCCACGAGCGCGCGCAGGGTGTCGAAATCGACCTCGCCATCGCGGAACGGGGTGACGAGTGCAGGCATCGATCCCTTGAACATGGCGCGCTGTCCTCCTGTGCGGATCGCCGCCAGCCTACTTGCCGCGGGCCCGGTTGCCAAGTTTGCGCTGTTGCACGGCGCGCCCGGCGGTTAGACTGCGCGTCGCAGGTTTTCAACAGGAAAGACGGATGATGCGTCGAACTCTGCTGGCGGCGGTCTCTAGCATGGCACTGGCATCGGCCGCGGCGGCGGCCGCACCGCAGACGGCCCCGCGGCCCGAACCCAGGGCCACGGCGGACGCCGCGGAACCCGTTCACGAGGTCGCCCGCGCGGCAACGCCCTCCGCGGCGCCCGCCGCCGTCC
>SLQD01000098.1 GCA_007131685.1 Paracoccaceae bacterium | reverse complement strand
GATGAGCGCCACGTCGTCGGGGCCGATGATCCGGTTGCCGTCATCGTCGGTGTTGGCCTGCACGATGGCGGCCATGAAGCTGCCCACGAGGCCCGTGTAGTCGAGCGCGGGCGCGCCGTTGAGGATGCCGTCGAACAGCTCGGGATCGTTGAGCGCGAGCATGTTGGCCTGCCGCCCGCCGGTGGAGCAGCCGGCGAAGATGCTGGGCTCGGGATCGGCGCCGTAGAAGATGTCGGTGATCTGCTGGCCGACGATGGCGGTCTCGCGCACCGCGCGCTCGGCCCAGTCCACCTCGGCCTTGCGGTCGTGATGCGCCCAGCGCGCATCGGCGGTGCTCGCCCCCCAGTGCCCGCCATCCATCGTCGCCGCCGCGTAGCCGCGCGCGAGCCCGTGATTCATCGCGTTGACGAAGCCGGGCGCATCGACGGCAAGCTCGCCGCACAGCCCGCCGCAGCCCGCCATGTAGAAGCCGCCATTCCATTCCTCGGGCAGCCGGATCTCGAAATTGACCGCCGGGCGGACATAGCCGCGCACCGAGCAGTAGGCGCCGAGTTCGTCGTCCTCGACCATCGTCGCCGAGAGCATGTTGACGTTGTCGAGCCGCAGATCGGCCAGCGCGGCGCAGTCCTCGGCCGCCATGGCGTGGCCACTCCAGCCCGCGGCAAGGCCGAGCGCGGCGGCGGGTGCAAGCAATCGATGTCTCATCTGGTCCCCCCTGTTGTAGTGCGCCCGAGCGTGGCAGCCGCGCGGACCCCGCGCAAGCGCGCCGGCGCGTCACCCCGCGTCATGCGGGCTTGCACGGGCCCGGCGCGGCACCGTATGCACGGGGGTGACCAGACAGGCGAGGCTCCATGACCGACCCATCCACGCCCGATACCGCCGAAATCGCCGGGCTTTTCGATATCTGGAACGCCGCGCTGGCGGACGGCGACCCCGAGATCGTGGCGGAGCTCTATGCGCCCGACGCGGTGCTGCTGCCCACGATCTCGAACCGCCCCCGCACCGACCGCGCCGGGATCATCGACTATTTCGAGGAGTTCCTGAAGGCGCGGCCGCAGGGCCGCATCGTCGAGTCGCATCTGCGCCGGCTCGGCGATCTGGGCGTGCATTCGGGCGTCTATGTCTTCGCGCTCACCGGGCCGGAGGGCCGGCGCGAGGCGCATGCGCGCTTCACCTTCCTCTATCGCCGCGATCCGGAGGGCTGGCGCATCATCGAGCATCACTCCTCGCTGATGCCGGAGTGACGCCCTAGACGGGGATCGCCGTGGTGCGAAACACCGTTCGCAGCGCGAAGGAGGACTGCATCTGCACCACATGCGGCAGCCGCGCGAGATGGCGGCGGTGGATGCGGGCGAAATCCTCGGTATCGCGGGCGACGACCTTTAGCAGGTAATCGGCAGTACCCGCCATGAGATGACATTCGAGAATGTCGGGCACCTGGCGCACCGCGCGCTCGAACGCCTCGAGCACCTCGTCGGACTGGCCCGACAGGGTGATCTCGACGAAGACGGTGGTGGGCCGGCCCATGCGCCGCGCATCGAGAAGCGCGACATAGTCGCGGATCAGCCCCGCGCGCTCGAGCCTTTGAACGCGCCGGTGACAGGCAGAGGGCGAGAGATGGATGCGCTCGGACAACTCCGCATTGGAGATGCGGCCTTGGCGCTGGAGCACGGCGAGGATGCGCAGGTCTGTCTCGTCGGGCTCCATGCGCGCACGATCCTTCGATCAATTCGTGGCTTCACGCACGACTTTATCATTTAACCCACCCGTCGCCACCGTTCTTTTCAAGGCATTTCCATGCCGGACGCGGTAACATGGGAGCGCAAGAGGGAGGAGACAGCCATGAAGATCGGTTGCCCGGCGGAGATCAAGCCGCAGGAGTTTCGCGTCGGGCTCACGCCCAACGCCGCGCGCGAGGCCGTCGGCCACGGCCACGAGGTCATGATCCAGAGCGGCGCGGGAGCGGGTGCGGGCTTCGAGGACGCGACCTACGAGGCCGCCGGCGCGCGCATCGTGCCCACGGCCGAGGAGGTCTTCGCCGAGGCGGAGATGATCGTGAAGGTCAAGGAGCCGCAGGCCGCCGAGCGCCGGCAACTGCGCGACGGGCAGGTGCTGTTCACCTACCTGCATCTCGCCCCCGACCCGGAGCAGACCCGCGATCTGCTCGACTCCGGCGTCACGGCCATCGCCTACGAGACGGTCACGGATGAGCGCGGCGGGCTGCCGCTGCTGGCGCCGATGTCCGAGGTCGCCGGGCGGCTCGCGCCGCAGATGGGCGCCTGGACGCTGCAAAAGGCCAATGGCGGGCGCGGCGTGCTGATGGGGGGCGTGCCGGGTGTCGGCCCGGCGCGGGTGCTTGTGATCGGCGGCGGCGTCGTGGGCACCCATGCGGCGCGCATCGCGGCGGGGATGGGCGCCGAGGTCACGGTGCTCGACCGGTCGCTGCCGCGGCTGCGTTATCTTGACGATACTTTCGCGGGGCTCTTCCGCAACGGCTACTCCTCGGCCGGTCTGGTCGCGGAGCTGCTGCCGCAGGCCGACATGGTCATCGGCGCGGTGCTGATCCCCGGCGCCGCCGCGCCCAAGCTCGTCAGCCGCGCGCAGCTCGCCGAAATGAAACCGGGTGCGGCGCTCGTCGATGTGGCCATCGACCAGGGCGGCTGCTTCGAGACCTCGAAAGCCACGACGCATGAGAACCCGATCTACGATGTCGACGGGATCATGCATTACTGCGTCGCCAACATGCCCGGCGCGGTGGCGCGCACCGCGACGATCGCGCTCGGCAACGCGACGATGCCGCATATGCTCGCGCTCGCGGACAAGGGCTGGCGCAAGGCCTGCGAGGAGGACCCGCATCTGCTCGCGGGGCTCAACACCCATGCCGGGCACCTGACCTATTACGCCGTCGGGCACGCGCTCGGCATGGATGTGCTCTCGCCCGCGAAGGCGCTGCGCCAGTAGCCGTGCGCCGGGGCTTTCCCCTCCCCGCGCGGCGCGCTATCCCCGCCGCGCAATCACAGGGAGCCCCCGATGCCGCAGCTGACCGATTTCGCCATCTCCCGCCTGCGCCCGCCGCGCGATCCGCAGGCGATCCAGCTCTATTCCTTCCCGACGCCGAACGGCATCAAGGCCGCCGTCGCACTCGAGGAGCTCGGCCTGCCCTATGACGCGCACCGCATCGATATCGGCGCGCACGATCAGTTCGCGCCCGAATTCCTCGCCATCAGCCCCAACAACAAGATCCCGGCGATGATCGACCCGGACGGCCCCGGCGGCGCGCATCCGGTCTTCGAGTCGGGCGCGATCCTCGTCTATCTGGCCGGCAAGACCGGCGGGCTCTGGCCTGCGGACGCGGCCGGGCGCTCGGAGGTCATGCAGTGGCTGATGTGGCAGATGGGCGGCGTGGGGCCGATGTTCGGGCAGGTGGGCTGGTTCCTGCGCAATCCGCAGATCGAGGATCCGCGCCCGCTGGAGCGCTATACGGGCGAGTCGGCGCGGCTACTGCGGGTGCTCGATGCGCGGCTCGCGGGGCGCGACTGGGTCTGCGGGGCCTATTCCATCGCGGATATCGCGATCGCGCCCTGGCTTCGCTCGATGCGTGACAGCTACGAGGCGGGGGAACTCGTGGGCTGGGACGAGCTGGCGCATGTCGAAGCCTATCTGGAGCGCTTTCTCGCCCGCCCCGCGGTGCAGCGCGGGCTGGATCAGCCGCCGCGCGGCTGAGCGATGCCGCGCTACGCGCTCCTTCTGGAATATCATGGCGCGCCGTTTCGCGGCTGGCAGCGCCAGCGCGGCGCACCCTCGGTCCAGGCGGCGCTGGAGGCGGCGCTGGCGCGGCTCGAGCCGGCGGTGCCCGCCGTGGCCGCAGCCGGGCGCACCGATTCGGGCGTGCATGCCACGGGGCAGGTCGCGCATTGCGATCTCGCGCGCGACTGGGCGCCGTTCCGGCTCATGGAGGCGCTCAACCATCACCTGCGCCCCGAGCCGGTCGCGGTGCTCGATGCCGCATGCGTGGCGGAGAATTTTCATGCCCGCTTCTCGGCGCGCGAACGGCGCTACCTGTTTCGCATCGTGACAAGGCGCGCGCCGCTGGCGATCGAGGCGGGGCTGGCCTGGCAGCGGCGCCACGATCTCGACGCGGACGCGATGCGCGCGGCGGCGGCGCATCTGCTGGGGCACCACGATTTCACCACCTTCCGCGCCAGCGAGTGCCAGGCCGACAGCCCGATGCGCACCCTCGACGCGCTCGAGATCACCGAGCACCCGCTGCCAGCGGGCCGCGAGCTGCGGCTCGTGTTTCGCGCGCGCAGCTTCCTGCACAACCAGGTGCGCTCGATCGTGGGCTCGCTCGAGCGCGTCGGTGCGGGGGCGTGGGCGCCCGAGGACATGGCCGCGGCGCTCGCGGCGCGCGACCGCGCCGCCTGCGGGCCGGTCTGCCCGCCGCACGGGCTCTACCTGACGGGCGTTGACTACGCGCCGGACCCGTTCACGAATTGAGATCCTCGAGCAGCCGGCCATGGCGGCGCATCTCGGCGAGCACATCGGCGAAGGTGACGATGCCGCGCGCCTGCAACATGGGCATGAGCTTGAGGAAAGCCTGCGCGGTGGCGATCGTGTCGCCGAGCGCGGTGTGGCGCGCCTCTTCGGGGATGGTGATGCCGAGCCGGGCCGAGAGCGCATCGAGGCTGTGCGTTTCCTGACGGCCGAACACCACCGCCGAGAGCAGCACAGTATCGAGCACCGGGTTGTCGAAGCGCGCCCCGTCGGACGCCGCGTGGCGCTGCAGGAAGGCCATGTCGAAGGGCGCGTTATGGGCGATCAGCACCGCGCCCTCGGCAAAGCGGCGGAACCGGCGCACTGCCTCGGCGGGGTCGGGCGCGCCCTGCACCATCTGGTCGGTGATGCCGTGCACCTGCGTCGAGCCCGGCGGGATCGGCCGGCCCGGATCCACGAGCGTGTCGATCTGTTCGCCGCGCACCAGCCGGCCATTGACGACGCGCACCGCCGCGAGCTGCACGAGCTCGTCGCGCGCCGTGTCGAGGCCCGTCGTCTCGCTGTCGAAGACGACATGGGTGAGATCGGCAAGCGGCGTGTCGGCGACGGCGGCGACATGCTGCTTGGAAAGCAGATCGAAATCATAGACCACGCTGCGGGTGATCGGCGGCGGGCGGCGCACGGCGCGGCGGGCCTCGCGGATCGGCATGCGGATGGCGCTGCGGCCGGCACCCAGCGCCTCGGGCCAGGCCTCGGTGCCGTGATTGAACAGCACCGAGCGCCCCGTCACCCCCGTCACGCCCACATCGAGCGGCGCGGCGAGCCAGTCCTCGAACTCGCCCACGGGCATCGGCGGCCCGGACCAGGACAGCTCGAAGGCCGCGCCGGGCCCGTCCTCCTCGATCAGGCGCAGCCGGAGCGCATCGCAGCCGTCGCGCCCGGCGACATGCTCGGCCAGCCCAGACAGCAGCGCCACCAGCTCGAAGCCGTCGCAGCGCAGGATCAGCCCCGGATCCTCGATCCCGAGCGCGACCCCGGCCGCTTCGAGCCGCGCGCGCAGCCCGTCCATCAGGTCGGCACTGCGGGTCTGCGAGAGCGGCCACCAGTCGGTGCGGCCCTCGTCATAGCGCGCGCCGAGCTCGTTGATGGCGCGCACGAGAGTGGTGACCTCCTCGAGGATGGCGGCGTTCAGGCGCTCTGTGTGCGGCATGTCCGCGCTTTCGGCCATCACGCCGACCACGGTCTGAAGGTTCGCCGCCGGACGGCGGACGCGGTCGAAGACCTCGGCGAGGAGCTGCTCGCGCTTGGCATGGGCGTCGAGATCGGCGGTGACGTCGCGCAGGGTAAGCACGTAACCCGGCGCCCCCTCGACGTCATAGGCCTCCAGAAGCCGCATCCGCCCGGCGAGCACCCGCGCCTCGCCGGTGGTGGCGCAGAGCAGATCGGCGGCGGCGTCGGGCTCGCCGGAGTCGACGAGGCGCTCATGCGCGTGGCGCACCGGGCCGTCGCGAAGGTAATCGAAGAGATTGCGGTCGAGCCCCGGTGCCGTGCCCGCGCTCAGAAGATCGACCGCCTGCCCGTTGTAGAAGACGAGCTGATGCGCCCCCGAACACAGCAGCACGCCCACCGGCACATCCGACAGGATCGCCTCGAGCCGGCCCTTCTCGGCGCTCAGCCGGGTGGTCTCACGCGCGACGGCCTCGTCGAGCGCGCCGCGGGTGCTGGACAGCCGGTCCACCACGGCCGCGGCGGCCGGGCCGAGATCGCCGAGATGGCGCGCACGCGCCGCCTCGAGCCCACCATCGAGATCGGACTGCGCATGGGCGCGCAGATTGGCCGCCAGAGCCTCAACCGCGCGCGCACCATGCGTGTCGAAGACGACCCAGCCCCAGGCCAGAAGTCCCGCGACCCCGAAGCCCGCGATCAGCCCGGCCTCGAGAAAGGCGCCGGCGAGCTCCGGCGCCCCGGCGCGGTGCCAGGCGAGCGCGAGCGCGCCGCCGAGCACGCCGAGCGCCCCCGCCGCGAGCGCGGCGAAGACGAGCGCAACGCGCAGGCGGGGTCGTTCAGTCATCGGTGGAGGGCTCGGCATCCAGCAGCCGCCCGACCTCGGCGCGCAGCTCGGCGAGCTCGAAGGGCTTGGAGACGAAACCGTCGGCGCCCATGGCGAGCCCCTTGCGCCGCTCCATCGCCGAGCCGCGCGCCGTCATCATCAGGATCCGCACATCCGCGAGGTCGGGCTCCATGCGCACCGCCTGGCAGATCTCGTAGCCCGAGACCTCGGGCAGCATCACGTCGAGCAGCACCAGATCGGGGCGCAGCTCGCGCACCCGCTCGACCGCGCCCGCCCCGGTGGCCATGCGCTCATGCCGGTACCCCTCCCGTGTCAGCAGATAATCGAGCGCGATGGCGATATTGTCCTCGTCCTCGATGACGAGGATGCTCTTGCCGCTCCCCCCTTCGGCCATGCTCTCACTCCCCGTTGCAGACCGCTCCCAGTATTTCGTCGTCCTCCGGCACGTCGCGCCATTGCGCCCCCTCCAGTCCGCCATCCGCGCCGAACTCCATCCCCTCGAGCAGATCGGCCCGCCGCCCCGCGGCGCAATCGACGAGCACGCGGATGTCATAGCTGCGCTCCCAGCGCCCCATCAGAAGCACCCGCGCAAGCACCACGTCCGGATGCTCGGGATGGGTCATCGCCGCGCCGTGTTCGATGGCGCGGAACCGTGTCGTCAGCGGCGCGACATAGGTCCAGGGGCGGTAGAAGGCGGTGGTCTCGTTGGTGGAGATCACCTCGACGGTGTCGGGCATCGCATCCACGGTGCGCGGCAGCCAGCTGTATTCCGACCAGATCGTGAAGGCCAGCATCCCCAGCCCGACCCCCGCCGGCATGCTCCAGCGCGGAAGCATCCCGCGCGTGATCAGGTTGATGAGCAGGATGACCCCGGCGACGCCGAATCCCATGGCGATCGTGGCGATGAACTCGAGCAGCATCCGGCCCCCTCAAGCAAGTGTCCCGCGGCCATGTCCGACGGCCGACTGCATGGTGCGCACCACCACGAAGGCATCCCGCAGATGGCTGCGATCGAAATCCGACAGATCGGCGGGGGCGAGATAGTTGTCGGGCTTGCGCCCCGAGCGCACCAGCGCGGCCTGCGACTTCAGCCGCATCTCGGCGATCAGGTCATAGGCGTCGAGCAGGTCGCGCGCGCCCGATTGCGAGATCACCCCCGCCTCGCCCGCCGCGACGAGCCGTGCGCGGGTGTTGACATCGGCCAGCCGCCCGCGCAGCGCGTAGACGCGGCCCAGATCGACGATCGGGATCACCCCGCCGAGCTTCATGTCGACATGGTTCTTGTATTCGCCCGACCGGATCGTGGCGAAGCCGCGCAGCAGCCCCAGCGGCGGCGCGTGCTTGAGCGCGTTCGAGATCATGTGCGCCACGAAGATCGAGTTGCGCGACGCGGCGGCGAGGGTTTCGGCGTGCAGATCGCTGAACAGCCGCATCTCGCCGCCGATGGGGCGCAGATCGAACATCACCGAGGCGAGCATCTGCGCCTCCGGCACCGGGCTTTCGATCCAGCCGCGGAAATACTGCCGCCAGACCCGCACCGGCTGGCGCCAGCGCGGATTCGTCGCCATCATGTCACCGGGGCAGTAATAGTATCCCGCCGCGTCGAGCCCGTCGCAGACGAACCGTGCGAGGCGCTCGAAATAGGGCATGTCGTCATCGGTGACGGAGTCGTCGAGAAACAGGCAGTTGTCCTGATCCGAGACGCCGGTCTGCTCCTGCCGGCCCTGGCTGCCGCAGGCGAGCCAGAGATAGGGCACCGGCGGCGGCCCCAGCTCGGCCTCGGCCAGCGCCAGCAGCCGGCGCGTGACGGCATCGGCGACATCGGTGACGAGCCGGGTGACGACCTCGTGCGCGTTATGGGCGGCCACGAGCTGGACCAGGAGCTGCGGGATACGCGCCGTGGCCCGCCCCATCGCGGCGACATCCCCGGCGGCGGCCACCTCCCGGATGATCTGGGCGGAATTGATCGCCTGAAAGCGCGTCAGGTCCGTGTGGGTGATCATGCCGCGCATCTCGCCGGCCTCGACCACCGGCACATGACCGATGCCGCGCTCGAGCATCAGGTTGAGGATGTCGGAGCCGAGCGCCGAGGGCGGCAGGGTGATCGGATCGGGGGTTGCCACCTCGCGGACGGGCCGCGACGGGTCGCGCCCCTCGGCGAGCACCCGGTTGGACAGGTCGCGCGTCGTGACCACGCCCCACAGCTTGCCGTTCTCGAGCACGCCGAGGCTCGAGACCTTCGCGTCGCGCATCCGCTTCGCGGCGGCGGCGATGCTGTCCCCGGCCGCGCAGGTGACGGGGCGGCGATTCATCAGATCGCCCACCTTGAGCGTGGCGAGATCGCTGCCGCGCAGCCCCGGCGAACGGCCGCGGTTGAAATAGCGCTCGAAGGCCGGATACTCCGCGAGGAGCCGGTGGAACACGTCGCCGGGCAGCAGCAGAAGGACCGAGTCCTCGCTCGCCCGCGCATGGGTGACGGCGAGCCCCTCGCGCATCAGCCCGCGCTCGCCGAAGCTGTTGCGCGGGCCGAGCACGGAGACCGTGGCGCCGTGCCCGTCGCGCACCTCGATGGCGCCCTCGCGCACGAGATAGAGACCCTCGAGCGGGGTGCCGATGGTGAAGACGTCCCCGCCACCGGCGACCTCCCTGCGGCCGAAAGAGCCGGCGACCCGCGCCAGCTCGTCCCGCGGCAGGCTGTCATAGGGATGCACCGACTCGAGAAAGGCGATGATGGCGCTGTCGTCGCGTGCCATGCCGTCCTCCCCTGCGGCGCGTT
>SLQD01000247.1 GCA_007131685.1 Paracoccaceae bacterium | reverse complement strand
ATGCACACCCAGGCATCTACGCTCTCGGGCGCTGCGCCGGCGCCGGCTTCGGGGGCAGCGTCGGCGGACGGCGCGGCGACCGGCGCGCCATCCGCCTGCGGTGCGTGACCCTCGGTGACCTGCTGCGCGACCTGCGGGCCGGACTCGCGCGCGGCCTGCGCGTCCACGAGCAGATATGCCCCCGCGCCGGCAGCCGCGACCATCGCGGTCGCCATCAGCAGCTTCGCCGCCGTGCCAAGGCCCGTTGCGCCGGCCATGCGTAGTCGCCCCCAGAGTCTGGATGTGCGCCGTTGCGCCCATCCGCGGTCACCTCTTAACCTAGATAGCGATTCCCCCCGGCAGCACAAGGCGATGCCCGCCATGACCCGACCGAGCCGTGCCGTCTGTGTCTTTTGCGGATCGCGCAACGGCGCGCGCGACGCCTATCGCGAGAACGCCGCAGCCGTGGGCGCGATGATCGCGCGCAATGGCTGGCGGCTGGTCTTCGGGGCCGGCGATGTCGGGCTCATGGGCGAGGTCGCGCGCGCCGCGCAGGCCGCGGGGGCGCAGACCTTCGGCGTCATCCCCGCGCATCTGGTGGGCAAGGAACGCCCCAGCGTCAGCCTCGGCACCCAGGTCGTCACCGAGACGATGCACGAGCGCAAGAAGGTCATGTTCATGAATTCGGACGCGATCGTGGTGCTGCCCGGCGGGGCGGGATCGCTCGACGAGTTCTTCGAGGTGCTCACCTGGCGCCAGCTCGGCCTGCACGACAAGCCGATCCTGCTGCTCAATACCAACGGCTACTGGGACCCGCTCGGGGCCCTCATCGACAACGTCATCGCCGAGGAATTCGCCGCCGCGAGCCTGCGCGATTATTTCGTGCTGGTGGACGACGTCGCCGGGCTCGAGGCATCGCTGCGCGCGGCACTCCCCTGACGCAGGCTCGCCAGAGTGTAGATCACCAGCGCCGTCCAGATCAGCGCGAAGGCAACGGCCTGCCAGATCCCGAACGCCTCGCGAAACAGGAAGGTCGCGACGAGAAACTGCAGCGTCGGGTTGAGATACTGCACGAGCCCGATCGTCGCGTAGCTCGCGCGCTTGGACGCATAGCTGAACAGGATCAGCGGCCCCGCCGTGATCGGCCCCGACAGCATCAGCAGCAGCGTGTCGCGCCAGCCGGAGCCGAACGCCGCTCCCGGCCCCGACCCGAGCGGCGCCCAGCCGAGCGCATGCACCCCCCAAAGCCAGCCGAGCGCGAGCGGGGTAAGCAGGAGCATCTCCGTGGTCACCGACACGACCGGCCCCGCCGCGATCCAGCGCTTGACGAGGCCGTAGCCGCCGAAGGTCAGCGCGATCCCCACCGAGGCCCAGGGCGCCACTCCGAGCCCCCATGTGAGCAGAACCACGGCAAGCGCGGCAAGCGCGACCGCGGCCCATTTTACCGGCACATGCCGCTCGCCCAGCACCAGCGCGCCGAGGGCGACCGCGACGAGCGGGAAGATGTAGTAGCCGAGGCTCGCCTCCATCGCGCGCCCGGTCTGCACCGACCAGATGAAGAGAAACCAGTTCGCGGAGATGAACAGCCCCGCCGCGAGCGCCAGCGCCGCGCT
The DNA here is from genome assembly GCA_007131685.1 of Paracoccaceae bacterium. Classification (GTDB taxonomy): domain Bacteria; phylum Pseudomonadota; class Alphaproteobacteria; order Rhodobacterales; family Rhodobacteraceae; genus Alkalilacustris. Next base: position 7,775 of record SLQD01000247.1, on the reverse strand, counting down.
GCGCCCGCCCGCGAGCACGCGTCCGATGCCCCCGAGCCGCCCCTGCAGGCCGAGCACGGCGCCGAAGAACACCAGCGACCACAGTGTGCGATGCGCGAGCACCTCGAGCGGCGGCACATGGTCGAGCAGCTTGTAATAGATCGATGACAGCCCCCAGAAGGTGCAGGCCGCCACCATCGCCGCGACCCCGCGCGCGCCCTCGCTCATCACGTCCCCCTGTTTGCGGGCACGGTGCCGGGCACACGCGCCGGCCACAAGCGAAAACCCCCGCGCCGGGGCGCGGGGGCCGTGTCGCTGCGCTGCGGCCGGATCAGGCCTTCGCGAGCCGCGCGGCCACGTCTTCCCAGTTGACGAGATTGTCGAGGAAGTTCTGAAGATAGGCCGGGCGCTTGTTGCGGAAATCGATGTAGTAGCTGTGCTCCCACACATCGCAGCCCAGAAGCGCGGTCTGCCCGAAGCACAGCGGATTGACGCCGTTCTCGGTCTTGGTGACCTTCAGGCTGCCATCCTTGTCCTTGACGAGCCAGGCCCAGCCCGAGCCGAACTGCCCCGCCCCGGCGGCGGCGAAGGCCTCCTTGAACTTGTCCACCGACCCGAAGGCGCCGTCGAGCGCCTTCTCCAGCTCGCCGGGCATCTTCTTGTTCGCGCCCGGGGCCATCATCTGCCAGAACTGGGTATGGTTCCAGTGCTGCGAGGCGTTGTTGAAGATGCCCGATTGCGCCACGGCGCCGCTGTCATAGGTGCCCGTGATGATCTCCTCGACGGGTTTGCCCTCCCATTCGGTGCCCGCGATCAGCTTGTTGCCGTTGTCGACATAGGCCTTGTGATGGATGTCGTGGTGATACTCCATGGTCTCGCGCGACATGCCGAGATCGGCCAGCGCGTCATGGGCATAGGGCAGGTCAGGAAGTTCGAACGCCATTTTCTTGTCCTCTCGTGTCTCGTTTCGCTACCCGGAATAAGAGGCTTTGCGCGCGCCGGGTCAAGCCCCGCCGCTCAGCCGATGGGAATGAGCGCCGCCGCGATGCGACGGCCCTCCGAGAGCAGCACGTTGTAGCTGCGGCACGCTGCGGGGCTGGCCATGATCTCGATGCCCGGCCCCGCCGCCTCGACCGGGTCGCGCAGGGCGGCGGGGATGTGGCGGATCTCGGCCCCCGTGCCGACGAAGAGGACATCGAGCTCGGCGGCGACGGCGAGCAGCGTCGCGCTGTCCTCGAAACCGCCCCAGGCATGCACCGCGCCGGGCATCACCAGGACCGCGCCGCGGTGCAACTCGCCGCCCACGCGGAAGAAACCGGGGCCGTAGCCCTCGATCGGCAGCGCATCGGGAAAGCGGAGTTCCTCGAGCCGCATCGTCACCTCCGGATCAATCACCGCCAGACAGGCATCCCCGAAAGCGCCGCCAGCGTGATGATCCCGAAGGCGACGCCGCGATAGAGCGCCTCGCGCTCGGGCCGGAACATAGCAGCGCCGAGAATGTTGGCCAACAGAAAGGGCGGCACCAGCACCAGCCCGAGCACCGCCGCCGCGAGCGCCAGATGCCCCATCACGGCCAGGGTCACCAGAAAGGCCGCGTTGATCCCCACGAAGAAGAGCAGGAAATTGCCGCGCAACTGCACCGCGGGCAATCCGCTCGCCATGTAATAGAGCACCACGGGCGGCCCGCCGAGGCCGGTGCTGCCGCCCAGAAACCCCGACACCCACCCCGCAGCGCCCGACACCACCGGCCCGTGCGGGCCGCGATAGCGCCAGCCGCAAAGAAGGATCGCGACGAGCGCGAGCGCGAGCACCGATACCGCCCACTGGAACACCGTCACCGGCAGCCTGTCCAGCAGCCACACCCCCATCGGCAGCCCGACGATCACCCCGCCCATCACCCGCGCCACCTCGCGCGGCGACCCGTCGCGCAGCGCGCGCGGCAGGTTCGGCAGCGGCCCGATCGAGTCCATCACCACGAGCACAACGAGCGCCCAGAACGGCGGAACGACCGCGCCGGCCACCGGCATGAAGACGAGCGCGGTGCCGAAGCCCGTGAAGCCGCGCACCAGCCCCGCGAGGCTGGCGGCGAGGATCAGCCAGCCGAGCCCGTGGGTGGCGAGCGCGGGCTCGAGCGCGCTCAAGCTTCCTTGTTGGGCTTGGCGAAGCGGGTGCCCGCGGCCTCGTCCGTCGCCTTGGACCAGTCGCGCTTGACGCCGAGAAAGAGCAGCACCGCCGAGGAGACGAAGACCGAGGAGTAGGTCCCCACGATCACGCCCCAGATCATCGCGAAGACGAAGCCGCGGATCACGTCGCCGCCGAGCACGAACAGCGACAGCAGCGCGAGAAGCGTCGTCACCGAGGTCATCACCGTGCGCGAGAGCGTCTCGTTGATGGAGATGTTGAACACCTCCTTGAGCGGGCGCTTCTTGTACTTGACGAGATTCTCGCGGATGCGGTCGAACACGACCACCGTGTCGTTGAGCGAGTAGCCCACGATCGTGAGCAACGCGGCGATGATCGCCAGATCGAAGCGGATCTGCAGGATGGCGAATATCCCCAGCGTCAGCGTCACGTCATGCACGAGCGCGGCCACCGCGCCGAGCGAGAACTGCCACTCGAAGCGCAGCCAGATATAGAACAGAACAGCCCCGAGCGCCGCGGCGACCGCGAGGACCGCCGCCTGGATGAGTTCGCCCGACACGGTCGGGCCGACGGACTCCACCGAGGTGAAGCTCAGCGTCGGATCGATCTCCTGCAGGGTGCGCTCGAGCTCGGCGATGGTGTCGCTGCCGACGCTCTCCTGCCCCTCCTGAGCCTGGATATTGATCTGGGCGACATTCTCGTCATCGGCGAAACCGGGATCGTAGACCTCGGTGATGTTGACATCCCCGAAGCCGAGCCCCTCCACGGCGGCGCGATACTCCGCGATGTCGATGGGTTCCTCGGCCTGGGTGCGCACCGAGGTGCCGCCGCGGAAATCGATGCCGAAATTGAGCCCGATGATCGCCACCACCACCAGCGAGAGCACCATCGCCACCATCGAGGCGCCGAAGGTCGTCTTCCAGTGCTTGAAGAAGTCGATCGTCGTGTCCTGGGGAACCAGTTTAAGTCGCATGACGCCCCCTAGATGGCGAAGGTTTTGGGCCGCTTGCGCTCGAACCACATCACGATCATCAGCCGCGTGATGAACAGCGCGGTGAAGACCGAGGTCAGGATGCCGAGCCCGAGCGTGACCGCGAAGCCGCGCACCGGCCCCGCCCCCATCGCGAACAGGATGCCCGCGGTGATGAAGGTGGTGATGTTGGCATCGAGGATCGCCGACATGGCCTTCTCGTAGCCCAGCTCGATTGCGCGCGCGGGGCCCTTTGCGGTGCGCAACTCTTCTCTTATCCGCTCGAAGATGAGCACCGTGGCATCGACGGCCATGCCGATGGTCAGCACGATCCCCGCGATCCCCGGCAGCGTCAGCGTCGCCCCGATCAGCGACAGGAGCCCGAAGATCATCCCGATATTGAGCAGGAGCGCGATATTCGCGATGATGCCGAACAGCCCGTAGCTGAGCAGCATGAAGCCGAGCACTGCGGCCAGCGCCACGATCGAGGCGATGCGTCCCGCATCGATGCTGTCCTGGCCGAGCTCGGGGCCGATGGTGCGCTCCTCGAGGAAGGTCAGCTCCGCCGGCAGCGCGCCCGAGCGCAGGAGCACGGCGAGCTGGGTCGATTCCTCGACGGTGAAGTCGCCGGTAATGATGCCCGAGCCGCCCGGGATGTGGCTGCGGATCACCGGCGCGGAGATGACCTCGTCATCGAGGACGATGGCGAAGGGCGAGCCGATATTCTCCGCGGTGAAATCGCCGAAGGCGCGCCCGCCGGCCGGGTTGAAGCGGAAATTGACGGCGGGACGGTTGTTCTCGTCGAAGCTCGGCTGCGCATCGACGAGCTGATCGCCGCTGACGACATGCGCGCTCTCGACCAGGTAATAGCGCCCCTCTTCCTCCATCGAGGGAAACAGCGCCTCGCCGGTGTCCACCGTGGTGTCGGGATCGCTCGTCGAATCGAGCACCGGATGGAAGGTCAGCCGCGCGGTGGTGCCGATGAGCTCCTTGATCTCATCGGCGGAGTCGACGCCGGGGACCTGGATCAGGATGCGCTGTGCGCCCTGGCGCTGGATGTTGGGCTCGCGGGTGCCGACCTCATCGATGCGGTTGCGCACGATCTCCACGGCGGTGCGCATTGTGCGGTCATCGGTGGCGCGACGCTCGGCATCCGAGAGGGTCACGACGATCTCGTCACCGTCCGAGCCGATGTCGAGATCGGTGCTGCCCGGGGCAGCGCCGCCGGTGACCGGCTGCGCGAGATCGCGCACCAGCTCGAGCGCGCGATCCATGCCGTCGGGCTCGGAGATCTGCACGCGCAGCTCGGCCGGTTCGGACTCCTGGCGGCGGATATTGCCGACCGTGTCGCGCTCGTCGCGCAGCAGGTCGCGCACCGCGGGCCAGAGGGCATCCATGCGGTCGGCATAGACATCCTCGACCTGCACCTCGGCGAGCAGATGCGCCCCACCGCGCAGGTCGAGCCCGAGATGAACGATCGTCGAGGGCAGCCAGCCCGGCCAGAGATCGAGATCGACGGCCTGTTCGTCGGTGGCGATCTCGCCGGCCATCTCGACCATGCGCTCGGCGTCGGAGTAACGTTCCACCCTGTCATAGAACAGGTTGGGCATCGCGAAGATCAGCGCGGTGGCGCAGAGTCCCCAGATGATGATCCGTTTCCAGATCGGAATATGCAGCATGCGCGGCCTGTCCCGTCAGTCCGGCGCGCCGGGGGCGCGCGTCAGTCGTTCGCCGGTTCGCCCTTGTTGATGACGCTGGCGATGGTGTGCTTGAGCACCCGCACCCGCACGCCATCCGCGATCTCGACCTCGGCCTCTCCGTCTTCCTTGACCTTGGTGACCTTGCCGACCACCCCGCCCTGGGTGACGACCTGGTCGCCGCGGCGCAGCGCCTCGACCATCGCGCGATGCTCCTTGAGCTTCTTCTGCTGCGGACGGATCAGCAGGAACCACATGATCGCGAAGATCAGGATCAGCGGGATGAAGCTTGCGAACGCCCCGACGCCGCCGGCGGCGTCCTGGGCATGGGCGGGGGTAACGAACATGAACGCTCCTCGTGCGTGGATGTGCGAAGCGACGGGGTCCGGGCCGGCCCCGCGCAATTGGCGCGCAACTTATCGAGCGCCCCGCAGAATGGCAAGGCGACCCGGCCCGTTTCGTCAACCCGGGCACATGGCTCACGAACGTGTCAGAAGCGGCGCCAGCACTTCGCGCGCGCGCGCCTGCGTCTCGGGCGCCGATCCCGAGGCATCCACGGTGTGCCAATCCACGGCCGCGGGCGCCGCCTCGAGCTGCCGGCGTACCACGGCAGCATCGGCATCCGAGGCGTCGCCGCGGCGCGCGCTCACCCGCGCGACGAGCGCCTGCGGGTCTGCCTCGAGCCACAACCCCGCGAAGGGCACCCCGGCGCGCGCCGCAAGCGCCTCGGCGGCGGCGCGCTCGGCGTCGATGTCGTGCACGGCGTCGAGCAGCACCGAGTGCCCGGCCCGCAGCGCCCGCGCGGCGCGCTCGCGCAGCCGCTCATACACCTGCGCGCCCACCTCGCTGCGGTAGCCCTCGGCCGGCAGCGGCTCCAGCGGATCGACACCGAACATGATCTTGCGCTCGATGTCGCTGCGCAGATGCACCGCGCCGGGGGCCGCACCGATCCCGGGGGCGAGACCGGCCGCGAGCGTGGTCTTGCCGCTGCCCGACAGCCCGCCCACCGCCACGAGCGCCGGGCCGGGCGGATCGAGATAGGCCGCCGCATCGGCGAGATAGCCGCGCGCCTCGGCACGCCCCTCGGCCGGGTCTTTGGCGAGCCGCGCGCGCTGAACCGCGACCATCGCCCGGATTGCCGCGCGCAGCGCCAGAAAGAGCGGCAGCGCGGCGAGCCCGTCGTGATGGTCCGGCGTGTCGGCATGGGCGAGGTACCGGCCGAGCACCCGGTTCGCCGCCGGGCGCAGCCCCGCATGCATCAGATCCATCAGCAGGAAGGCCAGATCGTAGAGCACATCCGTCGTCGCCAGCCGCTCGTCGAATTCGAGCGCGTCGAAGGGCACCGGCCGCCCCTTGATGACGACGAGATTGCCCAGATGCAGATCGCCGTGGCAGCGGCGCACGAACCCCGCCCGGGCGCGCGCATCCAGAAGCGGCGCGACACGCCCGAGCGCGGCCTCGGCCGCGCCGCGCAGCCGCGCCACCGCCGCGGGATCGAGCGCATCCTCCATATCGGCGAGGCTCGAGAGGATGTCGGCGATGACACGCCCGATCCGCCCGGCGCCGTCATCCGTCGCGGCGGGCGCGGCATCGGCGTGATAGCGCGCCACGACCGCCCCGATCGCATCGGCGAGCGCGGGATCGATGCCGTCGCGTCGCGCAATCTCGGCGAGCTCGGCCTCGGCGGGAAACCGGCGCATGCGAAGCACCCATTCCACCGGCTGCCCCACGCCCCCCAGCTCGAAGCCACCCGTGGCGGTGCGCGTCACCGCGACGAGGCCGTCATAGATCTCGGGCGCGGCGGCGCGGTTGAGATCGAGCTCGCGCTGCAGCATGGCGCGGCGGCGCTCCGGGGTGGAGAAATCCAGGTAGTCATAGGAGATGTCGCGCTTGAGCTTGTAGGCCCGGTCACCGGCGAGAAAGACCAGCGCGCCATGGGTCTGCGCGACCTCCACCGCTGCGCCGCCATGCGCCGCCGGATCGGACAGAAACGCCACCACCCGCGCATGTTCATCGCCGTCTGTCACGCCGCTCGTCTCCCAGTGGTTGCGCGCACAGCGTTTCATGCGGACGCGGCGCATGCAAGTGCGCGGGCGCGTGCATCCGCGCGGGGGTCATGCTAGGAACGCAGTCGAAACGGGCGGCCGGACAGGGCGGATTCGATGGACGATTCCACGCATTCGGCGGCACCGGCGGCGCAGACCGTGGCGATCGAGGCCACTGCGCGCGAGGTGCTGCAAATCGAGGGCGACGCGCTGTTGCGCATGGCCGCCGCGTTGCCGGCGGGCTTCGATCACGCGGTGCGGCGGATCCTGTCGGCGCGCGGGCGGGTGGTGACCTCCGGGATGGGCAAGTCCGGGCATGTGGCGCACAAGGTCGCCGCGACGCTGTCCTCGACGGGAACGCCCGCACTGTTCGTGCATCCCGCCGAGGCGAGCCATGGCGATCTCGGGATGATCACGCGCGAGGATGTGTGCCTGTTCATCTCCAACTCGGGCGAGACGCGCGAGATGCACGATCTCGTCGCCTATTGCCGCCGCTTCTCGATCCCGATCATCACGGTCACGAAGGCCGCCGACAGCACCCTCGCGCGCCAGTCGGAGATCGTGCTCGAACTGCCGGACTCGCCCGAGGCCTGCGGTATCGGCATGGCGCCGACGACCTCGACGACCTGCTCGATGGCGCTCGGCGATGCGCTGGCGATCACGCTGATGCGGCTGCGCGGATTCGACGGCGATGCCTTCCATGTCTTCCATCCGGGCGGCAAGCTCGGTGCGCAGTTCCTGCGGGTGCGCGACATGATGCATAGCGGCGAGCGCCTGCCGCTCGTGACGCCGGAGATGCCGATGGGCGAGGTGCTCGTCACGATGACGGCGAAGGGCTTCGGCGTGGCGCTGGTGATGGAGGGCGAGCGTCTCGCGGGCGTCATCACGGATGGCGACCTGCGCCGCCATCTCGACGGGCTGATGGACAAGCGCGCGCGCGAT
>SLQD01000212.1 GCA_007131685.1 Paracoccaceae bacterium | reverse complement strand
GAGGTCGTGGGCGGCATCCCGCATTTCGAGCGCACCATGGCCGAGGGCGCGGCCTCGGTGGCCGAGCTGTGCGCCATCGCCGCCGAGCGCGGGCTGCGCGTGGACATGCATTGCGACGAGAGCGACGACCCCATGTCGCGCCATGTCGAGACGCTCGCCAACGAGACGCTGCGGCGCGGGCTGCAGGGCCGGGTGGCGGCCTCGCATCTGACCTCGATGCATTCGATGGACAATTACTACGTCTCCAAGCTGATCCCGCTGATCGCGGAGGCCGAACTGCACGTGATCGCCAACCCGCTCGTCAACATCACCCTGCAGGGCCGCCATGACAGCTATCCGAAGCGCCGCGGGCTCACCCGCGTGCCCGAGTTGATGGCGGCGGGGGTCAATGTCGCCTTCGGGCATGATTGCGTGATGGACCCCTGGTATGCGCAGGGCTCGGGCGACATGCTCGAGGTGGCGCAGATGGGGCTGCATGTCGCGCAGATGACCGCGCTCGAGGCGCGCGCGCAGGCCTTCGCGGCGGTCACGGAAAACCCCGCCCGCGCGCTGGGGCTCGATGGGTATGGCCTCGCGCCGGGGTGCCGGGCGGATTTCGTGATCCTGCAGGCGCGCGATGCGCTGGAGGCGCTGCGCCTGCGCGCAAACCGGCTGACGGTGGTGCGCGGCGGCAGCGTGATCGCCGAATCCGCGCCCGCCGAGATGCGCCTCTCGCTTCCGGGCCGGCCCGCGAAGCTCGATCCGGCGGAGTACGCGCCGCCGCGCGCGTGATCTCACACCGCCCAGTCGGCCGGCACCCAGCGATAGCCGCCATCGACCTTCGCCACATGACCGAGCCCGCCGCCGGGCAGGTGATTGGCGAAGATGCGCGCCCGTGCGCCGGCGAGGCTCTCGAGCAGCTCGCGGCGGGTCGCCGCGCCCTGTTCGGCGTCGGCATCGACCCCGAGCGGCCAGTCCGGCCGCGCGAAGGCCGCGACCGGATCGGTGAGCACATCGCCCGTGACCACGAGCGTCTCGTCGCCGCGCACGATCACGATCGCGGCATGGCCCGGCGTGTGGCCGGGGCTGGGGCGGTAGCGGAGGCCGTCGATGATCGCGTCGCCGGGCGCGACGGGGTGCATCCGATCCGCGATACGGTCCAGATGCGCCCGCGTCTCGCGCGCGATCCAGGCCGCGAACTCGTTCGGCATGCGCTCGGCGAGCCCGTCCTGGCGCCAGAAGGCAAGCTCGGTCTCGGGGGCGATGCAGCCGGCTTCGGGAAAGGCCGGGGCGGCATTGTCGGCGTCCGTCACCCCCCACAGATGGTCGGGGTGCAGATGGGTGAAGACGACGAGATCGATGCTTTCGGGCGCGATCCCCGCCGCCTGCAGGCTTTCGGGCAGGGCGCCGCCGCTGGGCTGGAACTTGCCGCCGCCCCCGGCATCGATGAGGATCCGCCGCCCGTCGAGATCGAGCACCATGACATTGGCCGCCATGCGGTGCGTGTCCGGCGCCTGGCCGAAGGCCGCGCGCAGCGCCGCGCGCTCCTCGGCGGGGGCTTCGGCGTAGAAGAAGTCCACCGGGAAGGCGACGCTGCCGTCGCTGACGATGGTGACCGCGGCATCGCCCAGCTGCGCCCGCATCACCGGGCCGTTTTCGCTCTCGCGCATGGCTGCCCCCTTGCCGGATTTCGCGTCCGGCGCGCAGGGTAGCATGACCGGCGGCCCCGCGCTTGACGGAGTCCTGCGGAATTCGTGGCGGTCGCCCGGTTGCGAGCCCCGTGTCGCCGCGCGCCCCCTCCGAACGTGACATCGCCGCGCGGCGTCGAACCGCCCGGTGCGCGCAAGCTGCGCCCGTCACGGCGCCGATCAGCGCCAGAAGCTGACATAGTCGATGAGGCCGTCGAGCTGGCGGCCGAGGAAAAGGTGCAGGTTCCAGCCGAAGAAGAACAGATCCGCGGCGATCACCGCCGCGAGGACGAGCCCGATACCCAGCGCGATCCGATCGGTCACCGCGCCCCGGCCCTGAAGCGCGCCCGCGTCAATGCAGGAGCCGGCCCATCGCGGCGGCAGTGTCGGCCATGCGCGCCGAGAAGCCCCACTCGTTGTCATACCAGGCCAGCACCCGCACCGTGCGCCCTCCGACGACGCGCGTCTGGTCCGGCGCGAAGATGCAGGAATGCGTGGTGTGGTTGAAATCGACGGAGACCTTGGGCTCGGGGTCATAGGCGAGCACGGCGCCCATGGAGCCCGCGGCGGCCTCGCGCACCACCTCGTTGACGTCCTCGACGGTAACGTCGCGGCCCGTCTCGAAGGTCAGATCGACGGCGCTGACATTCGGGGTCGGCACGCGGATGGCGCTTCCGTCGAGCTTGCCGGCGAGTTCGGGCAGCACCTCGCCGATGGCCTTCGCCGCCCCCGTCGAGGTCGGGATCATCGCCATCGCGGCGGCGCGGGCGCGGTAGAGATCGTCATGGCGCCGGTCGAGGGCGGGCTGATCGCCCGTATAGGCGTGCACGGTGGTCATGATGCCGCGCTCGATCCCGATCGCGTCATTGAGCACCTTTGCAAGCGGGGCGAGGCAGTTCGTGGTGCAGGAGCCGTTCGAGACGACGTGATGCGCATCGGTGAGCGTGCGGTGATTGACGCCGTAGACGACGGTGTTGTCGGCGTTCTTCGCGGGCGCGGAGACGAGCACGCGCTGCGCGCCGCGCTCGAGATGGATGGCGGCCTTGTCGCGGCTGTTGAACTTGCCGGTGCATTCGAGCACCACATCGACCCCGGTCCAGTCGAGCTCGCCGGGGTCGTAGGTCGAGGCGACGCGGATCGGCCCCTGCCCGAGATCGAGCGTGTTGCCCTCGACCCGGATCTGCCCCGGAAAGCGGCCATGGACGCTGTCATACTTGAGCAGATGCGCATTGGTCTCGATCGGCCCGGTGGCGTTGATGCCCACGACCTGCACGTCGTTGCGACCGCTCTCGGCGATATGCGCCAGCGTGCAGCGCCCGATGCGTCCGAACCCGTTGATGCCGATGGTGATCGTCATGCTCCGCTCTCCATGCTCGCGCGCCGCCGCGCATCGTTCCTGCGCTGTACATACGCGGCCAGCGGCCATCGCGAAAGAGCGAAATTCCGTCACAATCAGCATGTTAGCGCAAAAACAGCGCCGTTAGCGCCAACCGGCGGTGCGCCGCTCAACCGGGGGCTGCGCCGCTCAACCGGTGAGCGCGCGCACCCGCTCGGCCACGGCCGCGGCGGTGATGCCGAAGCTGTCATAGAGCGCCGGGGCCGGCGCCGAGGCCCCGAAGCCCTGCATCCCCACGAAACCGGCTTTTGCCTCGCGCCCGCGCTCGCCGCACAGCCAGCGGTCCCAGCCGAAGCGCGATGCCGCCTCCACCGCGACGCGCACCGGCCCGGCGGGCAGCACGCGGCGGCGGTAGCGTTCGTCCTGCGCGGCAAAGAGCTCCCAGGAGGGCATCGAAACGACGCGCGTGCCGATCCCCTCGGCCTGCAGCGTATCGCGCGCCGCCATCGCGATGCCGACCTCGGAGCCGGTGGCGAGCAGGATCGCGCGCCGCTTGCCCTCCGCCTCGGCGAGCACATAGGCGCCCTGCGCGCTGAGGTTCTTCGTGCTGTGCTTGGTGCGCAGCGTCTCGAGCCCCTGCCGCGACAGCGCCAGCACGCTCGGCCCGTCGCTGTGCGTGAGCGCGATCTCCCAGGCCTCGGCAGTCTCGACGGCGTCGGCGGGGCGCAGCACGGTCATGTTCGGCGTGGCGCGCAGCATGGCCAGATGCTCGATCGGCTGGTGCGTCGGCCCGTCCTCGCCGAGCCCGATGCTGTCATGCGTCATCACATAGACCGCCGGCACCCCCGCCAACGCCGAAAGCCGCATCGCCCCGCGCGCGTAATCGGCGAAGACGAGGAAGGTGCCGCCATAGGGCCGGATGCCGCCATGCAGCGCCATGCCGTTCATCGCCGCGGCCATGGCGTGCTCGCGGATGCCGTAATGGACGTAGCGGCCCTTGCGGTTGTCGGGGCCGAAGATCCCGAGCCCCTCGGTGAGCGTGTTGTTCGACCCGGTCAGATCCGCCGAGCCGCCGAGCGTTTCGGGGGCGACGGGGTTGATCGCCGCGAGGGCCATCTCGCTGGCCTTGCGGGTGGCGACCTTGGGCGCCTCCGCGCTGAGTCGCTTCTTGAGCGACTTGACCGTAGCGGAGAGGCGCTTCGGGGCATCGCCGGCAAGGCGGCGGTCGAATTCCGCGCGCCGGCCGCTGCCGAGCGCATCGCGCCGCTCGCGCCAGGCAGCATGTGCGGCGCCGCCGCGCCGGCCGATGGCCTCCCAGTCGGCCTTGATGTCGGCGGGGATCTCGAAGGGGCCGTGCGGCCAGCCATAGGCCTCGCGAGTGGCCTTGATGATCTCGTCGCCGAGCGGCGCGCCGTGCGCGGCGGCGGTGTCCTGCTTGCCGGGCGCGCCGAAGCCGATATGCGTCTTGCAATCGACGAGGGTGGGGCGGTCGGAGGTCTTCGCGGCGCTCAGGGCACGGTCGATATCGGCCGGGTCGTGCCCGTCGCAGGCGATGACCTCCCATGCCGAGGCGGCAAAGCGCGCCCGCTGGTCGGTGATGTCGGACAGCGCCACATCGCCGTCGATGGAGATGCCGTTATTGTCCCACAGCACGATCAGCCTGCCGAGCTTCTGGCGCCCGGCCAGCCCGATCGCCTCCTGGCTGATGCCCTCCATCAGGCAGCCATCCCCGGCGATCACCCAGGTGTGGTGATCGACAAGCTTGGGGCCGAACTGCGCGCGCATGGCTTCCTCGGCCATCGCGAAGCCCACGGCGTTGGCCAGGCCCTGGCCGAGCGGCCCGGTCGTTGTCTCGATGCCGGGGGCATGGCCGTATTCGGGATGGCCCGCAGTCCTCGCCCCGAGCTGGCGGAAATTGCGCAGCTCGTCCATCGTCATGCCGGGTGTGCCGGTCAGGTACAACAGCGCATAGAGCAGCATCGAGCCGTGCCCGGCCGAAAGGATGAAGCGGTCGCGATCCGGCCAGTCGGGCGCGGCGGCGTCGAACTTGAGATGACGCTCGAACAGCACCGTGGCGGCATCGGCCATCCCCATCGGCATGCCCGGATGGCCCGAATTTGCGGCCTGGACCGCATCCATCGCCAGCGCACGGATCGCGCAGGCCTTGTTCCAGTGCTCGGGGTGCTCGGCGCGCAGGCTCGCGATATCCACTTGGCATTCCCTCATGGCTGGGGTTACGTCGCGGGGGTGATAGCAGCCCGACGGCGAAGTTCAAGCGCGGCGCCGCCGGCCGGCGGGAAGGGGGCGCATCCCCGGCCCGAATTGCGTTATCATTCCGCGGCATGGGCGCGAACCGATTCGCCGCCGGGCCGGGCAAAGGGAGAGGGCGATGAGCGAAATCTCCGATTATTCGCGGCGCATCAACGAGGCGCTCGAGCGGATCGACCGCGCGGCGGCGTCGCTGAACCCGGGCGGGGGCGACGGCGACGGGGCGGCGGCGCGCGCGCGTCTCGAGGCGGAACTCGAGGCCGAGCGGTCGGCGCGCGCCGAACTCGCCGCGCAGCTTCAGTCCGGCGCGCCCGACGGCGCCGCCGCGCCGCAGGGCGAGACGCGCGCGCAGCTCGACACGCTGAGCCGTGAGGTCGCGCGGCTCAAATCGGCCAATGCCGCGCTGATGCAGGCCAATGCGGCGCTGCGCGAAGCCGCCGAGGACGGCGGCGCGGATGGCGATCTGCTCTCACGCTCGATGACGGCCGAGCTCGAGGCGCTGCGCGCCGAGCGCCGCGCCGAAGCCGCCGAGATGCAGGAGATCCTCGACGCCCTCGCCCCCCTGATCGCGGAGGACCGCAATGCCTGAGCAGACCATTACCATCGGCGGACGCGAGTTCAGGGTCGCCTGCCAGCCCGGCGAGGAGGCCCAGCTCCAGGCTGCCGCGGCGCTGCTCGACGCGCAGGCGCAGACGGTGCTCGGACAGGGGGCGCAGCTTTCGAATGCGCGGGTCCTGCTGTTGGCGGGGCTGCTGCTGGCGGATCGGACGACCGGGCTGGAGGCCGAGCTCGACGCGCTGCGCGCGCGGCTGTCGGAGGCCGAGTCGGCGCTCGGCGCGATGCGCGCGCGGCCCGAACGGGTCGAGGTGCCGGTGCTGCCTGCCGATCTCGCCGACGAGCTCGCCGAACTCGCCGCGCGCGCCGAAGCCGTGGCCGAGCGCATCGAGGAGCGCACCGGCCCCGCCGAGTAATGCCCGCCGCGGCTCAGCCGCGCGCCGGCCGGTCGATCCAGCGGATCACCCATGGCGCCGCGATCAGCGGCACCAGCACGGGTGCCGCCCAGGGCAGCGCATGGGGCGGGTGCTGTGCCAGCATCAGCGCCATCATCGCGAGCCCGGCGAAGCTTTCGAGCGTTCCCGCCGGAAGTCGCGCGAGGGTGCTGCGCGGCCTTTCCTTCCAGCCGCAGTCATGTCCGAGCGCCACCGCGCCCACTGCCTGGATCTGGCGCAGCATCAGGATCGGCGCGATCAGCGCCGACTGCCACAGCTCGCGCAGCGCCGCGCGCGCGACCACCTGCCGGCGGCGCAGGCCCTGGCCCCGCATCCACCGCGCCATTGCGGCGGCCTTGGGCGACAGCAGCACGCCGATCGAGACGAGGAAGGGCAGCGCCGAGGCGATCGAGACGAGCTCGAGCATCAGCATCAGCACCAACGCAAGCCAGACCGGCGCGGCCAGATACATCAGCACCCCGCTCGCCAGCATCAGCCGGTTCACCGGGTGCAGCCCGCGCGCGCCGAGCAGGCGCAGATGCTGCATGTTGCCCTGGCACCAGCGCCGGTCGCGGGCGCGGAAATCGGCCATGTCGGCGGGGCCTTCCTCGAAGGAGCCGCGCGCCTCGGGCGCGATCTCCACGGCCCAGCCCGCCCGGCGCAGCCAGGCAGCCTCGACGAAATCATGGCTGAGCAGATCGCCCCCCATCGGCGCCGGCCCGCTCAGCCGCGGTAGCCCGCCCGCCTCGGCGAAGGCACGGGTGCGCAGAAGGGCGTTATGACCCCAGAAATTGCCGGCATCCCCGGTGATGCGGGCGAGCCCGTTGATCGCCGTGAGCCCGGCGAGCCGCGCGGAAAGCCGCTGCAGCTCGGTCAGCCGCGAGCCGCCCGGCAGCGGGCGCGTGCCGGTCTGCAACAGCCCGAGCCGAGGCCGCCGCTCCATGTGATGGACAAGCTCGCGCACGCGCGCGCCGCTCATGCGGCTGTCGGCATCCATCACCAGCATGTAGTCGTAATGCCCGCCCCAGCTCTGCATCCAGTCGCGGATATTGCCCGGCTTGCGCCCGGCATTGTCGTGGCGACGCCGGTAATGGATGCCGGGCAGGCGGATCAACTCCGACAGCGCGCGCTCTTCGGCGGCGATGGCGCCGGGGTCCCGGGTGTCGGAGAGCACGAAGATGTCGCCATGCTTGCCGAGCAGCCCGGCGCGCAGAAGCTCGCGGCGCATCACGCGCAGATTCGTCGCGATCATCGCCGGATCCTCGCCGCAGACGAGGCACAGAAGCGCGGTGCGCCCGCGCGGCGTCCAGCCCGGCGCCGGCTGCGCGAGCCGGCGCGCCGCGCCCGCCCCGAGCAGCGCCGAGGCCGCCGCCGCGGAAAGCCACAGCGCGTTGAGCGTGAACAGCGCGAGGATCGCCACGACCCCGGCGACCCCGGCGCGCGCCGGCTCGAGCGCATGCGCCAGCGTCGCGACCATCGCCGCGGCGAGCGACAGCGTCAGAACGACGAAGGCGATGCGCGCATCGCGCACGCCCGACTGCGTCGGTCCGCAGGCGACGACCCCGCCGTTACGGTGCAGGGCGCGCACCGGCATCGCGCGCGGGGCGCGCGGCGGCAGGGTATCGGCGGATGTGAAGGTTGCCGCCGAGGGGGCCGTGGGAAAGGCGAAATCGCGCATCGGGCGGGACTGCTCCTTGTGACCGGGCAGCAGTTAGCACCATGCGGCGCTGCGGCAAGTGCGCGCGCGTCGCGGTGCCGCTTTCGGCGCGCGGCCGCGCAAACGGGTCCCGCGGCGGGGCCGAGCCCCACCGATCCCGCGCGCCCGATCCTGCCGGGAACGGCCGCCATCGGGTCCGGTGCTCGGCCAATCCATCGGCAGGGGTGCGTGCGGCGCGCCGCGTATGCGCTGCTGATTCTGGTCGTGGCGGCGGGTGCGCGCGGCTTCGGCGGCATTGGCGCCGCGGCGGCCGGGACCGCGACGAGCGGGTAGCGGGAATCGAACCCGCACTACCAGCTTGGAAGGCTGGGGCGCTACCATTACACCATACCCGCGCAGGCTTTGCGTTAGTCGAGTGCGGGCGCGGCGTCAAGCTTGCGCGGCGGGTCCGGCGAGCGCGATGCGCGTGCCCCAGTCGCGGCACAGATCGGTGACGGCGGCGGGAGGCGGCGCGTCGGTGTAGAAGGCGTCGATCTCGGCGAGGGCGGCGATGCGCACCGGCGCGGTGCGGGCGAATTTCGACACGTCGGCGGCGAGATAGCTCGCCCGCGCCTGTCGGATGATGGCCTGGCTCACGCGCACCTCGCGAAAGTCGAAGTCCAGCAGATCGCCCTCCTCGTCGAGCGCCGAGGTGCCGATCACGGCGATATCGACCTTGAAATGGCGCACCATTTCCAGCGTGACGTCGCCGACGAGCCCGCCATCGGCGCGCCGCAGCACCCCGCCGGCGACGATCACCTCGATGCTGTCATTGGCCGCGAGGATATTGGCGACATTGAGATTGTTGGTCACCACCATGAGATCGCGGTGACGCAGCAGCGCGCGGGCGACGGCCTCGGTCGTGGTGCCGATATTGAGGAAGACGGAGGCGGCGTTGGGAATGTCTTCGGCGATGCGCCGGGCGATCGCCTCCTTGGCCTCGGCATTGAGCATGCGCCGCTCCTCGTAGCCGATATTGCTCACCCCCGAGGGCAGCACCGCGCCGCCATAGACGCGCGTCAGCCGCCCGGCATCGCACAGTTCGGTCAGGTCGCGCCGGATCGTCTGCAGCGTGACCCCGAAATGGCGCGCGAGGTCCTCGACGACGACATTGCCCTGCTCGCGGGCGAGCTTGAGGATCTCGTTGTGGCGGAAATTCTGCACCATGGTCTGCGCTGCCTCCCCTGTTCCCCCGCGAAGCGGATGCGATCGAAGCCGATCGCGCGCCGCCGCGCAAGCCCCGCACTCAGAGCAGGAGCCAGAGCAGTCCCGCCAGAAGCAGCACCAGCGCTCCCGCCCAGCGCCATTGCATGAGCACGGCCTCGCCCCGCGCCGCGCCGCGGGCGATGCGCTCGACGCCGTATGCGAGCGCGGCCACGGGGCGGCCGCCGCCGCGGTCGGAGCGGTCGATCCGCAGGTTGAGCGCGCGCAGCCAGCGTGCCG
>SLQD01000032.1 GCA_007131685.1 Paracoccaceae bacterium | reverse complement strand
CGAGATAGCTCACCGCGAGCTCGCGGAAGATGTAGTCGAGGATCGAGGTCGCGTTCTTGATGCTGTCATTGCCCTGCACCATGCCCGCGGGCTCGAACTTGGTGAAGGTGAAGGCGTCCACGAACTCCTCGAGCGGCACGCCGTATTGCAGCCCCACCGAAACCGCGATGGCGAAGTTGTTCATCATCGCGCGAAAGCCCGCACCCTCCTTGTGCATGTCGATGAAGATCTCGCCGAGCTTGCCGTCCTCGTATTCGCCGGTGCGCAGATAGACCTTGTGGCCGCCGACGATGGCCTTCTGGGTGTAGCCCTTGCGCCGCTCGGGCAGCTTCTCGCGACTCGAGCGCACCTCCTTGACGATCACCTTCTCGATGACCTTCTCGGCGAGCATCGCGGCCTTTTCGTGCTGCGTGCCGCTGGCGAGCACCTCCTCGGCCTCCTCATCATCCTCCACGAGCGCGGCGGCGAGCGGCTGCGAGAGCTTGGAGCCGTCGCGGTAGAGCGCATTGGCCTTCACCCCGAGCTTCCAGGACAGCTCGTAGGCATCGAGGCAGTCGGTGATCTCGGCGCTGGCGGGCATGTTGATCGTCTTGGAGATCGCCCCCGAGATGAAACCCTGCGCCGCCGCCATCATGCGGATATGGCTGTCCACCGAGAGCGCGCGCGTGCCGGTCTTGCCGCAGGGCGCGGCGCAGTCGAAGACAGCGTAATGCGCCGGATCGAGATGCGGCGCGCCCTCCAGCGTCATGGTGCCGCAGACATGGTTGTTGGCCGCCTCGACCTGCGACTTCGTGAAGCCGAGATGGCGCAGCAAATCAAAGCCCGGATCGTTGAGCTTCGCCACCGGAATCCCGAGCGTGTCGCGGCAGAATTCCTCGCCCAGCGTCCACTGGTTGAACACGAAGCGGATATCGAAGGCCGAGGGCAGCGCCGCCTCGATGCGCGCGATCTCGGCCTTGCCGAAGCCGTGCCCGATCAGCGCCTGGTGGTTGATCCCCGGCGCGTCACGCAGCGTGCCGTGGCCGACGGCATGCGCGGTGATCTGCTCGATCTGGCCGGGCGTGTAGCCCAGCGAGCGCAGCGCGGCGGGCACGGCGCGGTTGATGATCTTGAAATATCCGCCGCCGGCGAGCTTCTTGAACTTCACCAGCGCGAAGTCGGGCTCGATCCCGGTGGTGTCGCAATCCATCACGAGCCCGATCGTGCCGGTGGGCGCGATCACGGTGGCCTGCGCGTTGCGGTAGCCATGCGCCTCGCCGAGCCGCAGCGCCTCGTCCCAGACGCTGCGGGCGAGCTGCGCGAGCCGCGGCTCGGGGCAGTTGCCCGCATCGAGCGGCACCGGCGGCACCGCCAGCGCCTCGTAATCCTTCGCCTGGCCGTACGCAGCGCGGCGATGGTTGCGCATCACGCGCAGCATGTGATCGGCGTTGCGCGCATAACCCGCGAACGGGCCCAGTTCGCCGGCCATCTCGGCCGAGGTCGCATAGGACACGCCGGTCATGATCGCCGAGAGCGCCCCGCACAGCGCGCGGCCCTCGTCGCTGTCATAGCTCAGCCCCATCGTCATCAGGAGCCCGCCGAGATTGGCGTAGCCCAGCCCGAGTGTGCGGAAATCGAAGGAACGCTGTGCGATTTCCTTCGAGGGGAACTGCGCCATCGCCACGCTGACCTCGAGCGTCACCGTCCAGAGCCGCGCGGCGTGCATGTAGGCTTCGGCATCGAAGGCCCCGTCGCGCTGGAAGGCGAGCAGGTTCATCGAGGCGAGGTTGCACGCCGTGTCGTCGAGGAACATGTATTCCGAGCACGGGTTCGAGCCGCGGATCGGGCCGTCCTCGGGGCAGGTGTGCCAGGCATTGACCGTGTCGTGAAACTGGATGCCCGGATCGGCGCAGGCCCAGGCGGCGTGGCCGACCTGCTCCCACAGATCGCGCGCCTTCAGGGTCCTGGAGACGGCGCCGTCGGTGCGCTGGGTGAGCTCCCAGTCGGCGTCCGCGCGCACCGCCTCGAGAAAGGCGTCGGTCACGCGCACGGAGTTGTTCGAGTTCTGCCCCGAGACGGTGACATAGGCCTCGGAGTCCCAGTCCGTATCGTAGGTGGGGAACTCGATTCCGGTATAGCCCTGGCGCGCGTATTGCAGCACGCGGTTGATGTAGGTCTCGGGAATGGCGACCTTCTTGGCCGCGCGGATCGCGGCCTTGAGCGCGGCGTTGCGCGCCGGGTCCGTCGCGGCCTGAGCATCGCCGTCCCAGGCGCCCACGGCGGCGAAGATCTCGCCGAGTTTCGCCTCATGCATCTTCGAGCCGGCGACGAGGCTCGCCACCTTCTGCTCCTCGATCACCTTCCAGTTGATGAACGCCTCGATATCGGGGTGATCCATGTCGGCGATCACCATCTTGGCCGCGCGCCGCGTGGTCCCACCCGACTTGATCGCCCCCGCCGCGCGGTCACCGATCTTGAGAAAGCCCATCAGCCCCGAGGACTTGCCCCCGCCCGAGAGCGGCTCGCCCTCGCCGCGCAGGCCGGAGAAGTTGGTGCCGGTGCCCGAGCCATACTTGAACAGCCGCGCCTCGCGCACCCACAGATCCATGATCCCGCCATCATTGACGAGATCGTCGCTGACCGACTGGATGAAGCAGGCATGCGGCTGCGGGTGCTCATAGGCGGATTTCGAGCGCGTCAGCTTGCCGGTCTTCGGGTCGACATAGAAATGCCCCTGCCCCGGCCCGTCGATGCCGTAAGCCCAGTGCAGCCCGGTGTTGAACCATTGCGGCGAGTTGGGTGCGGCCATCTGACGGGCGAGCATGAAGCGCATCTCGTCGTAATAGGCGCGCGCATCGGCCTCGCTGGTGAAATAGCCGCCCTTCCAGCCCCAGTAGGCCCAGGCCCCGGCGAGCCGGTCGAAGACCTGCTTGGCCGAGGTCTCGCCGCCATAGCGCTGCGCCTCTGGCAGCTCGGCGAGCGCCGCCTCGTCGGGGACCGAGCGCCACAGGAACTCGGGCACGTCCTTTTCCTTCACCGGCTTGAGCCGCGCGGCGACCCCGGCCTTGCGGAAGTATTTCTGCGCGAGCACGTCGGCCGCGACCTGGCTCCAGCTTTCGGGAACCTCCACCGCCTCGTTGCGAAACACCACCGTGCCGTCCGGGTTGCGGATTTCGGAAACCGTCGTGGTGAAGGCGATCTCGGAATACGCGTCCTGCCCCGCCCCGGTGAACCTGCGCTCGATCTTCATCTGCTCCGCCTTTCCATCTGTCCCTCGCGGGGCCCGGTGACGCGACGCCACGCTACCCCAACATAATGTATCCCGACAGGGATTCGACTCGTTGTTGCGGCTTTCGCCTATCCGTGCCTGACCCTTCGGTGATGCGGCCCCGGCTACATGTTGTGGCCATCGTCGCCGCAGATACAACCTGCCGTAGCCGCCCCCGGCGGTCAACGAAATTTCGCGCGGAATGCGAGGCTTTTTCGAATTGACACGCGGCTGACACGCTGTGCCGCAAGCAGGCCCGAATCCGGCGCAATCCGGCGGGCGCGCGCCGCTGGCCGCGCTATGCAGGGGCCGGGCGCATAACGGGGCATGCCATGGCCGATCCGCTTGTCATCTTCACCCCCTCGGGGCGGCGCGGCCGCGTCGCGCCGGGTACGACCGTGCTCGAGGCCGCCCGCGCGCTCGGCGTGGATCTCGACTCGGTGTGCGGCGGGCGCGGGATCTGCTCGAAATGCCAGGTCGCGCCCGGTTTCGGCGAATTCCCCAAGCACGGCATCACCGCGCGCGCGCAGGCGCTGTCGCCCTGGAACGATGTCGAAGAGCGCTACAACGCCAGGCGCGGGCTCGCGCCCGGCCGGCGGCTCGGCTGTCAGGCGGCGATCCATGGCGACGTGCTCATCGATGTGCCGCCCGGCTCGCAACTGCACAAGCAGGTGATCCGCAAGGACGCCGATGCGCGCGCCATGGTGATGGACCCGGCGACAAAGCTCTACTACGTCGCGGTGGACCCGCCCGACATGCACGAGCCCTCCGGCGATCTCGAGCGCCTCGCCCGCGCGCTCGAGGCGCAGTGGGAGCTGCCCGCGCCCGAGGCGGGCTCCGAGATCCTGCGCGCGCTGCAACCGGCGCTGCGCGCGGGCGGCTGGCGCGTGACCGTCGCCATCCACCGAGACACCCCCGACGCGCGCCCGCGCATCACCGGGATCTGGCCCGGATTTCACGAGGGTGGGCTGCACGGGCTCGCCGTCGATCTCGGCTCGACGACGATCGCGGCGCATCTGTGCGACCTCGACACCGGCGCGGTGCTGGCCTCGGCGGGGGCGATGAACCCGCAGATCCGCTTCGGCGAGGACCTGATGAGCCGGGTGAGCTACGCGATGATGACGCCGGGCGGCGCCGAGGCGATGACGGCGGCGGTGCGCGACGCGCTCGGCGACCTCGCCGCCGGGCTTGCCGCCGATGCCGGCATCGGGGCCGACACGATCCTCGAGCTGGTCGTCGTCGGCAACCCGGTGATGCATCACCTGTTTCTGGGGATCGATCCGGTCGAGCTCGGCCAGGCGCCCTTCGCGCTCGCCACGTCGGACTCGCTGCGCCTGCCGGCGGGTGCGCTCGGGTTGCGCGGCGTCGGCGCCGCGGCGCAGCTCTACATGCCGCCCTGCATCGCCGGGCATGTGGGCGCCGACGCGGCGGCCGTGGTGCTCGCCGAGGCGCCGCAGGACTCCGAGGATCTCGTGCTCATCGTCGATGTCGGCACCAATGCCGAGATCTTCCTCGGCGACCGGCGCCGGGTGCTCGCCTGCTCCTCGCCCACCGGCCCGGCTTTCGAGGGCGCCCAGATCTCGGCCGGGCAACGCGCCGCCCCCGGCGCCATCGAGCGGGTGCGCATCGACCCCGCCACCGGCGAGCCGCGTGTCAGGGTCATCGGCTCCGAGTTGTGGTCGGACGAGCCCGGCTTCGACGCGGCGGTCACCGGCATCTGCGGCTCGGGCATCATCGAGGCGGTCGCCGAGATGCGGATGGCCGGGCTCGTCGATGCCAGGGGCGTCATCGGCAGCCCCGCACAGACCGGCAGCGCGCGCTGCGTGCCCGACGGGCGCACCCATGCCTATCTGCTGCATGACGGCCCGTCGGGGCAGATCAGCGTCACCCAGGGCGACATCCGCGCGATCCAGCTCGCCAAGGCCGCGCTCTATGCAGGCGCGCGGCTCCTGATGGACGAGCTCGGTGTCGAGCACGTCGACCGGATCGTGCTCGCCGGGGCCTTCGGCGCGCATATCTCGCCGCGCCACGCGATGGTGCTCGGCATGATACCCGACGCGCCGCTCGACCGGGTCACCCCGGCGGGCAACGCCGCCGGCACCGGCGCGCGCATCGCCCTGTGCAGCCGCGCCGCGCGCAGCGCCATCGAGGCGACGGTACGCCGCATCCACAAGGTCGAGACGGCCCTCGCGCCGCGCTTTCAGGACCATTTCGTCGCCGCCACGGCCCTGCCCCATGCGCATGCCCGCTTCGACAATCTCGCCGCCGCCGTGACCCTGCCCGAGCCCGACCATGGCCGCGCCCCGGAGCAGCGGCGCAAGCGGCGCGACCCGGCACGATGAGCGCTTGACGCGGCGGCGCGCTTTGCCTAACTGCGAAGGCGTGCGGGTGTAGCTCAATGGTAGAGCAGCAGCTTCCCAAGCTGACGACGAGGGTTCGATTCCCTTCACCCGCTCCATCCCGGTGCCGCGGCTGATATTGCGCCCCGCTCAATGCGGATCGCGACCCGGGCGCGGGCGGTATTGCGGCAACCGCCAGCCGAAGGCAAGCGCCCCGCTGCGCAGCGCGAAGGCCGCGGCGAAGCCGGCCCCGGCCGCAGCCGGCAGAGGCAGCCCGACCGCATGGGCCCCCAGATATCCCGCCGCGCCGACCAGCGCCGCCGAGATATAGATCTCGCGGCGCAGCAGCACCGAGGGCTCGTTGGCGAGCACATCGCGCAGGATGCCGCCCAACGTTCCCGTCATCATCCCCATTACCACCGCCACCACGGCCGAGCCCGTCACCTCGAGCCCCTTGTGCGCACCGAAGACGCCGTAGGCCGACAGCGCCATCGCATCGAGCCAGAGCAGCCAGCGAAAGCGCGATTCGATCAGATGCGCGGCGACATAGATCACCAGCGCCGTCGCCACGCAGACCAGGATATAGACCGGCTGCATCACCCAGAACACCGGCACGCCGAGGATCAGGTCGCGCGCCGTGCCGCCGCCGATCCCCGTCACCGTGGCGAGAAACGCGAATCCGATGATGTCGAGCTGCTTGCGCGAGGCGGCGAGCGCGCCCGTCGCGGCAAAGAGCGCCACGCCCGCGAAATCGAGTATCCCAAGCGCATCCATCGCGTGCCCTCCGTCATCCCGCGACCCGAGCCCTAGCAGCCCGCCGCGCCGGCCGCGACACCGCGCTTGGGCGCCGCCCCAAGCGGTGGTATGATCTGCGTGAAGGAGTGGCGCCATGAGGGCGGATGGTCTTGTCCTGCTCGTCGGCACCAGCAAGGGTGCCTTTCGGCTCCTCGGCGATCCCGAGCGGACCCGCTGGCAGGTGCAGGGGCCGTTCTGCGACGGCTGGCCGATCAACCATGTCATCGGCGACGCGGAGAGCGGCACGCTCTGGGCCGGCGGCGGCAGCGCCTTTCATGGCGCGGGTATCTGGCGCTCGGAGGATGGCGGGGAGAGCTGGGCGCTGATCCGGCTGACGCGCGGCGAAATGGATGACTGGGCCGAGCAGGACGCCGGTTTCGCGGCGATGATCGGCTGGCAGCCCGCGCCGCTGCCCTTCGACGCGGCGTTCTCGCAGGTCTGGTCGCTGTGTCACGCCCATGGCCGGCTCTTCGCGGGCACCAAGCCCGCAACGCTGATCGCGAGCGACGATGGCGGGCATGATTGGCACCGTGTCGACGCGCTCACCGATCACCCCTCCGCCGGGAGCTGGCAGCCGGGCGCGGCGGGGCTCACCCTGCACACGATCGTGCCCGACCCGCAGGATGCGGCCCGGCTCTGGGTCGCGATCTCGGCGGCGGGCGTGTTCGCCACCGAGGATGGCGGCGCGCGCTGGGAGCGGCGCAACCGGCTGTCGAATGCGGCCGGTCACGCCGGCCACGATCACCCCGCCGCGCCGGCGGATGGCGAGATCGGGCATTGCGTCCATTCCATGATGCGCGCGCCGGGCGGGCAGGACATCCTCTATCAGCAGAACCATCACGGCGTCTGGCGCTCGCCCGATGGCGGCCGGCACTGGGACGACATCACGCCGGGCCTGCCCTCGACCTTCGGCTTTGCGATCCGGGTGCATCCGCGCGCCCCCGACACGGTCTGGACGATCCCGCTGAACGGCGACATGGCAGGGCGCTTTCCGCCCGATGCCGCGGCGGCGGTGTGGCGCTCGCGCGATGGCGGGGCGAGCTGGGAGGCGCTGCGCGACGGGCTTCCGCAGGAGGGGTGTTTCTTCACGGTGCTGCGCCAGGCGATGGCCGGCGATGCGCGCACCCCGGCCGGGGTCTATTTCGGCACCAACAGCGGCTCGGTCTTCGCCAGCATCGACGAGGGCGATACCTGGCGCGAGGTCGCGCGGCACCTGCCCACGATCCTGTCGCTCGAGGCGCTCGACCGGGGCTGAGCTCAGCGCAGCGCGACGGGCCGGCCCGGCACGATATTGGAGGCCGCCGCAACGATCGCATCGGCGTCGATGGCGAAATGGCGGTGCAGATCGGCGATGGTGCCGCTCTGGCCGAAATGCTCCACCCCGAGCGGCACGGTCCGGTGCCCGGCCACCGCGCCGAGCCAGGAGACGGTTGCGGGGTGGCCGTCGATCACGGTGATCAGCGTGCAATCGCGCGGAAGCGGGGCGAGCAGCCGCTCGATATGACCCGCCGCGTCGCGATGCCCGCGCGCGCGCGCCCGCCGCGCCGCCGTCCAGCCCGCGTTGAGACGGTCCGCCGAGGTCACGGCGAGCACGCCGATATCGCGCCGGTCGGCCCCGATACGCCCCGCCGCCGTGATCGCCTCCGGCCCGACCGCGCCCTGATAGGCGATCACCAGCTCGCAATTGGGCCCCGGCGGGCGCAGCCAGTATGCCCCGTCGATGACATGGCCCGCGAAATCGGGATCGGCACGGCGCAGCGGCTGCTCGACGGGGCGCGTGGACAGGCGCAGATAGACCGACCCGCCGGTCTCGTCGCGCAGCCAGGTGCGCTCGTCCGGGTCGCCCTCGCCGTCGCGCTGCAGGTAGTCGAACGCCCAGCCCATGATCAGCGCGAGCTCGTCGGGGAAGGCCGGCTCGAACGCCGCGAGCCCGTCCTGGCTCATCCCGATGAGCGGCGTGCCCACCGACTGATGCGCGCCGCCCTCCGGCGCCAGCGTCACCCCGGACGGCGTGCCCGCGATCACGAAGCGCGCATCCTGGTAGCAGGCATAGTTCAGCGCATCGAGCCCGCGCGCGACGAACGGGTCATAGACCGTGCCCACCGGCAGGAGCCGCGCCCCGAACAGGCTGTGCGACAGCCCCGCCGCGCCCAGCAGCAGGAACAGGTTCATCTCCGCGATGCCGAGCTCGATATGCTGCCCGGTGGGCGCGAAGGCCCATTTCTGTGTCGAGGGGATCTTCTGGTCGCGGTAGGTGTCGGGCTGGGCATCGCGGGCGAACAGGCCCCGCCGGTTGACCCATGGGCCGAGCCCCGTCGAGACCGTCACATCCGGCGAGGTGGTCACGATCCGCTCCGCCAGCGCGCTGTCGGATTTCGCGAGCGCATCGAGGATCTTGCCGAAGCCCGCCTGGGTCGAGAGCACCCTGTCATCCGGCACCGCGAGTTCGGGAACCGCGACCGCGGGCGCCTTGCGCCGGCGCGGCCCCGGCTTGAAGAACGCCACCTCGCGCAGGAAGGCGCGCAGCGCCTCGGGGTCGTCGACCCCGGCGAGCGGCTCCCATTCCGCGCCCTCGGGCACGCCGTGACGCGCGCGCAGCGTCGCCATCTGCGCGGCCGTCATCATCCCGGCATGGTTGTCCTTGTGCCCGGCGAGCGGCGTGCCGCGGCCCTTGGTGGTATAGGCGATGAAGACGGTCGGGCGGTCATCCGTGACGCTGTCGAAGCCGTCGCACAGGGTGCGCAGGCAGTGGCCGCCGAGATCCGTCATCAGCGCCGCGAGGTCTTCGTCCGAGCGCCGGTCAAGCAGCGCCGAGACCGCCCCCTGATCGCCCAGATCCGCCATCAGCCGCGCGCGCCAGGCCGACCCGCCCTGAAAGGTCAGCGCCGAGTAGAGATCGTTGGGGCAGGCATCGATCCAGCCGCGCAGCGCCTCCCCGCCCGGCTCGGCGAAGGCCGCCTCCTGCTGCGCGCCGTATTTGAGCCGCACCACACGCCAGCCGAAGGCCTCGAAGATGCGCTCGATGCGCTGCCAAAGCCCCTCGCGCACCACCCCGTCGAGGCTCTGGCGGTTGTAGTCGATCACCCACCAGGTGTTGCGCAGCCCCTGCTTGAAGCCTTCCTGCAGGCACTCGTAGATATTGCCCTCGTCGAGCT
>SLQD01000231.1 GCA_007131685.1 Paracoccaceae bacterium | reverse complement strand
GCCGGATTGTATCGCCCCCCTCGCGCCCTATAAGGAGTGCGAACGGCGAAGGAAAAGCCCGCATGCGGACAGGTGGCGGATGAGCGAGCGCGACGAGACGACCCATTTCGGTTTTCGCGAGATCCCGCAGGGCGAGAAGGCCGATCTCGTGCACGGCGTCTTCACTCGCGTCGCCAGCCGCTATGACGTGATGAATGACCTGATGTCGGGCGGGGTGCATCGCATCTGGAAGGACGCGATGATGGACTGGCTCGCGCCGCGCGACGGCCAGCGCCTGCTCGACGTGGCCGGCGGGACGGGCGACATCGCGTTCCGGTTTCTGAGCCGCGCGCCGGGGGCTTCGGCGGTGGTGCTCGACATGACCGAATCGATGCTCATGGAGGGGCGGCAACGCGCGGAGGCGGCCGAGCTCAGCGACCGGCTCGACTGGGTGGCGGGGGACGCAATGGCGCTGCCCTTCGCGGATGCCAGCTTCGACCGCTACACGATCGCCTTCGGCATCCGCAACGTCACGCGCATCGACGCGGCCCTCAAAGAGGCGCACCGCGTGCTGCGCCCGGGCGGCCGGCTGATGGTGCTGGAATTCAGCCGGATGCCGAACCCGGCGCTGCAATGGGCCTATGACCGCTACAGCTTCAATGTCATTCCAGCCATGGGCCAGGCCGTGGCCGGGGACCGCGACAGCTATCAGTATCTCGTCGAATCGATCCGCCGCTTCCCGGATCAGGACCGCTTCGCCGAAATGATCGGCGCGGCGGGGTTCGAGCTCGTGAAATACCGCAATCTCAGCATGGGGATCGCGGCGCTGCATTCGGGCTGGAAGATCTGAGATGCGCGGGCCGCACAATATCTGGCGGCTGGTGCGCACCGGGGCCACCTTCGAGCGCACCGGCGCGATGCGCGCGGTGCTCGAGGCGATGGGCGCGCCGGCGCGGCTGCGGCTCGCGGCGCGGGTGCTCGCCTGGCCGTTCGCCTGGATGGGCTATGCCGGCGATCCGGCGCAGCCACCGCTGACGCGCGCGCTCACCGCGCTCGGCCCGGCCTATATCAAGTTCGGCCAGATCCTCTCGACCCGGCCCGACGTGGTCGGCGACGAGCTCGCCGCCCAGCTTCGCGTGCTGCAGGACAAGCTGCCGCCCTTCGAGACCGCGACCGCCAAGCGCATGGTCGAGACCGAGCTCGAGCGTCCGCTCGCGGCGATGTATTCGGAGTTCTCCGAGCCGGTCGCCGCCGCGTCCATCGCGCAGGTCCATCACGCGCGACTGGCCGATTCGGGCGCGGAGGTCGCCGTGAAGGTGCTGCGCCCGGCCATCCACCAGGCCTTTCGCCGCGACATCGACGCCTTCTATTTCGCCGCCGGGCTGATCGAGCTGCTGCTTCCGGGCACGCGGCGGCTGCGCCCCTCCGACGTGATCGCGCATTTCGAGAGCGTGGTCATGGGCGAGCTCGATCTGCGGCTCGAGAGCGCGGCGGCGGCCGAGTTCGCCGACAACACCGCCCGAGATCCGGCCTTCCGGGTGCCGCGCCCGCGATGGATGCTGTGCGATGCCAACGTGATGACCCTCGACTGGGCCGAAGGCACACCGCTGGGCGACATCTCCGCACTCGACGCGGCCGGGCATGATCGCCGCGTGCTCGGCGACCGGGTGCTGCAGCTTTTCCTGCGCCATGCGCTGCGCGACGGCTATTTCCACGCCGACATGCATCAGGGCAACCTGAAGGTGGCCGCCAACGGCGACCTGATCGCGCTCGATTTCGGCATCATGGGCCGCATCGACGCCTATACCCGCCGCGTCTATGCCGAGATCCTGTTCGGCTTCATGCGCAAGGATTACCGCCGCGTCGCCGAAGTGCATTTCGAGGCGGGCTACGTGCCCGCCGACCAGGACATCGACGAATTCGCCCGCGCGCTGCGCTCGGTGGGCGAGCCGATCTTCGGCATGGACGCCTCCGGCATCTCCATGGCGCGGCTGCTCAGCTATCTCTTCCAGGTCACCGAGCGTTTCGGCATGGAGACCCGCACCGAGCTGATCCTGCTGCAGCGCACCATGGTCGTGGTGGAGGGGGTGGCGCGGTCGCTCAACCCGCAGATCAATATCTGGGAGGTGGCCCAGCCCGTCGTCGAGGAATACATCGAGGAGAATGTCGGCCCGCGCGCGGCGCTGCGCGATCTGGTGCATACGGCTCGGGTGCTGTCGCGCTTCGGGCCGCGGCTGCCCCAGATGGTCGAGGATGCGCTGATCGGGCGCGGCCGCGCCGAACCGGCGGACACGCGCCCCTCGCGGCTCTGGCCGGTAGCCTATGTGATGCTCGGGGCGGCGCTGACCGGAGCGGGGGTGTGGCTCGGGGCGCTGATCTAGGGGTCCGGGTCGATATCGACGAGCACCACGCCGATGCGCGCGCCGCTCTCGACGAAGGCGTGCGCCGCCGCCGCCTCCTCGAGCGGCCAGCGCCGGGCCACCGGGTGCTGCAACCGCCCCGCCCAGGCCGCGAGCGCCCCGAGCCCCGCCGCCCGCAGCCGCGGCGCGAGCGTGTAGACGAGCACCATGCGCACCGCCACGCCCGCGAACATCATCGGGTAATACGGCAGAACCGGCTCGGGTGCGGCCATCGAACCATAGGCCGCGATCACGCCCCCGTCGCGCAGCACGGCGCGCGACTGTGCGAGATTGCCGCCGAACTCCACTTCCACGATGCGCTCCACCCCGCGCCCCTCCGTGGCCGCGAGGATCGCCGCCGCCGCATCCTCGCGCCGGTAATCCACGACGCCATCCGCCCCCATCGCGCGGGCGAAATCGGCCTTTTCGGGGCTGCTCACCGTGGTGATCACCCGCGCGCCGTCACGTTTGGCCATCTGGATGGCATAGGCGCCCACCGTTCCCGCACCGCCCGTCACCAGAACATCCGCGCCGTTGAGCGGCCCGTCCGCGAACAGGCAGGCATGCGCCGTCTGCGCCGGGATGCCGAGGCACGCGCCGGCATCGTAGCTCACCCCGGCGGGCAGCGGCACCGCCTGCACGGCGGGCAGCGCGACATACTCCGCCGCCGTGCCCTGCGCGCGCTTCCAGGCCGCGTTGTAGAGCCAGACCCGCTCACCGATGCGCGCCGGGGTGACGCCGCCCCCGACCGCGGCGATGCGCCCGGCCCCGTCGCTATGCGGGGTGACGCGCGCGAAGGGCAGCGGCCCGCGCGCCCCGGCGCGCGCCTTGACATCCGTGGGATGCACCGCCGAGACCGCCATCTTCACGAGCACCTCGCCGGGGCCGGGCTCGGGCCGGTCGCGCTCGGCGAGGGTGAGCACATCGGGCGGGCCGGGCCGGTCATACTCGATCACGCGCATCGCGCTCGCTCCCCTTGTCACCGCGTCAGCTAGCCGCATTCGCGCGCCCGGCGCAACCGGATGGCCGCTGTTTCCCCTCCCCCGCGGCGTGCTAGATGCGGTCGCAGCGAGGGGGCGCCATGCTGCTCGAGATCGACCGCGTCGAGAAATCCTATGCCACCGGGGACGGGATGCTGCCGGTGCTGCGCGGCGTGTCGCTGGGGCTGGAGGCCGGGCGCAGCCTCGCGCTGACGGGCGAGAGCGGCTCGGGCAAGAGCACGCTGCTGCATCTCGCCGCCGGGCTCGATGCGCCGGATGCGGGCGCCATCCGCGTGCACGGGCGCGACATCGCCGGGCTCGGCGACACCGCGCGCGCCGCGTTGCGCCGCGACACGATCGGGCTCGTCTTCCAGCAGTTCAACCTGATCCCCTCGCTCGATGCGGGGGCCAATCTCGCCTTTCAGGCCCGGCTCGCCGGTCGGCACGACGCGGCGCTCGTGCGCGACCTCGCCGGGCGGCTCGGGCTGGCCGATTTCCTGCGCCGCTATCCCGAGCAGCTCTCGGGCGGGCAGCAGCAGCGCGTGGCGATCGGGCGCGCGCTCGCGGCGCGCCCGGCGCTGGTGCTCGCCGACGAACCCACCGGCAATCTCGACGAGGCCACGGGCGACGCGGTGCTCGATCTGATGCTGGCGCTGGTGGCCGAGCAGGGGGCGGGGCTGTTGCTGGTGACGCATTCGCCGCGGCTCGCGGCGCGCTGCGATGCGCGCGCGGTGCTGCGCGCCGGACGGGTGGCGTGATGCGCCGCGCCGCGCTGGCCGCGCTGCTGTCACACTGGCGCGCGCGGCCGTTGCAACTGGCGATGCTCGTCGTCGGGCTGGCGCTCGCCACGGCGCTGTGGTCGGGGGTGCAGGCCATCAATGCCGAAGCCCGGGCAAGCTATGCCGAGGCCGCCGCGACGCTGGGCCAGGACAGGCTCGCGCGGCTGGTGCCCGCCGATGCGGCCCATATCGACGAGGCCGATTTCGTGGCGCTGCGCCGCGCGGGCTGGCGGGTGGCGCCGGTGCTCGAGGGGCGGATGCGGCTCGGGGGCGAGCGGGTCACGGTGATGGGAATCGACCCGCTGACCGCGCCGCCGCAGGCCGGCCTCGCGGCGCTGACCGAAGGCGACGGGCTGGCTGGCTTCACGACCCCGCCGGGGCGCGGTTTCGCCGCCCCCGAGACGGCGGCGGAGCTCGCGGCGGCCGATCTCGAGATCGCGCCCGCGCGCGGCATCGCGCCGGGGATCGTCATCGTCGATATCGGCATTGCGCAGACACTGCTCGATGCGCCGGGGCGGCTGTCCCACCTTCAGGTGCACCCCGACCAGCCCGCCGCGCGCGCCGATCTCGCCGCCGTTGCGCCGCATCTCGAGCAGCGCCCGCCCGACGATGCCGGCGAACTCGCGCGGCTGACCGACAGCTTCCATCTCAACCTGACGGCCTTCGGCTTCCTGTCCTTCGCGGTGGGGCTGTTCATCGTGCATTCGGCGGTCGGCCTCGCCTTCGAACAGCGCCGCCCCGTGTTTCGCACGCTGCGCGCGCTGGGGCTGCCCGGGCGCAGCCTGATGGTGCTGCTCGTGGCCGAGCTCGCAGCACTCGCGCTCCTGGCGGGGGCGCTCGGGGTGGCGCTGGGATACGGCGTGGCGGCGGTGCTGATGCCGGGCGTGGCGGCGACGCTGGGCGGGCTCTACGGCGCCGAGGTCGCGGGTAGCGTCGTGCTGCGGCCCGAATGGTGGCTCTCGGGGCTGGCGATCGCGCTGGGGGGCACGCTGGCGGCGGCGGCGCGGGATCTGTGGCGCACGGCGCGGCTGCCGGTGCTGGCGGCGGCACGGCCGCGGGCCTGGGCGCTGATCTCGGAGCGCAGGCTGGCGCTGCAACTCGGCGCGGCGGTCGTGCTGGCGCTCGTCGCGGTCGTTCTGGCGCGCGTCGGCGGCGGCCTGATCGCCGGCTTCACGATGCTGGGCGCGCTGCTTCTGGCGGCGGCGCTCGCTCTGCCGGTGCTGCTCTACGCGGTTCTGCGCGCGGCGCAGGCGCTGGCGCGCGGTCCGGTGGCGCAGTGGTTCTGGGCCGACACGCGCCAGCAGCTTCCGGGGCTGTCGCTGGCGCTGATGGCGCTTCTGCTGGCGCTGGCGGCCAATATCGGCGTGGGCACCATGGTGTCGAGCTTCCGGCTGACCTTCACCGGCTGGCTTGATCAGCGCCTCGCCGCCGAGCTCTATGTCACCGCGCGCAGCGACGCCGAGGCCGAGGCGATCCGCGACTGGCTGGCGCCGCGCACCGAGGCGGTGCTGCCGATCTGGTATGTCGAGGGCGAGCTCGCCGGCCGGCCCGGGCGGGTCTATTCCGTCGCCGATCACGGGACCTATCGCGATCACTGGCCGCTCATCGACGCGGGCGATGCGCCGTGGGAACGCGTCGCCGCCGGCGAGGGCGTGCTCGTCAACGAGCAGCTCGCCCGCGCGGCGGGGCTGTGGTCCGGGGACGGCAGGCTCGATCTGCCGGGCGGGCCGGAGCTGCCCGTGGTCGGCGTCTATTCCGATTACGGCAATCCGCAGCCGCAAGCGATGCTCGGCCTCGACAGCTTCACCCGCCACTACCCCGATGCGCCGCAACGCCAGCACGGCGTGCGCGCGCCGCCCGGTGCGGTGCCCGATCTCGCCGCGGGCTTGCGCGACAGGTTCGACCTGCCCGCGCCCAATGTCACCGACCAGGCCGAGGCCAAGCGCATTTCGCTCGCGGTGTTCGAGCGCACCTTCACGGTGACGCGCGCGCTCAACGTGCTTACACTGGGCGTGGCGGGCGTGGCGCTTCTGGCGAGCCTCGTGACGCTGTCGGGCATGCGGCTGGCGCAGCTCGCGCCGGTCTGGGCGGCGGGGCTCGGGCGCGCGCGGCTGGCGCGGCTGGAGTTGTGGCGCGCGCTGGCGCTGGCGGGGTTCACGGCGCTCGCCGCGCTTCCGGTGGGGCTGGTGCTGGCCTGGGTGCTGCTCGCGGTTATCAATGTGGAGGCATTCGGATGGCGGCTGCCGATGCATGTCTTTCCCGCCGACTGGGTGCGGCTCGGCGCGCTCGCGCTCGTCACCGGGGCCCTCGCGGCAGCGGCGCCCGCGCTGCGCCTCGCCCGCATCGCGCCCGCGCAACTCGTCAAGGTCTTCGCCCATGAACGCTAGACTCGCCGCCCTCGCCCTACTCGCCGCCGCCCCCGTCCATGCGCAGGGTTTCGCCGGCATGGGCGGCGATGCCGAGGGCTTTCGCCTGCCCGAGCGCGGTGCCGAACTGCGCTTTCCCGAGGATCACGGCCCGCATCCCGAGTACCGCATCGAATGGTGGTATCTGACCGCCAATCTCGAGGACGGCGAGGGCACCGAATACGGCGTGCAATGGACGCTGTTTCGCGCCGCGCTCGCGCCGGGTGCGGCCGAGGGCTGGGCGAGCCCGCAGGTCTGGATCGGCCATGCCGGGCTGACGAGCCCTGACACCCATCACGCCGCCGAGCGCATGGCCCGCGACGGCACCGGCCAGGCAGGGGTCACCGCCGCGCCCTTCGCCGCCTGGATCGACGAGTGGCACATGACGGGCGCCGCCCCCGATGGCGCGGACGCGCTCGACGCGCTCGAACTCGCGGCGGGGGCGGAGGCGTTCGGCTACAGGCTCTCGGTCGAGGCCGACGGGCCGCTCATCTTCCACGGCGACGACGGCTACTCGGTCAAATCCGACAGCGGCGTGGCCAGCTATTACTACTCGCAGCCGCATTACCGCGCCGAGGGGGTGCTGCGCCTGCCCGGGGGGGAGGTCGCCGTCGAGGGGGTCGCGTGGCTCGATCGTGAATGGTCCTCGCAGCCGCTCGAGGGCGATCAGTCGGGCTGGGACTGGTTCTCGCTGCATCTCGAGGGCGGGGTGCGGCTCATGGCCGCGCAGGTGCGCGAGGGCGCGGCGACCGATTTCGTCGCCGGCACCTGGATCGAGGACGACACCGCCACGCCGCTCACGCGCGAGGACCTCGCCCTCACCCCGCTCGAGACCGCCACGGTCGCAGGGCGCGACGTGCCGGTGCGCTGGCGCATCGAGCTGCCCGCCCGCGACCTCGACATCACCACCGAGCCCGTCAATCCCGACAGCTGGATGGAGATGTTCGTCCCCTACTGGGAGGGACCCGTGCGCGCCTCGGGCAGCCACACCGGGCGCGGCTTCATGGAACTGACGGGTTACGAGTGAGCTCCGCGCCCTTGCCCCGGCGCAGCACTGATCCTAAACCGGGACTGTCGCACAAACGCCAGCGAGGCCATGTCGGACCCAGCCAAGACCGAGGACCGCCCGAAATCGCGCCGCATCGGAGCGTTGCGCACGCTCTGGCCGTTCGTGATGCCGTATCGTGCGATGCTGGCGGCGGCGCTCGCGGCGCTGCTGGCGACGGCGGCGGTGGCGCTGGCGCTGCCGCTGGCGGTTCGCCGGGTGGTGGACGAATTCGCAGCCGGGACCTTCGAGCTGCTCAACGCCTATTTCGCCGCCGCGCTGGGGCTGGCCGCCCTGCTCGCGGCGGGAACCGGGCTGCGCTACTACCTCGTGACGCGCCTTGGCGAGCGGGTCGTGGCCGATATCCGCAAGGCGCTGTTCGCGCGCATGATCGCGATGAGCCCGAGCTTCTTCGAGCGGCTGATGACCGGCGAGGTGCTCTCGCGCATCACCACGGACACGACACTGATCCTGTCGGTGATCGGCTCGTCGGTGTCGATCGCGCTGCGCAATTCGCTGCTGCTGGTCGGGGGGCTGGCGCTGCTGCTGCTGACGAGCCCGAAGCTGACTGGGCTGGTGCTGTTGCTGGTGCCGGCGGTGATCGTGCCGATCGTGCTCCTGGGCCGTCGGCTGCGCCGTCTGTCGCGCGAGAACCAGGACTGGATCGCGCAGAGTTCGGGCAACGCCTCCGAGGCGCTCGGCGCGGCGCAGACGGTGCAGGCCTTCACCCATGTCGAAGAGAGCCGCGGCCTCTTCGACGGGGTCACGGAGTCCTCCTTCGACGTGGCCCGCCGGCGCGTGGCGACGCGCGCGGTGATGACGGTGATCGTGATCTTTCTGGTCTTTGCCGGGATCGTCGGAGTGCTGTGGATCGGCGCGCAGGATGTGCGCACGCAGACGATGACGCCGGGCGAACTGGTGCAGTTCGTGATCTACGCGGTGATCGTCGCGGGCTCGGTGGGCGCGCTCACGGAGATCTGGGGCGAGCTGCAGCGCGCCGCCGGCGCCAGCGAACGCGTCGCCGAACTCCTCGCCGCCACCGACACGGTGCAGGACCCGCCCGAGCCGCGCCCGCTGCCACGCCCGGCGCACGGCGCGATCGGCTTCGAGGATGTGCATTTCCGCTACCCGGCCCGCCGCGAGGCGCCGGCGCTCGACGGGGTGTCGCTGCGCGTCGCGCCGGGCGAAACCGTCGCGCTGGTGGGGCCGTCGGGGGCGGGCAAGACCACGATCATCCAGCTCCTGCTGCGCTTCTACGATCCCGAGTCGGGGCGCATCACCCTCGACGGGATCGATCTGCGCGAGATGGCGCGCGACGATTTCCGCCGCGCCATCGCGCTGGTGCCGCAGGATCCGGTGATCTTCGCCGCCTCGGCGCGCGACAATATCCGCTTCGGCCGCCCCGACGCGACGGATGCCGAGGTCGCGGCCGCCGCCCGCGCCGCCGCGGCGCATGATTTCCTCGCCGCCCTGCCCGAGGGCCTCGACACCCAGCTCGGCGAGCGCGGGGTAATGCTGTCGGGCGGGCAGCGCCAGCGCGTGGCCATCGCCCGCGCGATCCTGCGCGATGCGCCGGTGCTGCTGCTCGACGAGGCGACCTCGGCGCTCGACGCCGAGAGCGAGCGCGCCGTCCAGCACGCCGTGGCCGAGCTGTCCCAGGGCCGCACCACCCTGATCGTCGCGCACCGCCTCGCCACGGTGAAGCGCGCCGACCGCATCCTCGTCTTCGAGGCCGGCCGCATCATCGCCGAGGGCACCCATGATGCGCTGGTGCGCCAGGACGGCCTCTATGCGCGCCTCGCGCGGCTGCAATTCACCGACGGCATCGCCGCGGAGTGAGCCCCGCCGCACGGCGCGGGCTTGACGCATCCGGCCCGTCCGTCATGCTGTCCGCCACGCCTATGGGAGGAGCTGCGTAATGGGCAAGTCAAGCAGCTTTGCGATCGGGATCGAAGGCTTCGCGGCGCTGGAGCATGGTCCAGATCACCGTGACACGGCGCCGGGCGAGCGCGATGAGAGCTTGCGTGTGAT
>SLQD01000060.1 GCA_007131685.1 Paracoccaceae bacterium | reverse complement strand
TCGGATCATCCGGACGACGAAGAGCGGGCCTTCGGGTCCGCTCTTTTCGTTGGCGCGGACGGGGTTGCCTGCGCGCGCCGTGGCGGCGATAATGGCGCCCGGAGGTTCTCGATGAAGCCGCTCGTGACAGCTTGCGCCCTGCTCGCCCTCGCCGCCCCGCCCGCCGCGGCGGAGCTCATCTTCGAGGGCGAGATCCGCATGGGCGTCGTCCACGACTCGAGCGGGCGCTTCGGCACCGGCCGCGAAGGCGCCAGGACCCGCCCCGCCATCGAGACCGAGCTCAAGATCGGCGCCGAGTTCGAGACCGATCGCGGCCTCACCATCGGCGCCGGCGTCATCCTCGAGGGCAGCACCCTCAACCAGCGCTTTCGCGGCCGCGAACCGGGCCTGCGCGGGCAGAAGATCACCATCGGCCAGTAACCGGAGCCGCGCCACGTGTCGCTCACCGACATCACCACGCGCCTCGCGCGCGCCGCGACCGAGGCAGGGCGGCCCCCCGGCGACATCACCCTCATCGCCGTCTCCAAGCTGCAACCGCCCGCGCGCGTCGAGGCGGTGCTCAAAACCGGGCACCGCGCCTTCGGCGAGAACCGCGTGCAGGAGGCGGCCGGCAAATGGCCCGAATGGCGCGCGCAATACCCCGAGGTCTCGCTGCACCTCGTCGGCCCGTTGCAGACCAACAAGGCGCGCCAGGCGCTCGATCTGTTCGACGCCGTGCATTCGCTGGACCGCCCGCGCCTCGCGCGCCGCCTCGCCGATCTCGCGCAGGAGCGCGGCGCCTGCCCGGCGCTGTTCGTGCAGGTCAATACCGGCGCGGAGCCGCAAAAGGCCGGGGTGCTGCCCGACGATCTCGACGGCTTCGTCGCCGAATGCCGCGAAATGGATCTGCCGCTCGCAGGGCTGATGTGCATCCCGCCCGTCGATGACGAGCCGGCCGGGCATTTCTCGATGCTGCGCGACATGGCGGCGCGCAACGGGCTGCCGGGCCTGTCGATGGGGATGAGCGACGATTTCGAGACCGCCATCGCCCACGGCGCGACGCATGTGCGCGTCGGCTCGGCGATCTTCGGCGCGCGCGACTACTGACGCACGATCAGCCGCGCGCCGGCGCGCAGACGATTGACCAACCAGAGCAGGTGATCGCGCCGCAGCGCGACGCAGCCCGCCGTCGGAAAGCGCGGCGCCCGCCAGACATGCAGGAAGATCGCCGATCCCGCGCCCCGCTCGGCGCGCGGCCAGTTGTAATCCGTGGTCAGCACGATGTCATAGAGCGGATCGGCGCGGCGCAGCCGCTCATGCGAGGCCGAAAACGGCGCGCGCACCATGAGGTTGTAGTCGGGATGCGCCGGGTCGTCGCACCACAGATCGCGCCGCCCGATCGGCACCGCCCAGCCCGGCAGCGCCGCCGCCGCGACCCGGTCGGGCCGGTAGAGCAGCCCCGCGATCCGATGCGAACCCGCCGGCGTCGCCGCGTCGCCCTCGCGCTTGGCGCCGGTGATCCCGCTGCGCCCGATCGCGCGCGGCAGGGTTCTGCCGCGAAAGCGCAGCGCCAGCGGCGTGACGACGAGATCGTCGGGGCTCAAAGCAGATGGCCCGATTTCTCCGCCTTGGTCGCGAGATAGCGCGCATTCTGCGCCGTCTCGCCGACCCTGAGCGGCACCCGCTCGACCACATCGACACCGTTCTCCGTCAGCATCCGCACCTTGGCGGGGTTGTTCGTCAGCAGCCGCGCGGCCGAAAAGCCCATCCGCCGCAGGATGCCCGCACCGATGCGGAAATCGCGCTCGTCATCCTCGAAGCCGAGCCGGTGATTGGCCTCGACGGTGTCGAATCCCTGATCCTGGAGCGAATAGGCCCGCATCTTGTTGGCCAGCCCGATGCCGCGCCCCTCCTGGTTGAGATAGAGCAGCACCCCGCTGCCCGCCGCGCCCATCTGCGCGAGCGCCGCGGCGAGCTGCGGGCCGCAATCGCATTTCAGGCTGCCCAGCACATCGCCCGTGAAACAGGCTGAGTGCAGCCGCGCAAGCACCGGCGCATCGCGGCGCGGCTGGCCGATCTCGATGGCGTAATGCTCGGCATTGCCGTCCTCGGGGCGGAAGACGTGCACGCGGCCCGCCTCGCTCGCCGTCATCGGCAGCCGCGCGCTGACCACTGGATGCAGCGGCGAGGCGCGAAACAGCTCCGGCCCGGCGGCATCGACATCGATGCAGGTGAGTGTCTCGGCATCGGCGAGCGCCGGGCCGTCCGGCACTTCGAGCAGCACCGCCGCGGGCAGCAGCTGCGCCGATTTCACCAGCCGCACCGCCGCCCGGTGCAGGGCCGCGCCACCCTCGCGCGCGCTCATCAGCGGCCCCTTGAGCGGATTGCTCAGATCGTTGGCCGGGTCCGCCACGTCGCGGATCCAGCTCACCGTCGCCTCCGCGGGCACCCGGATGCGCGCGACATCGCCGTCATAGGCGCGCGCCTTGAGCGTTCCGGCCCGATGCGCCGTGATCGCGAGCACGAGCCCCCCGCCAAGGCCGCGCAGCCGTGACAGCCGCTCCGGCGCCAGCGCCTCCGCCGCGATCACGAGCGCCGCGCTGCCCTGTCCAGTCAGCACCACGGGCACCCCCATGCGCAGATCCGCGCGCGCGCGGTTGAGGCGTTCGATCAGGCTCGGGCTCAGGCTCATGGGCGAATCCGCGTTCTTTTCCGCCTTCCATTTAGCGCGCGGGGAACGAATTGAAACATTCCGCGTTATCCCACACGTCGGCGTGAGCGCATTGTTGCATTTCTTGCGTTCGGCGTGCGCGCACGCACATCCTTGGGGAACGATGCGAGGAGCGAGGCAATGGGCAAACTCAACCGGATCCTGCTGGTCGATGATGACGACGCGCTGCGCGAGGCGCTGTCGGAACAGCTCGTCATGACCGACGATATCGATGTGTTCGAGGCCGCAACCGGCGCCGAGGCGATGGACAAGGTCAGGGAAGGGCCGCATGACCTCGTTATACTCGATGTCGGACTGCCGGATACCGACGGGCGCGAACTGTGCCGGCGCATGCGCAAGCAGGGCGTGAAATGCCCCGTCATCATGCTCACCGGCCATGACAGCGACGCCGACGCGATCCTCGGCCTCGATGCCGGCGCGAACGACTACGTCACCAAGCCGTTCAAGTTCGCCGTCCTGCTCGCCCGAATCCGCGCCCAGCTGCGCCAGCACCAGCAATCCGAGGACGCGGTGTTCCAGCTCGGCCCCTATGTCTTCAAGCCGGCGATGAAGATGCTCTACGACGAGAAGGACCGCAAGATCCGGCTGACCGAGAAGGAAACCAGCATCCTCAAGTATCTCTACCGCGCCCCCGACGGCGCGGTTCCGCGCGATGTGCTGCTGCACGAGGTGTGGGGCTACAATGCCGGGGTGACGACGCACACCCTCGAGACGCATGTCTACCGGCTGCGCCAGAAGATCGAGGAGGACCCGGCCAACGCCAGGCTGCTCGTCACCGAACCCGGCGGATACCGGCTGATCGCGTAGCCGTGCGTTGAGCGCCTCTTCGGGCATTGTTAACCCGATTCGTGCAGGCTGATCCCTGCGAATCCCCTGGCCGCGTCGGGGTTATG
Source organism: Paracoccaceae bacterium (assembly GCA_007131685.1). Classification (GTDB taxonomy): domain Bacteria; phylum Pseudomonadota; class Alphaproteobacteria; order Rhodobacterales; family Rhodobacteraceae; genus Alkalilacustris. The sequence continues at coordinate 6,016 of SLQD01000060.1, read as the reverse complement.
ATGCGGGTTCCTCCCTGTTGGACTGGCCCGGCCCTTGTGGCCGGGCTTTTTTTTCGAGGTCTTGCCCCCGCCGCGCCGGCATGGTCTCAACGCGCAAACGGAGCCTGCCATGCCGATCACCATCGCCACCTGGAACATCAACTCCGTGCGCCTGCGCGCCGGCCTCGTGGAGCGGCTCCTGCGCGAAGAGGCGCCGGATGTGCTGTGCTTGCAGGAATGCAAGAGCCCGGTCGAGAAGATCCCCGCCGATCACTTCGCCGCGCTCGGCTATCCGCATCTCGTGGCGCGCGGGCAGAAGGGGTATAACGGGGTGGCGATCCTGTCGCGCCTGCCGCTCGAGGATGCGGGGCATATCGACTGGTGCGGACGCGGCGATGCGCGCCATGTCGCCGCCCGGCTCGAGAACGGCCTGCTGATCCACAATCTCTACATTCCCGCGGGCGGCGATGTGCCCGACCCCGATGCCAACGAGAAATTCGCCCACAAGCTCGATTTCCTGCGCGAGCTGCGCGACTGGGGCCGCGACGCGCGCCCGGCGCGCAGCCTGCTCGTGGGCGACCTCAATATCGCTCCGCGCGAGGACGATGTCTGGAGCCACAAGCAGATGCTCAAAGTGGTCAGCCACACCCCCGTCGAGGTCGCGCATCTGAATGACGCACAGGAGGCGGGCGGCTGGGTCGATGTCACGCGCCGCGACATACCCGAGGGGCGGCTCTATTCGTGGTGGTCCTATCGCGCGCGCGACTGGTCGGCCTCGGATCGGGGCCGGCGGCTCGATCATGTCTGGGCCAGCGGCGATATCGCGCCGGCGGCGCATGGCTCGCGGATCCGGCGCGATGCGCGCGGCTGGGAACAACCCTCGGACCATGCGCCGATTTTCGCCAGCATCGATCTCTGAGCCGCCGGATTCGCTCTTGGCCTATCGCGCGCGCATCCTCATATAGGGCGGCGACACGCAAAGGAGGGGCACGAGATGCTGGAGCTTGGCGGAGCGAACACGCAGGCGGATCAGGGCGACGTGATCCGCGAGGCGACGGAAGCGAATTTCATGGCCGAGGTCGTCGAGGCCAGCCAGCAGGTTCCCGTCATCGTCGATTTCTGGGCGCCCTGGTGCGAGCCGTGCAAGACGCTCACCCCGGCGCTCGAAAAGGAAGTCAGGGCCGCGGGCGGCAAGGTCCGGCTCGTGAAGGTCAATGTCGATCAGAACCAGCAGCTCGCCGCGCAGCTTCGCATCCAGTCGCTGCCGACGGTCTATGCCTTCTGGCAGGGCCAGCCGGCGGACGGCTTTCAGGGCGCGATCTCGCCCGGCGAGGTCAAGCAGTTCGTCGATCGCGTGGCCGCGATGGGCGGCGCGGGCGATGATGGCGGGCTCGCCGAGGCGCTCGAGGCCGCCGAACAGATGCTGACCGAGGGCGCAGCCGCCGACGCCGCCCAGACCTTTGCCGCCATCCTCGGCGAGGATGCCAACAACGCCGCCGCCTTCGGCGGCATGGTGCGCGCCCATATCAGGATGGGCGAGCTCGACAAGGCCGAGGCGCTGCTCAACAACGCCCATGCCGAGATCTCAGGCAGCCCCGAAATCGACGCCGCGCGCGCCCAGCTCGACCTCGCCCGCCAGACCGCAGAGGCCGGCTCTGCCGAGGAGCTGCGCGCGCGCCTCGAGACCGATCCCGAGGATCACCAGGCCCGCTTCGACCTGGCGCAGGCGCTTTACGCCAACGGCGAGGTGCAGGGCGCGGTGGACGAGCTGCTGGAGCTTTTCCGGCGCGACCGCGAGTGGAATGACGGCGCCGCCAAGACCCAGCTTTTCAAGATCTTCGACGCCCTCAAGCCCACCGACCCGATCGCCCAGCAGGGCCGGCGGCGGCTCAGCTCGATGATATTTGCCTGATCGTCGCGGCGCATTAGCTTACCGGCATGTTCAAGCCTGGCGATCTGCCCGACATCCTGCCGATCTTCCCGCTGAGCGGGGCGCTCCTTCTGCCGCGGGCGCGCTTGCCGCTGCACGTGTTCGAGCCGCGCTACATCGCGATGCTCGACGATGCGCTCAAGACCCCGCACCGGCTGATCGGCATGGTCCAGCCCTGCCCGACGCCGCAGGGCGACGCCGGGTTGCAGACCATCGGCTGCGCCGGGCGGGTCACGCAGTTCTCCGAGACCGAGGACGGGCGCTACATGATCACGCTGACCGGCGTGTCGCGGTTTCGGGTGTTGCGCGAAGTCGAGGGTTTTACCCCGTATCGCCGCGCCGAGCCCGGCTGGGCGGGGTTTGAGCACGATCTCGGCGCGGGCGAGTGCGACGCGCATTTCGAGCGTGCGCGCTTTCTCGAGCTCCTCGGCCGTTATTTCCAGGCCAAGCAGCTCTCGACGGACTGGGACAGCATGAAGGAGGCCGAGGACGAGTTGCTCATCAATTCCCTGTCTATGCTGTGCCCGTTCGCGCCCGAAGACAAGCAGGCGCTGCTCGAGGCGCCGACCCTCGAGACCCGGCGCGAAACCCTCGTCACCCTGATCGAGTTCGCCCTGCGCGGCGGCGGCGAGGAGGGCACGCTGCAATGACCGAGCCGCCCGAGCCGCCCGGATCCGCGGTGCCCGGCCCCGACGATCCCGAGCGCCCGCCCATCGACCGGCACATGCTCGAGGCGCTTGTCTGCCCGCTCACCCGCGCGACGCTGGAATACGATCCCGTGCGCCAGGAGCTGATCTCGCGGCCGGCGCATCTGGCCTATCCGATCCGCCACGGCATCCCGATCCTGCTGCGTATCGAAGCACGCGAGATCGATTAGTTGGGTCGCCCCTGCAGCAGCTTCGGCAGCGTCCCGGTCAGCCCCGCCGCCTCCCGGATGAGGCCCCGGCGCAGGCCCGGCGCCGCACCCACCAGCCCCATGCCCAGATCGCGCCCCAGCCGCAGCAGAGGGTTGTCGTTCGAAAACAGCCGGTTGACTGCATCCATCCCGAGGGCGAGCGCGGTCGTGTCGAAGCGGCGCCAGCGCTGGTAACGCTCCAGCACCGCCGGAACCGCGATATCCTCGCCGCGCCGGGCCGCCTCGATGAGCACTTCGGCGAGCGCGCCCACGTCGCGCAGCCCCAGATTCAGCCCCTGCCCGGCGATCGGATGCACCCCATGCGCCGCATCCCCCACCAGCGCCAGCCGCGGCGCGACATAGCTCTGCGCCAGCGACAGGCTGAGCGGGAACCGCGCCCGCGCGCCCACCAGCCGGATCCCGCCGAGGAAATCCCCGAAGCGCGGGCGCAGCGCGGCAAGATAGCCCTCGGCATCGAGGCCATGGATCGCCTCGGCGGTCGCGTCCGTTTCAGTCCAGACGATCGAGCTGCGCCGCCCGGTCAGCGGCAGGATGGCGAGCGGCCCGGCCGGCATGAAGAACTGGTGCGCGATTCCCTCATGCGGTGCCTCGTGCGCCACCGCGCAGACGAGGCCCGTCTGCCCGTAGCGCCAGCCCGTGCGCCCGATCCCGGCGCGTGCCGCTGTCGCGCTCTCGCGCCCGTCGCAGCCCACCACGAGCCGTGCCGAGAGCCGCGTGCCGTCATCGAGCGTGACCCGCGCGGCCTCCGGCGTGATCTCCTGCGCGCTCACGCGCACACCGGTGCGATGCGTCACGCCATCCGCGCCGGCCAGCGCGGCGCGATAGGCCGCGCGCAGATGCCGGTCCTCGACCATGTGGCCCATCGGGCCGTCCTCGATCTCGTCCTGGTCGAAATGCAGGAACCACGGTGCCGCGCCTTCGCCCGGGCGTCCGTCGCTGGTCTTGATCCGGGCGATCGGCTGCGCCGCATCCGCAAGCGCCGGCCACACCCCCACCGCCCCGAGCAGCCGCCGCGAGGCCACCGCCAGCGAATAGGCGCGCCCGTCGAACGGTGCTTGCGCGTTCGGTGCCGGCGCCGCATCGATCAAGGTCACCTGCAGGCCTCCTTGCGCCAGCGCCAGCGCGAGCGCCGGACCGTTCAGCCCGCCTCCGACGATCAGGATATCCGCATCATGGCACATGGGGCCAATATGCGCGCCGGCGCGGGATTGTCCATGCGCCCCGCTGCCGCTACCAAGAGAGGGCAGGGGCAGGAGGCGCAGATGAGCGATGATTGGCTGAAGATGACGGCCGCCGGGCTGGGGCGGGAGATCGGGGCCGGGCGGATCGACCCCGTCGCCCTCGCCGAGGCGTATCTCGACGCGATCGCGGCGCATCCCGACAGCGCGCGCATCTATGCCCGCAGCACCCGCGCGCGCGCCCTCGACGAGGCCGCCGCCGCGCATGACCGGGCCCGCGCGGGGCTGCGGCGCGGCCCGCTCGACGGGGTGCCGATCTCGTGGAAGGATCTGTTCGATACCGCCGGCATCACCACCGAGGCCGGGAGCGCGCTCCTGCGCGGCCGGGTGCCGGCGCGCGACGCGCCCGTGGTCGCGGCGGCGACGGCGGCGGGCACGGTCTGCCTGGGCAAGACGCACACCTCCGAGCTCGCCTTCTCCGGGCTGGGTCTCAACCCGGTCACCGCGACGCCCCCCAACATAAACGATCCCGAGGCGGTTCCGGGCGGCAGCTCCTCGGGGGCGGCGGCGTCGGTGGCGCACGGCCTCGCGCCGATCGGGATCGGGACGGATACGGGCGGCTCGGTGCGCATCCCGGCGGCGTGGAACGATCTTGTCGGGCTCAAGACCACCTCGGGGCGGCTGAGCATCGAGGGGGTCGTGCCGCTGGCCAAGGCCTTCGATACGGTCGGCCCGCTCACCCGCAGCGTCGAGGACGCCGCGCTGATGCTCGCCGCGCTCGAGGGCGGCCGCCCCGCCGATCTCGCCGGCGCGACGCTCGCCGGCACGCGGCTTCTCGTGCTCGAGACGGTCGCTTTCGACGATATCCGCGACGCCCCGCGCGCCGGTTTCGAGGCCGCGCTCGAGCGGTTTGAGCGCGCCGGCGCCGAAATCACGCGCGCGCCGGTCCCGGCCGTCGCCGAGGCGATGCCGCTGTCGACCCTGCTCTTCAGCGGCGAGGCCTACGGCCTTTGGCGCGACATCATCGAGGCCGACCCGGAGGTCATGTTCGCCCCGATCCGCGAACGCTTCCGTGGCGGCGCGTCCTTTTCGGCGCCCGACTATGTCGCCGGCTGGGAGACGCTGCGCAACCTGCGCAGGCAATATCTCGAGGCCACGGCCCCCTATGACGCTGTGCTCGTGCCGACCGCGCCGAACCTGCCGCCCTCGGCCGCGCGGTTGATGGCCGAGGATGACTACTACGTCACGGAGAACCTGCTGACCCTGCGCAACACCCGCATCGGCAATCTCATGGGGCTTTGCGCGCTCACGCTGCCCACCGGCACGCCCTCGGCCGGTATCTGCCTCATGGCGCCGCCGCTGGCGGAGGAGCGCCTCCTGCGTCTGGGGGCTGCGGCGGAGGCGGCGCTGGGATTGGCGCCAAAATGACACAGTTGTGCCCTCGGGGCCACGGCGCGCGCGCCGCTTTCTGGACCCGGTGGGCGCGCGGGCGTATACTGCGGGCAAAAGGGGCGGTACGACCCCGAAAAAGAGGCAGTCCATGGCATTCCCCGAGCGGTTCGCGAACCTGCCGGACTATGCGTTTCCGCGCCTGAGAGCGCTGCTCGACGGGTACCCGCCCGGCGCCGAGCCGATCGCGATGTCGATCGGCGAGCCGCGCCATCCCTTCCCCGATTTCGTCGGCCCCGCCTTCGAAGAGGCGCTCGCGGGCCTTGCCCGATACCCGTCGAACGAGGGCACGCCCGACCTTCTCGCCGCGCTCGGCGGGGCGGTGCGGCGGCGCCACGGCGTCGCGCTCGCGCCGGAGCGGCTCCTCGCGCTCAACGGCACGCGCGAGGGGCTTTTCAACGCCGCGCTGGCGCTGTGCCCGGAGCCTGCGGGCGCGCGCCCGGCGGTGCTGATGCCCAACCCCTTCTACCAGGTCTATGCCGCCGGCGCGCTCGCGGCCGGGGCGGAGCCGGTGTTCCTGCCCGCAACGGCGGCGACGGGGCATCTGCCCGATCTCGATGCGCT
>SLQD01000174.1 GCA_007131685.1 Paracoccaceae bacterium | reverse complement strand
GCGGCGAGATAGGCGGTGCCGCCGCTCGCATCGAAGGGCGGCGAGACCTCGACGACATCGGCGCCGCAGATGTCGAGCCCCTGCAGCAGCCGGACGACCTGCACCGCGCGAAACGAATCCGGGCCGCCGACCTCCGGGGTCCCGGTGCCGGGGGCGAAGGCCGGATCGACGAAATCTATGTCGTAGGAGACATAGACCGGGCCGGTGCCGGCGATGGCGCGGGCCTCGGCCATCACCTCCTCGGGGCCGCGGGCGTGGAACTCCTCGATCGGGATGATGCGGATGCCGACCTTCTCGGCGAATTCGCGGTCCTCGCGGCCGTAAGCGGTGCCGCGGATGCCGATCTGGACGCTGCGCTTCGGCTCGATCAGCCCTTCCTCGACGGCGCGGCGGAACGGCGTGCCGTGCGTGTAGCGCGAGCCGCCGAAGAACCTGTCGAAGAGATCGGTGTGGCTGTCGAACTGAACGAGCCCTACGGGGCCGTTCGCGGCGACCGCGCGCAGGATCGGCAGCGAGCACAGGTGATCGCCCCCCGCCGTCAGCGGCAGGATGCCGGCGGCGACGACGCGGGCATAGAATGTCTCCAGACGCGCGAGGCTGTCCTCGAGGCCGGCCGGGTTGGGCGCGACATCGCCGAGATCGGCGCAGCGGCGCGCCTCGAAGGGGCGGATGCCGGTCGCACCGTTCTCGGCGCGGATCATGGTCGACAGGTCGCGGATCTGGCGCGGTCCGTGGCGCGGGCCGGGCCGGTTGGTGGTGCCCGCATCCCACGGTGCGCCGATCAGCCCCACCTCGACCTCGGACAGCCGCGGGTGGTCGAGCCCCAGATGCGGCAGCCGCATGAAGGTCGCAAGCCCCGCAAAGCGCGGCAATTCCAGGCTCGAGACCGGGCGAAAATCCTCAGTCGTCATGCATCGTCCCCCGTCTTGCACGCCGGCACGCCTGCGGGGTTCCGGCCAACGCCGCAGGCCCGCTCGACAACCGCGCGGACCATCCCGCCCGGCGCTTCGGGCGCTCCTCGCAGGGTGACCGATCCCCGGCCGGCCCGCAGCGCCCCGCGAGCCGTCTCAATGGCACCGCGCGGGACCGAAGCGCCATGCCCGGTTCGCGCGCCGAGGGCGCAGATCGCAGGGAGCCCAAAAGAATTGCGCCCTGTTCGGACTTCGCCAAAATTTTGTGCCGCCGCGCGGCCCTCACACTTGGCGCCCATCGCGGCGGATGGCGCGGCGGCCGCGGTGTGGCATCCCTTCGCAGAGTCGCCACGCGCCCGCCGGAGCGCCCGAGACGCAAGGAAGAGACGCATGACCCCACGCCACCGCCTGACTGCATCCCTCGGCGCCGCCGCCGCAGGCGCCCTTCTCGCCGGCAGCGCCGCCGCCGATCCGCTGCGCCTCGGCCATTCCACATGGGTGGGCTACGGGCCGTTCTACATCGCCGAGGAGATGGGCTTTTTCGAGGAGGAGGGTGTCGAGGTCACCCTGCAGATCGTCGAGGATACGAGCTCGCGGATGACGGCGCTCGCCGCCGGGCAGGTCGATGCCGTGGCCACCACGATGGACACGATGCAGCTCTACCTGACCGAGGACGCGCCGCTCGTCTATGTCTTCGCGGTCGACGACTCCACCGGCGGCGACGGGCTGGTCTCCAATGCCGACATCACCTCGATCGAGGAACTCGCCGGGCACAGCGTGGCCTACAGCTCGGGTTCGGTGTCGGAGTTCTACATCACGTATCTGCTGCAGGAGGCCGGGCTGTCGGTCGACGACATCGACCACACCGACATGGGCCAGGCCGATGCCGGCGCCGCCTTCGTGGCCGAGCGGGTCGATGCCGCCGTGACCTGGGAGCCGTGGCTGACCCGCGCGCGCGACACCGAGCACGGCCATGTCCTCGCCGACAGCTCGGAGAATCCGGGGCTGATCGTGGACATCATCCTCGCCGCACCCGATGTGCTCGAGGAGCGGCTCGACGAGTTCCGCGCCCTCTACCGCGCCTGGAACCGGGCCGTCGGATACTGGGAGGAAAACCCCGACGAGGCCAACGCCATCATGGCCGCGGGCGTCGGCGGCTGGCTCGACGAGGTCGACGTCTTTGCCGAGACGCTGGAGGGCGTGCGCTACTACGACGCCGCGCGCAACGAGGAATTCTGGGGCACCCCGGACGCGCCCGGCGCGATCATCGACACGGTCGGCGCCGCGCTCGATATCTGGGAGGCCAATGACCGCCTCCGTGTCGAAGCCGATCCCATGGATCTGATCAGCTACGATGTCGTCGGTCAGTAACGCGGCCGGAGCGCCGGAGGCCGCCGCCACGCGGCGGCCCCGCACCGATCTGCTCGCCCCCAAGCAGGAGATCCCGCGCCCCGCCTATCTCACCGCGAGCGCCATCACCGCGACCACGGTCATCGGGTTGTGGTGCCTGCTGTCCTATGGCGACCTCGTGCGCAGCGATTTCCTGCCCGCCCCCGATGTCGTCGCCGCCACCGGGGCGCGGATGATCGCAGACGGCTCGCTTTTGGGGCACATGGCGACGAGTGTCGGGGTGATCTTTTCGGGCTTTTTCCTCGCCTCGATCCTCGCGATCCCGCTGGGGATCATGATGGGCAGCTTCCGGCTGGTGGAGGCGGTGGTCGAGCCGATCACCAACTTCATGCGCTACCTGCCTGTCACCGCGCTGATTCCGCTCCTGATCCTGTGGATCGGCATCGGAATCGAGCAGAAGATCGCGGTGATCTTCCTCGGCACCTTCTTTCAGCAGATCATCCTGATCTCGGATGTGTCGCGGCGGGTGCCCAAGGACCTGATCGACAGCGCCTACACGCTGGGCGCGACGCGCAAGCAGGCGGTGCTGCGGGTGCTGCTGCCGGCGACCTATCCGGGGGTGATGGACACGCTGCGGGTGACGATGGGCTGGGCGTGGACCTACCTCGTCGTCGCCGAGCTGGTCGCCGCGCAGAGCGGGCTGGGCTACATGATCCTGCAGGCGATGCGCGGGCTGTTCACCGACGTGATCTTTCTCGGGATCCTCACCATCGGGCTTCTGGGCCTTGCGAGCGACCAGGCGCTCAAGGCGCTGCGCAACCGGCTGCTGCCCTGGGCACGGGAGCGCTGAGGCATGGCGAAACTTCTGGCGGAATCGGTCTCGATGGTGTTCGGCGACCCCGATGCGGGCGGGATCACGGCGCTCGAGCGGATCTCGATGACTGTGCCGGACGGGGAGTTCCGGGTCATCGTCGGCCCCTCGGGCTGCGGCAAGTCGACCTTCCTGCGGCTTGTCGCCGGGCTCGACTGGCCGAGCGCGGGGCGGCTCGCGCTCGACGGGGCCGATATCGACGGGCCCTCGCGCGAGCGCGGCATGGTTTTTCAAAGCTACACGCTGTTTCCCTGGCTCACCGTGCGCGGCAACATCGAGTTCGGGCCGAAGCTCAAGGGCACGCCCGCAGCCGAGCGGCGCGGCATCGTCGAGCGCTACGTGCATCTGACGGGGCTGCGCGGCTTCGAGGAGGCCTATCCGCGCCAGCTTTCGGGCGGCATGATGCAGCGCGTGGCGATCGCCCGGGCGCTCGCCAACGATCCCGAGATCCTGCTGATGGACGAGCCCTTCGGCGCCCTCGACAGCCAGACCCGCGCGCTGATGCAGGAGCTTCTCCTCGAGGTGTGGGGCGAGGCGGGCAAGACGGTGCTGTTCATCACCCACGACATCGACGAGGCGATCTTCCTCGGCGACCGCGTCTCGGTGATGAGCGCGCGGCCCGGGCGCATCAAGGAGGAGATCGAGGTGAACCTGCCGCGCCCGCGCAGCCCCGACGTCCTCACCGCGCCCGAATTCATCGACATCAAGCGGCGCATCACCGCGCTGATCCGCGAGGAGGCCCGCCGCGCCATCGAGACCGCACCCCCCGCCGGCTGAACCGCGGCGCGGAGCTATCCGGCCCGGCGGGCGTGCATCACCCGCCCGATCACGTTGAGCAGAAGCTGCGCGGCGAGGATCGCCGTGACCCCGCTTCGGTCGTGGTCGGGCGCGACCTCCACGAGATCGATCCCCACCACCGGGTTGCGGCGCGCGAGCCCGGCCAGAAGCTCCAGTACCTCGTAGTAGAGAAAGCCGCCATGGCTTGGCGTGCCGGTCCCCGGCGCGATCGAGGGGCAGAAGGCGTCGATGTCGATGGTCAGGTAGCAGGCCGCGCCGGCGGGAATGCGATCGAGCACCGCCTCCGTCCCGAGCGCGCGGATCTGGCGCACCGACAGGATGTCGCTGCCGCCCGCGCGCGCATCCTCGTAGCCCTCGCGCGCCGTCGAGGAGACGTTGCGGATGCCGAACTGGCTGAGCCCGGCGACATGGGCGCGTTCGGCGGCGCGGCGCATCGGGTTGCCGTGGCCGTGGCGGACGCCGTGGCGCTCGTCGACGAAATCGAGATGCGCGTCGACCTGGACGATGTGGACCGGGCCATGCCCGTCAAAGGCCGCGACGGCGGGGATGTTGACCGAATGATCCCCGCCCAGCAGCACCGGCAGCGCCCCCGCCGCGAGCGCCGCGCGCACCGCGCGCTCGATGCGGGCATGGCTCTCGGCGGTGTCGGTGTGGACGATGTCGGCATCGCCCATGTCGACCATCTCCACCCCTTCGAGATAGGTGACGTCGTCCTCGTGATCATACGCGCCGGCATGGCCGAAGGCGAAGAGCGTCGAGGCCTCGCGGATCGCCCGCGGCCCGAAGCGCGCCCCCGCGCGCCACTGGGTGCCCATGTCGAACGGCGCACCGAGCACCGCCACATCGGCGCGAAGCTGCGCCCAGTCGGTGCAGATGGGGCTCTTGGCAAAGCTGCAGATGCCCACGAAAGGAAGATCGAGCCGTCCGGCATCGTATCCGTGCGTGCTCATCCTCTCGCCCCGCTGACGGCCCGTGTATCGTCCGGCCCGCGCGACCCGCCACGGCCCAGCAGCGGTGCGAGGCTGTCGAACAGATCCTCCGCAGCGGCGACCAGCCCGTCGAACTCGGCCCGCCCCATGGGAAGCGACAGCACGATCATGCCGCGCCGGGCGATGTAGTGCCCGCGCTCGATGAGCCCGAGATGGATCAGCCCCCGCGCGGCAAGCGCATCGGCTTCACCCGGCACATCGACAGGCCGCTCGATGGGCCCGGCAAGCGGGTGCAGGCACATCATCGAGCCGATGCCGGTGACCTGCAGCGCGAGCCCGCGCGCCTCGGCGGCCAGCTGCAGCCGCCCGCGCAGCGCGTCGCCGGCGGCGTTGAACGCAGCCGCGCGCTCGGGCGGGTAGACCTCGGTCATCATCACGACACCGGCGGCCATCGTGAACGGGTTGTTGTTGAAGGTGCCGGCATGCATCAGCGCATCCGGGCGGCGCGTATCGAAGCGCTCCAGAATGTCCGCGCGCCCGCCGAAAGCGCCGAAGGACAGCCCGCCGCCGATGTATTTGCCCAGCGTCGTGACGTCCGGCAGAACCCCTGTCGCCGCCTGCAGCCCGCCCGGGGCGAGCCGCGAGGTCATCACCTCGTCGAAGATCAGCATCGTGCCGGCGCGGGTGCACTCCTCGCGCAGCATCTGCAGGAACTCCGGCCCGGCCGGGATGCAGCCGCCCGAGCCCTGCATCGGCTCGAGGATCACCGCCGCCAGCCGGCTCGCATGGCGCCGCAGGAGATCGCGGGTGCGCTCGGTGTCGTTGTAGACGCCCATCACGGTCTCGAACGGCGCATTCTGCGCCGACGGCCCGTCGGCGAAGAGCAGCACGCCGCCATGATAGCCGCCGCCGAAGGCCATGATCGCCGGCCGGTCCGTGACCGCGCGCGCCGTGGTCAGGGCCATCATGTTCGCCTCGGTGCCCGAATTGCAGAACCGCACCCGCTCGAGCGAGGGAAAGCGCGCGCAAAGCGCCTCGGCAAGGTCGGCTTCGGCCCCGGTCAGCGCACCGTTGACCCATCCACGCTCCAGCGCCCCGGTGATCGCGCCGGCCAGTCGCGGATCGTCGTGCCCGGCGATTCCCGCGGTGTATTCGCCCAGGAAATCGACGTAGTCGTGCCCGTCGAGGTCGCGCAGATGGCACCCGCTGGCGGCTTCGGTGAACAACGGAAAGGGCGGAAAATGCAGCACGCTTCGGGTGTTGCCGCCCGGAAGCCGCTGCGCCGCACGGGCATGCGCCGCCTTCGAGCGCGGCCGCGCGTCACTATAGCGCGCTTCGGCTTCTGCCAGCGCGTCGACAAGGCAAGTGTTGTCCAGCATCCCGGTGGCTCCTTAGAAGGCTTCATCCTGCCGCGCCGTTTGCGATCCCGCCCGTGAGGACATGCCGCCATGATGCGCCCGCCATGCCCGCGGACCGGGATGGGAGCGCCGAGATCGGGATCAACCTGCACACCGGACGGCCCCGACAAGAGCCCCGGCACCCGGTCTTTCAGGTCCCGCGCGATGCGGCGTTCAAAGCCTGCTCGTCTCCCCTTGCTCAAAGGCCGCACACGCCCGCCGGGCGGGACATCGACACGGTGCGCGCGCGCCCGGCCCGTATTCCCGAAGTCTGGCCCAGTGCAGCAGGCCAGGCAAGCGCAAAGGGCATGGCCGACGAGTCCCATCGCATCGTCGCGGCGCGATCCACGCGGCGAACGGTAATGCGGCTGCGGCGCGGGTTTTCGCGCCTGCCTCGATCGGCCACGAATGCCCTGAACGAGCCGCGCCGGGGTTGCCGGTGGCTGGAACGCGCGAGCGCCATGGCGCATCACGAGCAGCTTGACGGACGGGCATGAGCAGGCGAGTTTGCGTTCGGCCATGAAGCTGATCGCGGCAGTGTCGTGTCGGGCAGGCCAATGATTGCCGGGAGTCGCCGGGTCGGACGGACGCGACCCAGAAAATTGCATCGCATCGATTTTGCGGGGAAAGGACACCCCCGGCACGGGGCCGCCGGGACAAGGACGCCGACCTGCGGCGCGGGTCTGCCCCCGGCAGCGAGATATCGGGAGCCCGAGATGAGCATCATCAGACGTGCCGTCAGCCTGGCGCGGTGGGGCGCTGTCGCCCTGGCGCTTCAACCGGCGGTCGCACAGGCGCAGTCGGAGCGCCTGTGTTGGCAACGAACCGACAACCATCTTTGCGAATTCGTCATGACGGCGCCGCAGGACGTCACCGGCATATTGCGCTACCCCATCGACAATCCCGAGCGCACGCTCGGGGCGCTGGCGCTGACCGGGGGCCTGATTCTGCTCGACCGGCAGTTGACCGAATTTCACCAGGAGCGCGTCGAGGCCGCGTTTTCCGACTTTGCGCTGCCGCGCCTGCCCTGGGACCGCCAGTTGCGACGGCTGGGGCTTGCGTCGGAAGATACCTGGCTGCTCACCGGCCTCGCCGCGACCTATGCCTACGGACGTGTGACCGGGCGCGAGCGCGAACAGCGCGCTGCCCTGCTCTCGGGCGAGGCGATATTCTATTCCTACCTGACGACACAGGTTGTGCTCAAGACGGCGTTCGCGCGCAACCGCCCCTATGGCTCCCTGCGCGACGGGCCCGGGCGGCGCGATGGCTGCCGCACCGACAATCCCTTCGATTTCTTCAATTTCTCGGGCGTCAGGTTCGGGCCCGAAATGTGCGGCACGGCATTCCCGTCATACCACTTCACCCAGAATTTCGCCGTCGCCCGGGTGCTGTCGGGCCTCTACGACGATAGCTGGGTCCCCTATGGTGGTGCGCTGGCGCTTTCGGCCTCCAATATCCGGGGCCATCGCCACTGGGTCTCCGACATGGTCGCCGGATCGCTCCTCGGGCTCGCGATCGGCGAGGTCGTGCTGCGCAACTCGGATGATTTCCGTTCGCGCAGCATTGACGTGACCCCGACCGTGACGCGCGACAGCATGGGGGTCTATCTTTCGACGAAGTTCTGACCCTCTCGCGCCGGCATGGCCCCGGGCCTTCGCGCGATCACGGCGCGGTGCTGCGCCGATCCCGGCCCGCTCGGGACGCCGAGGTCGCTCGGACCTGCGCCCCGGCCGAGACGCCGATATCCGCAGCACCGTTGCTCTTGCGGTCGGCATCGCAAGGACCATGCCCGAGGCGCCGCGTGCCCAGCCGGGCTTGCCGGACGCGTCATGCGGGCACCGGGAACACGGCGCATTCAGAGCCGCGTCGCCGGTCGCGCGATGGGCGCGCGAAGGTGCTTTTGACGCGCTCGTTCGTCTGCTATCCCTGCGGCGCGGGCCGGGCGAGCGACATGGCACCGGCGCGCGGGACGGGTAATCGTAACGGGAAGAGTCAGTGCTGTCAGACAATGCGCGCGGTGAGGGGGCGGATCTGCGGAGTCTGCTCGAAACGGATGAGACCGGAATGAGCGTCGTGATCTCGGATCCGTCGCTGCCGGACAATCCGATGATCTATGTCAGCGACGAGTTCGAGGCGCAGACCGGATACAGCCCCGCGGAGTCGATCGGGCGCAACTGCCGGTTCCTCCAGGGTCCGCAGACCAGCCCCGACGCGATCGACGCGATCCGGGCGGCCTTGCGCGCGCAGACACGCTTCACCATCGACATACTCAATTACCGCAAGGACGGCTCCGCCTTCGTGAACCGCCTGCGGATCAGGCCGATCTACGATTCGGATGGCCGCCTGATCTATTTTGCCGGCGCACAGAACCCGGTCTCTCCGGGGTGAGCGCACCGCACGCGCGGCGTGGGGGGCTCGATGCGATGGACCACGGGCGCTTGAGGCGCCCGCCGCACCGTGGGCCGGTGGCGCGGTGGGTTTCGCGCCCGGTGACCCGGTCACGCCCGCCCGCCGCGGTCTTCTTGCGATTTGTCACATTGGTGTCACGAAACCGAGTCAAAGCGACGGGACCGGTCGCAGGGTCCTGAGCCCGAAATGTCGCGGCCGGCGGGATGCAACACCTGGAGACGACATGACACGCTCTGCCACCCTGCTCGCCACGACGGCCTGCCTTTTCGCCGGCGCCGCCATGGCCCAATCCGTCGATCCCGAACTGCCCGAATACGAGCCCGCTTCGGGCGTGTCCGGCAGCATCAACTCGATCGGTTCCGATACGCTCAACAACCTCATGACGCTGTGGGCCGAGGGCTTTCGCGGCGAATACCCGAATGTCTCGGTCGAGATCCAGGGTGCCGGCTCGGGCACAGCACCGCCCGCGCTCGTCGAAGGCACCGCGAATTTCGGGCCCATGTCGCGGCCCATGCGCGGCACCGAGATCGAGGAGTTCGAGGACAATTACGGCTACGAGCCCACCCCGATTCGCGGCGCCATCGACGCGCTCGGCGTGTTCGTGCATCAGGACAACCCGCTCGAGTGCCTGTCGCTGCAGGAGGTGGACGCGATCTTCTCCTCGACCCGTTCGGGCGGCGCCGATGCGGCCATCGAGACCTGGGGTGATGCCGGGCTCGACGGCGACTGGGCCGACCGGCCGATCGCCATGTATGGCCGCAACTCGGCTTCGGGCACCTATGGCTATTTCCGCGACGTGGCGCTGTTCGGCGGTGACTATTCCGCCGATGTGCGCGAGCAGCCGGGCTCCTCGACGGTGATCCAGGGCGTGGCCTCGGACATCAACGGCATCGGCTATTCGGGCATCGGCTACGCCACCGCCGACGTGAAGGCGCTCGAGATCCGCGGCGATGACGGGGAGTGCTACGCGCCCACCG
>SLQD01000015.1 GCA_007131685.1 Paracoccaceae bacterium | reverse complement strand
GAGCACGTCGTCACCGCCACGGGCAATCACGCCCAGCGCACCGCGCGGCTTCTGGGCATCCGCATCCCGGCGATCCCCGTCGAGCATCAATACATCGTCACCGAGCCCGACCCCGCGCTCCAGGCCTGGCGCAAGGCGGGCAACCCGGAGCATCCGGTGCTGCGCGATGCGGATGCGAAATGGTACGTGCGCGAGGAGCGCGGCGGCTGGATCCTCGGCCCCTATGAGCGCGGCGCGCCGGCGCGGTTCCTGCACGATGTGCCCGACTCCTTCCGCGCCGATCTCTTCGCGCTCGATCTCGACCGCATCGAGGCCGAATACATGGAGATGATCCACCGCTTGCCCTCGACCGAGCCGGTTGGCCTGAAGGACGACTACAACGGCCCGATCTGCTACACCCCCGACGGCAATCCGCTGCTCGGCCCGGCGCCGGGGCTGCGCAACATGTGGCTCGCGGAGGGGTTCTCCTTCGGCATCACGGCCGCGGGCGGCGCGGGGCATTACCTCGCGCAGGTCATGACCGAGGGCGAGGCCGAGATCGATGTCGCGATGCTCGATCCGCGCCGCTTCGGCCGCTGGATGACGACCGAATACGCCGCGCGCAAGAACGAGGAGGCCTACGCGCACGTCTATATCCTGCATCACCCCGACGAGGAGCGCCCCGCCTGCCGGCCGCTGCGCACCGCGCCGTGCTATGACCGCATGGCGGCGCGCGGCGCGCAGTTCGGGGCGGTGAACGGTTTCGAGCGGCCCAACTACTTCGCGCCTTCGGGCTTCGACGATCACGGCGCGCGCAGTTTTCGCCGCGGCGCCTGGTGGCCTCATGCCGAGGCCGAGGCGCGCGCGATCCGCGAGGGGGTGGGCATGATCGACGCGTCAGCCTTCACCAAGCACCGCGTGCGCGGCCCCGGCGCGACGGCCTTCCTCGACTGGTTCACCTGCAACAGGCTGCCCAGGATCGGGCGGCTCAACCTGACCTATGCGCTCACCGCGGCGGGCACGGTGCAGACCGAATACACCGTCCTGCGGCTTGCCGAGGACGACTACTACCTGATCTCCTCGGGGGCGCTGACCGACTATGACGGCGATGTGCTGCGCAAGGCCGCGGAGGACTGCATCCCCCGTTTCGGCTGGATCGAGGTGCAGGACGTGACCACGCAGTGGGGGGTGTTCGCGGTGGCCGGGCCGAAGGCGCGCGCGTTGCTCGCCCCGCTCATCCGCGACGCCGATCCGGCCACGGCGCTCGGCAACAAGCGCTTCCCGTGGCTTTCGGGGCGGCGCATCGAGCTCGAGCAGTGCCCGGTGCGGGCGCTGCGGGTGGCCTATACCGGCGAACTCGGCTGGGAGCTGCACCACCCCGTCGAGATGCAGAATTACCTCTTCGACCGGCTCATGGACGCGGGCGAGGGCGTGGGGCTGCGGCTCGTCGGGGCGCGGGCGCAGAACTGGCTGCGCCAGGAGAAGAGCTACCGCGCGATGGGCCACGAACTCGGGCGCGATGCCACCCCGCTCGAGGCCGGGCTGGAGCGATTCGTCGATCTGTCGAAGCCGTTTCACGGCAAGGCCGCGATGGAGGCCACGGGGATGCGCACGCGCTGCGTCACGCTCGTGGTGGACGGCCCGCCCGACGCCGATCCCTGGGGCCGCGAGGCGCTTTACGACGATGCGGGCTATGCCGGCCGGCTGACCTCGGGGGGCTACGCCGTCACGCAGGGCGGCTCGATCGCGATGGGATACGTGCACCCGGACCGCGCGGTGCCGGGCACGAGGCTGCGGGTGAAGATGTTCGACGCCTTGTGGGACGCCGTCGTGACCGGTGACAGCCCGCACGATCCCGAAAATTCCCGGCTGCGCGCCGATATCGCGGCCCCGGCGGCGCCCGCGCGCGAGCGAGCGGGCCAGGAGACCGTCTGAGCGGTGCGGCGATCCGCCTGCGGCGGCGCTGCGAACTGGACCCGCCCGCGCCCCTGCGCTAGACACGGTGGCATGAAGACGCCGAACGCCGCTCCGCGCAAGGCCGCAAAGCCCCTCACGAGCCGCGACGCGCGGCTCAAGAAGGCGCTCAAGGCCAATATCGCCCGCCGCAAGGCGCAGGCGGCGCGAAAGGGTGACGGCGGCAAGGACGCGTAGACGGGGCGCAGGGCATGGATTCGATACTGGTGCGCGGGGGCGCCGAGCTGCACGGGCGGATCCCGATCGCCGGGGCCAAGAATGCCTGCCTCGCGCTGATGCCTGCGACGCTGCTCACCGAGGAGCCGCTTACGCTCACCAACGCGCCGCGCCTGTCCGACATCTCGACGATGTCGCTGCTGCTGGAGTCGCTGGGCGCCGACGTTCAGGCGCTGGAGGAGGGCCGGCGGCTCGCGCTGGCCTCGCACGGGCTGTCGAGCCATCGGGCGGAGTACGAGATCGTGCGGCGGATGCGCGCCTCGATCCTGGTGCTCGGCCCGCTCCTCGCCCGCGAGGGGCATGCGATCGTGTCGCTGCCCGGCGGATGCGCGATCGGTGCCCGGCCGGTGGATCTGCACCAGATGGCGATGGAGGCGCTCGGCGCCGAGCTCGAACTGCGCGACGGCTACCTGCACGCCAGGGCCCCGCGCGGGCTGCGCGGCGCCGAGATCGAATTCCCGATCGTCTCGGTGGGCGCCACCGAGAACGCGCTCATGGCCGCCACGCTTGCCAGGGGCACCACGGTGATCCGCAACGCCGCGCGCGAGCCCGAGATCGTCGATCTGGCGCAGTGTCTGCGCCGCATGGGCGCGCAAATCGCGGGCGAAGGCAGCGAAACCATCACCGTCGAAGGGGTGGACCGGCTGTCTGGCGCCACACATCCTGTCGTGGTCGATCGCATCGAGCTCGGGACTTACATGATCGCCCCGGCGATCACCGGCGGGCGCGTCGAATGCGTCGGCGGCTCGCGCGCGCTGCTCGCTTCGTTCTGCGACAAGCTCGAGGCCGCGGGGATCACCGTCGAGGAAACGCCCGAAGGCCTCGCCACGCGGCGCAGCGGCGAACGCGTGCGCGCCGTGCATGTCGTCACCGAACCCTATCCCGGCTTTCCCACCGATCTGCAGGCGCAGATGATGGCGCTTCTGGCGACGGCCGACGGGGTGAGCATCCTCGAGGAGCGCATCTTCGAGAACCGATTCATGCACGCGCCCGAACTCGCGCGGATGGGCGCCGACATCGAGGTGCATGGCGGCACCGCCACGGTGCGCGGGGTGTCGCGGCTGCGCGGCGCGCCGGTCATGGCGACGGATCTGCGCGCCTCGGTCTCGCTGGTGCTCGCCGGGCTCGCCGCCGAGGGCGAGACGCGGGTCGCACGGGTCTATCACCTCGATCGCGGTTACGAGACGGTCGAGGAGAAGCTGCGCGCCTGCGGGGCGCGGATCGAACGGGTCCGGCAGACATGAGCGATGCGCGCTTCGAGGAGGCCCGCGCCGCGCTGGCGCTCAGGGCTCAGGACGCGCAGGATCTGCAGGTCCTGTCGTCGCTGCTACAGGATGCGGTCTTCCCGATCACCGAGATGACCTGGCAAAAGCGCCGGCGCCGCTTCGCGATCCTGCTCAACCGGTTCCGCTGGGAGGATCGCAGCGCCGCCGAGGCCGCGGGGCGCCCCTATGAGCGCGCGCAGGCGCTGCTGGTGGTGCAGGACGTGCTCGAACTGCATCTGCCGGGGCTCGTCGATTGCGACCGCGACACGGTGCTGTCGCTGCTGGCGCTGCGCTTCGAGCCGGGGCCGGAGACGACCGGGCGGCTCGAGTTGGTGCTTGCCGGGGATGCCACCATCGCGCTCGATGTCGAATGCATCGATGTGGCGCTGCGGGATGTCTCGCGTCCCTACCGCGCCCCTTCGGGACGCGCGCCGCAGCACCCGGAGGATGAGTGATGCCCGCCATACTGGATACGCGCGCTGCAGGTTTCGAGGCCGATTTCGCGGCATTTCTCGGCGCCGGGCGCGACGCGGCGAGTGATGTGGACGCCGCCGCGGCGGCGATCATCGCCGATGTGCGCGCCCGCGGCGATCTGGCGCTCGTTGAGCTCACCGCCCGCCATGACCGCATCGAGCTTGCCGCGCCGGACTTTGCCTTCACCGAGGCCGAGATCGCGGCCGAGATCGCCCGCGTGCCCGCCGCCGAGCGCGCCGCCCTCGAGGCCGCGGCCGCGCGCATCCGCGCCTTTCACGAGCGCCAGCTGCCCGCGGATGCGCGCTTCGGCGATGTCGCGGGTGCGGAGCTCGGCTGGCGCTGGACGCCGGTCGATGCGGCGGGGCTCTATGTGCCCGGCGGGCTTGCGAGCTACCCGTCCTCGCTGCTGATGAACGCGATCCCGGCGCGCGTCGCCGGGGTGGGCCGCCTCGTCGTCTGCGTGCCCACGCCCGACGGGGTCGCCAATCCGCTGGTGCTGCTGGCGGCGCGGCTCGCGGGGGTGGACGAGATCTACCGGATCGGCGGCGCGCAGGCGATCGCGGCGCTCGCCTACGGCACCGAGACCATCGCCGCCGTCGACAAGATCACCGGGCCGGGCAACGCCTTCGTCGCCGCGGCCAAGCGGCGGGTCTTCGGCGCAGTCGGCATCGACATGATCGCGGGACCCTCCGAGATCCTCGTGATCGCCGATCGCGACAACGATCCCGACTGGATCGCGCTCGACCTGATGAGCCAGGCCGAGCACGACGCGAATGCGCAGGCGGTGCTGATCACGGATGACGCCGATTTCGCCGGCGCGGTGGACAGCGCGGTCGCCGCCCGGCTGCAGACGCTGGCGCGCGCCGAGATCGCCGGGGCGAGCTGGCGCGATCACGGCGCGATCATCACCGTGCGCGATCTCTCCGAGGCGGCGGCGCTCAGCGATCGCATCGCCCCTGAACATCTCGAACTGTGCGTCGCCGATCCCGAGGCGCTTCTCGGGCGCATCCGTCATGCCGGGGCGGTGTTTGTCGGCCAGTACACCCCCGAGGCGATCGGCGATTACGTGGCCGGGCCGAACCATGTGCTGCCGACCTCGGGCTCGGCGCGGTTCTCATCGGGCCTGTCGGTGCTCGATTTCATGAAGCGCACCACCATCGCGCGGATGACCCCGGGCGCGCTGGCCGAGATCGGCCCGGCGGCGGCGGCGCTGGCGGCGGCGGAGGGGCTCGAGGCGCATGGCCTGTCGGTGCAGGCCCGGCTGGATCGGCTGAACGGGCCGCACCATGAGTGAAACGCAGCGCATCTGCCATGTCGCCATAGACGACTCTGGCCTGCCCGCGCCCACGCCCGAGATCGAGCAGGAACGCCGCGTCGCCATCTTCGACCTGCTCGAGGACAACAGCTTCGACCTGCCTCCGCGCGAGGGCCGGGCGCCGCCGCGGGGGCCCTACCGGCTCGGCCTCGCGATCCGCGAGCGCCGGCTCGTCGTGGACGTGGCCGACGAGTCCGGAAACCAGGCGGCGGAGTTTCACCTCTCGCTCGGCCCGTTCCGGCAGGTCGTGAAGGACTACTACCAGATCTGCGACAGCTACTTCGACGCCGTCAAGCGCCTGCCCCCCTCCCAGATCGAGACCATCGACATGGCCCGGCGCGGCATCCACACCGAGGGCGGGCGCATCCTGCAGGAACGGCTGGAGGGCAAGGCCGAGGTGGATATCGACACCGCGCGACGGCTCTTCACGCTGATCTGCGTGCTGCATTACGGGGGCTGAGGTGGTGCAGCCCTTCCCGTCCTCGGTGCTGTTCTGCTGCGATCACAATTCGGTTCGCTCGCCGATGGCGGAGGGGCTGATGAAGCAGCTCTACGGCCAGCGCGCCTATGTGCAGTCGGTGGGGGTGCGCGAGGACATGGAGGTGGACGGCTTCGCCATCGCCGTCTGCGCCGAGATCGGGGTCGAACTGTCGCGTCACCGCGCGCGCAGCTTCGACGAGATGGAGGACTGGGGTGACGACCTCTCCGGCTTCGACCTGATCATCGCGCTGTCGCCGGCGAGTCAGCGCCGCGCCCTCGAGCTGACGCGCTACGCCCATATCGCGGTCGAATACTGGCCGATCATGGACCCGACCGGGCTCGCCGAATCGCGCGAGGACAGGCTCGCCGCCTATCGCGCCGCGCGCGACCAGATCCGCGCGCGCATGATCGCGCGCTTCGGCGTGCCGGAAGAGGCGCCGTGACGCTGCGGGTCGAGCGCCTCGAGGGCGCGGCGCTCGACGCCGCGCTCGACGATGTGGCGCGGCTGCGCATCGCGGTGTTCCGCGACTGGCCCTATCTCTATGACGGCGACACGGCCTATGAGCGCGCCTATCTCGAGGTCTACCGCCGCAGCCCCGGCGCGGTCCTCGTCGGCGCCTATGATGGCGACACGCTCGTGGGGGCCGCGACGGGCACGCCCATGCAGGATCATGCCGATGATTTCGCCGCCGCCTTCGCGGGCACGGGCATTGCGCTCGAGGATGTGTTCTACTGCGCCGAATCGGTGCTCATGCCGGCCTATCGCGGCGCCGGGGTCGGGCATCGCTTCTTCGATCTGCGTGAGGCGCATGCCCGCGCGCTCGGCCGGCGCTGGTGCGCCTTCTGCGCGGTGATCCGGCCCGCGACTCACCCCCTGCGCCCGCCCGGCTATCGGCCGCTCGACGGGTTCTGGCGCCGGCGCGGCTATGCCCCGATGGAAGGTGTCGTGGCGCATTTCGCCTGGAAGGATGTCGATCGCGCCGGGGAGACGCGCAAGCCGCTGCAATTCTGGATCCGCGCGCTCGATGCGCCGGGGAGGGCTCAATGATCCGCATCGCCGCCGCCGCCTATCCCATCGACCGACCGGCCGACTGGGCGGCCTGGGCCGACAAGCTCGCGCGCTGGGTCGGTGATGCGGCGGGGCAGGGGGCGGATCTTCTCGTGTTTCCCGAATACGGCGCGATGGAGCTGGCCGCGCTCGACGGCGCGGGGGCGGATCGCGAGGCGGCGGCACGCGCTGTCGCGGGGCGCATGGCGGCGGCCGAGGCGCTGCATGCCGAGCTCGCCGCGGCGCATGGTGTGCATATTCTCGCCGCCAGCGGGCCCGTCTGGCAGGCGGGGGCCGCGCGCCCGGTCAACCGGGCGGCCCTTTGCGGCCCCGAGGGCGTGATCGGTCACCAGGACAAGCAGATGATGGTTCCTTACGAGCGCGATCCGTGGGGTATCGTGCCGGGCGGGCCGCTGCATCTGTTCGACACGTCGCTCGGCCGGATCGGGGTGCTGATCTGCTATGATGGCGAGTTCCCGCTGCTGGCGCGGGCGCTTGTCGAGGCGGGGGCGGAGATCCTGCTGGTGCCCTCGGCGACGGAAACCCGCGCCGGGTTCCATCGCGTGCGCATCGGGGCGCAGGCGCGCGCGCTCGAGAACCAGTGCATCACCGTGCAGGCCCCCACCATCGGCGCCGCCGCCTGGTGCGAGCCGGTCGAGGCCAATACCGGGCGTGCGGGCATCTTCGGGCCGCCCGATCGCGGCTGGCCGGAGGACGGGGTGCTCGCCGAGGGCGCGTTCGACACGCCCGGCTGGGTGATCGCGGATGTAGGGCTGTCCGCGGTGCGGCAGGTCCGCGCCGACGGCGGGGTGCGCACCCATGCGCACTGGCCCGAGCAGTGGCAGCGCCTCTCGACCCCCGTGGTGACAGTGCGCGGGCATTGAGATCCGGCTCAGGCCGCGGACAGCCCGACGGTGACCTGGTTGCGCCCTTCCGATTTCGCGGCACGCAGCGCGCGGTCGGCGCGGTCGATGCCGCTGATGCCGTCCTGCCCGTCCGTGCCGTCCTCGATCACCAGCCCCACCGACAGCGTGACGCGCACCTGCCCTGCGGCGCCCGGCAGGGTGACGGGGCGCGCCTCGACGGTCCGGCGCAGTCGCTCTGCCGCGAGCCGCGCGGCGCCGAGATCGATACCCGGCATCGCGACGAGGAATTCCTCCCCCCCGATCCGCGCGAGCAGGTCCGAGGGGCGCAAGCCGTCGCGCAGCCGCCGCGCGACCTCGACGAGGACCGCGTCGCCCGCGACATGTCCGCAGCGGTCATTGACCTGCTTGAAGCGGTCGAGATCGAGCAGCATCAGCGCGTAGCGCTGCCCGGCGCGCCTTGCGTGGCCGGCGATGCGGGCGAGCTGCTGCACCGCGTGACGGCGATTGTGCAGCTCGGTGAGCGGGTCGATCACGGCCAGACGCAGCTCGTCATGGAGCGCATCGCGCAGCCGGTCGCCGCGGCGCTTGCGGCGCAGCTGCGTGGCAAGGCGCAGCGCCGTCTCGCGCGGCTCGAAATCGCGCGGCAGAAGCTCGTGGGCGCCCTGGTCGAGCGCGGTGATCCCGGTATCGCGCACCCCGGCGTCGAGGACGATGCACAGCGCGGCGTGGCGCGTGGCCGCGCGCGCGCGCAGCTCGGACATCAGTTGCAGCCCGCCGCCGGGGCGCTCGACATCCGCATCGATCACGAACAGCTCCGGCGCCGCGCCCTCGCGCGCGTTGAGCGCCTCGGACGGGCTGAGCAGCTCGAAATCCTGCCGCATATGCGTTGCGAGCGCGTTTCGCCAGGCGATCGCCGCGCCGCGATCGCGCGCCACCAGCGCCACCCTCCCGGCCGACACGGCCCCCTCGAACGCCGCGGCCGGTTCGGCGAACCCGGCATCGGCCGGCACGCGCGCGCCAAGCTCCGCTTCGGTCTGGCGCGCGCGCAGCAGGTTGCGCATCCGCGCCAGCAGCATCAGCTCGTCCGCCGGCTTGGTCAGGAAGTCATCCGCGCCCGCCCGCAGTGCCCGCAGCCGGCTGTCGGCGTCCTCGCGCGCGGTCACCATGATGATCGGAATGTCGCGCGTTTCCGGATCCGCCCGCAACCGGCGGCAGACCTCGACACCGTCGAGATCCGGCAGCATCATGTCGAGCAGGACGAGCTGCGGCCGTTCGGTCCGCGCGAGGCGCAGCGCCGTTTCGCCGTCGCCGGCCTGCAGGGTATCGTAGCAGCTGCGCGCCAGCTTCGCCTTGAGGACGAGCCGGTTGGTGGAAACGTCATCGACGATGAGAACCGTGCCGGCCATTGTCACTCCGTCTGTCCAGGCTTGCGGGGCGCCTGCCCGAGCCTGCCCCGAAGATGGTTAAGATTTTCTTTCACGAGGTCAATCATGACGACGACAGCCGCACATGCCGAGACCGTCGCCCTGCAGGTCCTGGCCTGGCTCGCTGCCGATGAGGAGTTCCTCGGCGTCTTCCTGGGCGCCTCGGGCACGTCGGCCGAAGATCTGCGCGCGCGCGCCGACGATCCCGATTTTCTGGCCGCCGTGCTGGACTTCGTGCTCCTCGACGATGCTTGGGTGATGGCCTGCTGTGATGCCTGCGGGCTGGCATACGACGCCCCCGCGGCGGCGCGGCAATGGTTGCCGGGGGGCGCCGCCGTCCACTGGACATGAGCGGGTATTCGCCGAGCGCGATCTCAGAAACGATCGAGCGCGCGCGCCTCGCCCGCGCGCAGCTTGGCGAGCAGCCGCTCGAGCGTCTCGGCCTCGCCGGCGGCGAGCTTGGACAGGAAATGGCGGCTGTTTTCCTGCGCGAGCGGTGTGGCGGCCTCGAGCAGCGCCACCCCGTCCGCGGTCAGCGCAACCGAGCGCGTGCGCCGGTCCGGCGTGCCGTCGCGGCGCGCGACCCAGCCCGCCGCCTCCATCTGGCGCAGCGCGCGCGAGGTCGAGGGGCGGTCGATGCCGATGAATTCCGCGATCTCCGATGGCTGGCGCAGCCCCTCGTTGCGCACCGCCAGGAGCACGCACCAGGTTAGCCGCGTGAGCCCGAGCCCGCGCAACCCCTCCTCGAGCCGGCGCTCCTGCTGGCGCGTGGTCACGGTGAGCTGGTAGAGGACGGAGTCGTGCAGTCGGTACGGCGGCTGTTCGGGCATGGCGGCACGGTCCGGCATTGCGCCGGGCGAGTCAATCACATGCCGCGGCGCAGAAGGGAGGCATGGTGACAGCGATCAGGGGCGTGATCTTCGACAAGGACGGTACCCTGTTCGATTTCCACGCGAGCTGGGGGGAATGGGCCGGGGCGTTGATCACCGAGCTCACGGATGGCGATGCCGGACACGCCGAACGGCTGGCGGGGGCCGTGCAATACGACATGTCGGCGCGCCGCTTCGCGCCGGAAAGCCCCGTCATCGCCGGCAGTCCCGACGAGATCGTGGCGCTGATGGCGCCGTATCTGCCGCGGCTGACGCGGGCGCAGTTGCGCAGGCGGATCGATGCGAGCGCGGCGGCGGCGGCGATGGTCCCCGCGGTGCCGCTGGCGCCGTTGCTCGCGCGCCTGAGGGGCGATGGCCTGCGGATCGGCGTGGCGACCAATGATGCCGAGGCTCCGGCGCGCGCGCATCTGGGCGCGCTTGCCGCGCAGTTCGACTTCATCGCCGGCTTCGACACCGGTTATGGCGCCAAGCCCGGGCCGGGCATGCTGCTGGCCTTCGCGCGCGCCTGCGGGCTGGCGCCGGGATCAGTGCTCATGGTTGGCGATACCCCGCATGATCTGCTTGCCGGCCGGGCGGCGGGTATGCGCACCGCCGGAGTGCTCACCGGGCCGGTCGGGCGCGGTGATCTCGTCGCGCATGCGGATGCCGTGCTCGACGATATCGGCGCCGTGCCGGGGTTGCTCGCGCGCTGGAACCGGACCGGACGCTGAAAGGGGGCGGCGAGCGCGATTGGCGTTTTCTTAACCCGCCCTGACTAGCTTCGCGACGATCGAGGGGGTGCGTGATGCATGGTCTGGTGAATCGGGCGATCGAATGTTTCCTGCGCGATACCTATGGGGTGCAGTGCTGGGCGAGGATCGCCGACGCGGCCGGAGTCGACCCGGACGGGTTCGAAACGATGCTGCTCTACGACGATTCGGTGACCCTTTCGGTCATCGCTGCGGCCTCGAGGGCGCTCGGCAAGCCCGAGGAGGACCTGCTCGAGGATCTCGGGATCTATCTCGTTTCACATCCGGAACGCGCGCGCTTGCGCCGGCTCATGCGATTCGGCGGCGTCGGTTTCGAGGATTTCCTGCACTCGCTCGACGATCTGCGCGAACGCGGCCGCCTCGCGGTGCCGGATCTCGACCTGCCCGATCTCGAACTGCGCGACGAGGGCGATGGCCGCTTCAGTGTCACCTGCCGGTCGCGTCACGCGGGCTTCGGCGCCGTACTCGCCGGCGTGCTGCAGTCGATGGCGGATGAATACGGCGCCCTCATCATGATCGAGCGCGGGCCGCCGGTCGATGCGGTGACACGGATCGACATCTCGCTGCTGGACCGGTCGCATGCTGCGGGGCGGCGCTTCGAGCTTGCCGGCGATGCGCGCGAAACGGGCGCGCAGTGACGACGCGCGGGGTCACGCTCGACGGGGCCGGGCTCGGGGCGCTGATGCCGATGCATCTGGGGCTCGACAGCGCCGGGCGCATCTGCTCGGCCGGCAGCACGATCACGAAGGTCTGCGGCGAGGGCGAACTGATCGGCCTGCCGTTCCTCGAGGTCTTCGCCGTGCAGCGGCCTCGCGGGCTGCATGACGCGCAGACCCTCGCGCAGCAGGCGGTCCCGCGGCTGAGGCTCAGCCTCCTGGCGCCGCCGGGCACCGGTTTCAAGGGGCTTTCCGTCCCGATCGCGCGCGGTGGCGGCGCGCTCGTCAACCTGTCCTTCGGGATCGGCGTGGTCGAGGCGGTTCGCCGTCACGGGCTGACCGAGCGCGATTTCGCGCCGACCGATCTCGCCATCGAGATGCTCTATCTCACCGAGTCGAAGACCGCCGTGCAGGACGAGCTCAGAAACCTGAACCGCCGTCTCGAGGGAGCGCGCAATGCCGCCGAGGAACAGGCGCTGTCGGATCCGCTGACCGGCCTGCGCAACCGTCGCGCCATGAACCGTGCGCTCGCGCGGTGTTGCGCGGACGGGCCGCGCTTCGCGCTGATGCAGATCGATCTCGATCACTTCAAGAGGGTCAATGACAGCCATGGCCATGCCGCGGGCGACGCGGTGCTCGAAGCCGTCGCACGGATCCTGCTCGAGGAGACCCGCCGTGGCGACATCGTCGCCCGTATCGGGGGCGACGAATTCGTCATCATCATGCCGGGTATCGGCGAATACGCGCCGCTGCACCGAATCGCCGAGCGGCTGATCATGCGGCTCGACACGCCCATCCATGTCGGCGAGGCGGAGTGTTGCGTCAGCGCGAGCATCGGCGCGATCCTGTCGAGCGATTACGCGGCGCCCGAGCCGGACCGCATCCTGCGCGATGCGGACATGCTGCTCTATGATGCCAAGCATGCCGGCCGCGGCCGGATCGTGACGCTGGAGCAGGGGAGCGAACGGCGCACGGGTTGAAGCGCAGCGCTGCGCGGCCTATCCCGTCTGTGTGGAGGGGCTGCGAATGTGGGATGCGCGCTATGCAGGAGCCGAGTATCTGTTCGGAGAGGCGCCGAACGCCTTTCTCGCCCGCGAGGCGGGGCGCATTCCGCCGGGGGCCGAGATCCTGGCCGTCGCGGACGGGGAAGGGCGCAATTCGGTGTTTCTCGCCGGGCTCGGGCATCGCGTCACGGCGATGGACAACTCCCCGGTGGGCCTCGACAAGGCCCGACGTCTTGCCGCGCGCCATGGCGTGACCGTGGAATTCGTCGAGGCCGACATCGCCGACTGGCCCTGGGAGCCGGCGCGCCATGACGCCGTTGCCGCCATCTTCATCCAGTTCGCACGACCCAGCCAGCGTGAGGAGATCTTCGCGGGAATGGCAAGGACGCTTCGGCCCGGCGGGCTGCTGCTGGTGCAGGGCTACGCCCCGCGGCAGGTCGAATACGGAACCGGCGGGCCACCTGCGCGCGAGAACATGTACACGCTGGAGCTCTTGCGCGACGCCTTCGCGGGCTTTGACGAACTCGTCGCGGCTGATTACGACGCCGAGATACACGAAGGGACCGGGCATTCCGGCAGATCTGCGCTCATCGACTATGTCGCGCGCAAGCCCGTCTAGCGCTCGCCGACGCCGCATGGCAGGGCTGCCGGCATGAAGTGAAGGCGAAGCAGATGATGCGTTCGATCATGATGGCCGTGCTGCCCGGGATCCTTGCCGCGGGGGCGCAGGCGCATCCGCATATCTTCATCGATGCCGGGCTCGAGATCGTCTTCGACGAGGAAGGCCGGCTCGCCGAGGTGGAGGTGACATGGGTCTACGACGATCTCTACTCGATGCTCGTGATCGATGATCTCGGGCTCGACGAGGACTATACCGGGGAGATCGACGAGAGCGAGCGTGAGGCGCTGACGGGCTTCGACATGAACTGGGTGGACGGCTACGAGGGCGATCTCTACATCCGTGCCGGTGGCGCCCGGCTCGAACTGGACGCGCCGCGCGCCTATTCGGCCGACTACAGCGACGGCCGGATCACGACCGTCCATCGCCGCGAGCTCGCGGAGCCCTTCGACCCGTCCGGGGAGGAGATCGTCTTCGAGGTCTACGACCCGACCTATTACACCGAATACAACATCGCCATCGATCCCCGGATCAGCGGGCGCGAAGGCTGCACGGCGCGGGTCGTCGAGCCGGATCGTGACGCAGCCGAGGCGATGCTGCAGGAAAAGCTCGATGAGATGATCGCCGCGGGGGCGGACAGGGCCGATATCGAGGCCGGGTTCCCCGAGGTCGGCGATGCCTTTGCCGAGGAGGTGCGCATCGCATGCGACACCTCGTCCTGACCGCGGCGCTCATCGCCTCAGTCGGCGTCGCCGTGCTCTGGCTTCAGGGTGGGCTCGACGGGGTCGCGCGCTGGGCGATGGAAGGCCAGCGCGAGTTCCAGAACGCGATGGCGGGCGTGCTGCGCAGCCTGCGCGCCGGTGAGCCGGGCGCGCTGGCCGCACTGATGGGAATCACCTTCGCCTACGGCTTCTTTCACGCTGTCGGTCCCGGGCACGGCAAGATCCTGCTCGGCGGTTACGGGGCCGGCAGCGGCGTGCGCGTCGGCCCGCTCGCCGGGATCGCGCTCGCCGCAAGCCTCGCGCAGGCCACGACGGCGGTTGCGCTCGTCTACGCGGGGGTCCTGCTGCTCGGCTGGGGGCGTGAAAGGCTCGTCGGTGCGGGCGACGACATCCTCACCCCGGCGGGCTATGCCGCGATCGGGCTCGTGGGCGTCTATCTGATGCTGCGCGGGCTGCGCAGCGTGGTGCGGCAATGGCGCCCTGCGCCGCATGGGGCAGAATGCGGCTGCGGCGGGCATCGCCATGGCCCGGCCGCATCGGAGGTGGCGGGGCTGCGCGGCCGGCGTGATGCGGCGCTTCTGATCGCGAGCATCGCGATCCGGCCCTGCACCGGCGCGCTGTTCCTGCTCATCCTGACCTGGAACATGGGGATCGAGGCGGCCGGGATCGCGGGGGCCTATGCGATGGCGCTGGGCACCGCCAGCGTCACGGTTGCGGTCGCGGTGGTCGCGGTCCTGGCGCGTGACGGCGCGCTGAGCTGGGCCGCGCCGCTCGCGCGCGGGCGCGCCCTCGTGCCGATGCTCGAACTGGCTGCCGGCGGGCTCGTCGCGCTCGTTTCCTGGCAGGTCCTGATGCAGTCGATCTGAGGATTCTGCTTGCAATTCGGCGCGATTGTGCCACTGTGCCGCCGTGACAACAGACTTCTTACGACCGCCTCCTGTTTTCAGCAGGCAGCCGGAAGACTTGGAAGACCTGGCTGCACGGCCGGTGCAATGGTGCATCGGAAATACTGAAAGAGGAGAAGCGGAATGCCCACCGGCACCGTGAAATGGTTCAACACCACCAAAGGCTACGGCTTCATCGCGCCCGATTCGGGCGGCAAGGATGTGTTCGTGCATATCTCGGCCGTCGAGCGCGCCGGCATGACCGGCCTCGCCGACAATCAGAAGGTCAGCTATGACCTGCAGGCCGGCCGCGACGGTCGCGAGAGCGCGGGCAACCTTCAGGCGATCTGACGTCTGCCCGAGTGCTTATCGGAAAGGCCCCTGCGGGGGCCTTTTTGCTTTTCGGGTCCGCGATGCTTGCAAAGCCGCGCCCGCTTTGAAAGCGTCGGCGCAGCCCGGCGCACGGCGCCGGCGACGTCCATCGCAAAGGGGGGAGGATCCATGCGGCTGAACAGGCGACAGACACTTTCGCTCATGGGCGGGGCAGCGGCCGCTTCGGGGCTTGCAAGCCCCGCCATCGCGCGCCAGCGCGCCGTGGTCGGCGCGCTGCGGCTGACGAGCCATGCCGGCAGCTTCGCGGCCTATGAGCGCGGCTATTTCGACGAGGCGGGGCTCGACGTCGAGCTGCGTTTCTTCGATGCCGCGCAGCCCATGGCCGTCGCGATCGCCTCCGGCGATGTCGATTTCGGCATCACCGCGATGACGGGCGGCCTCATCAATCTCGCCGCGCGCGGGGCGCTGCGCGTGATCGGCGGGGCGCTGCAGGAGGAGCCGGGCATCGACGGGCAGAAGATTCTCGTCTCCAATGCCGCCTTCGAGGACGGGGTGCGCAGCCCCGCGGATCTGGACGGGCGCCGCTTCGGCATCACCCAGGCCGGGTCGTCCTTTCACTACATGGGCTCGAAGATCGCCGCGGCGGAGGGGATCGAGCTCGAATACCGCCCGCTGCAGAGCGTCGGCGCGGTGATCGGCGCGCTGCAATCGGGCGATATCGATGGCTGGTCGATCGTGCCCCATATCGCGACCGCGCTCGACGGCTCGGGCGCGGTGCACATCATCGGCGATGTGGCCGATTACATTCCCGACTACCAGGTGACGACGGTCTTCACCTCGCGCGAGAATGTCGATGACCATCGGGGGCTGACGCAGGACTTCCTCGGCGCCTTCAGCCGCGGTGTCGCGGACTTCAACGCCGCGCTCGTGGATGCGACCGAGGGGGACTCGGCGGCCGAGGAGATGCTGCGCCTGATCCACAACTACGTCTATACCGATCAACCCTTCGAGGAGGCGTCGCCCTCGATCCGCGCCGGGTCGATGCGGCTGAGTCCGCAGGCGGCGCTGAATCTCGATTCGCTGCGCGATCAGCTCGACTGGTTCAAGCGGGAGGATCTGATCGACGAGTCGATCGAATTCGATACGGTCGTCGATACGAGCTTCGTCGAGACGCAGTGATCGAACCGGGGCCGGACGCGGCCCCGGCCCGCGCAGGGAGTGACGCCGCATGGAGCTTTCGGTCGAGCGGTTGAGCCATGGCTACGGCGATGTCGAGGTGCTCTCGGACATCGATCTGCGGATCCCGCAGGGGCGCGTCCTGTGCATCGTCGGGCCATCGGGCTGCGGCAAGTCCACGCTGCTGCGGCTGATCGGCGGGCTCGAGCGGCCGGGCCGCGGCGCGGTGATGCAGATCGGCCAGCCGCCCGCGGATTGCCTCAACCCGCTGACCTTCATCTTCCAGGACTTCGCGCTCCTGCCCTGGCGCAGCGTGGCGGACAATGTGAGCCTCGTGCTCGAGGATCACCGGCTCGGCCGTGCCGCGCGCGCGCGCATCGTGGCCGATGTGCTCGCGCGGACAAGGCTGAGCGATTTCGCCGGGGCGCTGCCGCGCCAGCTTTCGGGCGGCATGAAGCAGCGCGTCGCGATCGCGCGCGCGCTCGCAGTCAACCCCGCGGTGATGCTGATGGACGAGCCGCTCTCGGCGCTCGATGCGCAGACGCGCGAGCTCCTGATCGACGATCTGATCGCGCTGTGGACGCGCCAGCCCTTCACCGCGGTCTATGTCACGCACAACCTGTCGGAGGCGGTGCGGCTCGGCCACGAGATCGTGGTGCTCTCGCGCCGGCCCGGGCGGATCCGCGAGAGCGTCACCATCGACACCCCGTTGGCCGAGCGCGACATGGCCGATGCCGAGCTCGAGCGCCGGCAGAAGCATCTCTGGGCGCTGATGCGCGACGAGGCCCGCGCCGCCGATGCCGAGCTCATCGATGACTGAGGCGCGCGCCGAGCCCCGCAAGCGCCCGGTGCCGTTCCGCGGCGGCGGGTTCCGGCCCGAGACGCGGCGCGGGCTCGGCGCGGTGGTGCTGATCGGGCTCCTGCTCGTGATCGAGTGGGGTGTGGCGGCGGGCTGGATCTCGCCACTGACGCTGCCGCGCCCCTCCGACGTGATCGCCACCTTCGGCGCGCTGCACGAGACCGGGATGCTCTATGCGCATCTCTTCCCGTCGCTGTCGCGGCTGTTCATGGGCGCGCTGATCGGGGTGAGCGCGGGGATCGCCGTCGGATTCATGATCGGGCTGTTCACCTATGCCCGCGCCGGGCTCGTGCCGCTGGTGGCGGCGCTGTTTCCGGTGCCCAAGATCGCCCTCCTGCCGCTCTTCGTGATCTGGTTCGGCATCGACGAGGCTTCGAAATACGCGCTCATCGCCTTCGGCACCTTCACGCCGACGGTGGTGGCCACCTACGGCGCGGTGGACAATGTCGATCGCACGCTGATCCGCATGGGGCAGAGCTTCGGGTTGAGCTGGTGGTCGATCACGCGCAAGATCGTGCTGCCCGGGGCGATGCCGGGGATCCTGTCGGGGTTGCGCATCAGCCTCGCGATCGGGATCATCCTGCTCGTGGCCGCCGAGATGCTCGGGGCCACGCACGGGGTCGGCGCCTATATCCTCGAGGCCGGCTCGCTCTACGATCTCGAGCGGCTGTTCGCGGGCGTCACGATCCTGTCGGTGCTCGGCATCATCGTGAGCGCCGGGATCGGACGCATCGAGCGCCGGCTCCTGCGCTGGCGCGTCTGAACGCGGCTTGCCGGGGCTGCGGCCCCCCGTTACGCTTCCCGCCCGCTGGAGGATTGCCATGACGACGGCGCGCGCCGATACCGTGATCATCAATGCCCGTGTCCTTACCATGGACCCGCGCCAGCCCGAGGCCGAGGCCATCGCGATCGCGGGCGCGCGCATCCTCGCGGTCGGGCCGCGCGCCGAGATCGCCGCGCGCGCCGCGCCGGGGGCGAGCGAGATCGATGCGCGCGGCGCCACGGTGCTGCCCGGCTTCATCGAAAGCCACATGCATCTCTTTCCCGGCGGTGCCGAGCTTGCGCATCTGCAGCTTCTCGGCGTGAGCGGGGCGGAGGCGCTCGCCGCGGCGGTGCGCGACTATGCCGCCACCCATCCCGACGCGCCGATGCTGATGGCGCAGGGGGCCGACTACGAGATGCTCGGCCGCCCCGCGACACGGCACGACCTCGACGCGGTCTGCCCGGACCGGCCCTTCGCCATGTTCGCCGCCGATCATCACACCGCCTGGGCCAATACCGCGGCGCTGCGCGCGGCGGGGCTGCTCGAGGGCCGCACGCTCGGCCACGGCAACGAGATCGTGATGGGCGATGACGGGCTCGCCGCCGGGGAGCTACGCGAATTCGAGGCCTTCGCGCCGATCCAGGCGCTCGGCGGCGAGGAGCGCGTCACGCTGGGCCTGTCCACCGGCACCGAGCCCGATCCCGCGCCCGGCCCGGCCGAGCGCGCCCGCGATCGCGAGATACTCGCGCGCGGAATCGCGCATTGCACGCGCCACGGTTTCACCTCCCTCGTGACGATGGACGGCAACCGCTACACTCTGGAGCTTCTGGACGAGCTGCGCGCCGAGGGGCGGCTCGATGCGCGGGTGCGGGTGCCGTTCCATTTGCGCAATTTCCGCGAGATCGGAGCGCTCGAACAAGCCAGCGAGATGCATCGCGATTTCGCCGACGACTGGCTTGCCTCGGGTTTCGTCAAGCTGTTCATGGACGGGGTGATCGACAGCGGCACGGCGGTGATGGAGCAGGATTACCCGGGCCGGCCCGGCTGGCGCGGCGAGCCGCTTTTCGATCCCGAACGCTTCGCCGCCATCGCCACCGAGGCCGACCGGCGCGGCCTGCAGATCGCGGTGCATGCCATCGGGGACGGCGCGGTGCGCCGGGTGCTCGATGGCTACGAAGCTGCGCGCGCGGCCAATGGGGCGCGCGACTCGCGCCACCGCATCGAGCATATCGAGCTGATCCGGCGCGCGGACATGCCGCGCTTCGCAGACCTCGGCGTCGTCGCATCGATGCAGCCCTGCCATGTGCCCGGCGCGATGGATTTCCCGACCGAGCCGGCGCTTTCGATGATCGGGCGCGAGCGCAGGCGCGATTTCTTCGCGTGGCGCGAGCTGCGCGACGCGGGGGCGCCGCTGGCCTTCGCCTCGGACTGGCCGGTGGCCGATATCTGCCCGCTGCGCGGCATCCAGGCGGCGATGACCCGCGCGCCCTACGACGCGAGCTGCCCCGATCAGCGGCTGACGCTGCGCGAGGTCCTTGCGGCGTATACCGCGGGCGGCGCGCATGCCGAGCACCGCGAGCACGCGAAGGGCATGCTGCGCGCCGGCTATCTGGCCGATATCGTGATCCTTGACGGCGATATCGAAGCGGTGCCCAATGAAGCGATAGCCGGGCTTTGCGTTGCCTGGACAATATGCGGCGGGCGGATCACCCACGCGAGCGCGAAGTCGTGATGTGAAAAGGTTTTGCGTTGTGCGGGAATTTGATCAAAACTCCGCGAAGTGATACGCGGCGACAGGGAGAGCTTCTTTGGCCGACAGACGCGACGGGCCCGGATCCGGCGACAACGAGATCGAGATAAAGCGCCTGAGCAAGGTTTTCGGACAGGGCGATGCCGCGTTTCGCGCCCTTGACGACGTGTCGCTCGGGATCCGGCGCGGGGAGTTCTTCACGCTTCTGGGGCCCTCGGGCTGCGGCAAGACCACGCTGCTGCGCCTCATCGCGGGATTCGAGCAGCCGAGCGCGGGCGAGGTTATCATCAATGGCCGCCAGGTCGCCGGGCTCGGCCCCAATGCGCGCCCGGTCAACACGGTGTTCCAGAACTACGCGCTGTTTCCGCACA
Source organism: Paracoccaceae bacterium (assembly GCA_007131685.1). GTDB lineage: Bacteria > Pseudomonadota > Alphaproteobacteria > Rhodobacterales > Rhodobacteraceae > Alkalilacustris. Next base: position 8,933 of record SLQD01000015.1, on the reverse strand, counting down.
TGACCGTGGCGGACAATATCGGTTTCGGGCTGCGCATGCTCGGCAAACCCGCCGCCGAGATCCGCGAGACCACGGAGCGGATGCTCGCGCTGGTGCGCATGGAGGCGATGGCGGCGCGCAAGCCCTCGGAAATCTCGGGCGGTCAGCAGCAGCGCGTGGCGCTGGCGCGCGCGCTCGCGCCGCAGCCGCGGGTGCTGCTGCTCGACGAGCCGCTCTCGGCGCTCGATCTCAAGCTGCGCAAGGAGATGCAGTCCGAGCTCAAGCGGCTGCAGAACGAGACGGGGATCACCTTCGTCTTCGTCACCCACGACCAGCACGAGGCGCTCACCATGTCGGACCGGATCGCCGTGATGTCGGGCGGGCGGATCCTGCAATCGGGCCGCCCCACCGAGATCTACAACCATCCCGCCGAACGCTTCGTCGCCGACTTCATCGGCGACACCAATTTCCTCGATGTCGAACTCGTCGCCGTCAACGGGGCCACGGCGGAGGTGCGGCTGCCGGGTGGCGGCACCCGGCGGGCGACGCTGCCCGAGGGCCTCGCGCCGGACCCGGGCAGCCATGTGACCATCGTGATCCGCCCCGAGCATGCCAGCGTGACCGAAGAGGCGGCCGATTTCGAGGGCACGGTCGAGGATGCGGTCTTCTTCGGCACCGACACGCATCTGAATCTGCGCCTGTCCGACGCGGCGCGCTTCACGCTGCGCCGGCAGAACACCGGTGCCGGTGACGGCGCGATGCCCGAGGGCAGCCGGGTCGGCGTGCGCGTCGCCGATGGCGGCATCCAGGTCCTTCGGAACTGAGTCGATGGCCGTCACGCAACATATCGACACGACCGGCGCGCAGGCCGGCGCCGACATGGCCGCGCTCACCGCCGAGCGCGAGAGCCACGGCTGGAAATGGCTGCTCAGCCTGCCGGCGCTGACGATCCTGGTCTTCGCGGCGTCGGGGCCGCTCCTGATCGTGCTGATCTACTCGGTGCTGACGCCGGCGGAGTATGGCGGAGTCGTCTGGGAGCTGTCGGGGCGGGCCTGGTTTCAGGTCTTCTTTCGCCGCGACATCTTCGATCCCGACGAGGTGACGCTCAACTGGAGCCATCTGTCGGTGCTCTGGCGGTCGGTCAGCCTCGCCTTCCAGACCACCGTGATCTGCGCCATCCTCGGCTTTCCCACCGCCTGGTTCATCTCCACGCGTCCGCCGGGGCAGCGCGAGATCTGGCTGCTGCTGATCACCATCCCGTTCTGGACCAACCTCGTGATCCGGACCTTCGCGATCCAGGAGGTGATCCGCAACCAGGGGGTCATCAACTCGCTGTTGATGAATCTCAACATCATCCACAGCCCGATCCAGATGATGTACACGGATTTCGCGATCCTCGTGGGCATGGCCTATGTGTTCCTGCCGCTGATGGTGCTGCCGGTCTTCGCGGCGATGGACAAGCTCGACACGCGGCTTCTGGAGGCGGGCTACGACCTCTATGCGAGCCGGTGGGAGGTGCTGCGGCGGATCGTGTTTCCGCTGGTCCGGCCGGGCTTCATCGCGGGCTCGATCCTTGTCTTTATCCCCTCGATCGGCTCCTATGTCACGCCGCGGCTGCTGGGGGGCGGGCGCAACATGATGCTGTCGAACCTGATCGAGCTGCAGTTCGGGCAGGGGCGCAACTGGCCGCTCGGCGCGGCGCTGGCGCTAACGCTTCTGGTGATCGTGCTCGTGGCGCTGGTGTTCTATCTTCGCACCATAGGCGGCGACGAGGACAAGCAGCATGGCTAGGGCGCGGCGCAATTTCTCGATCACGGCGCTGCCGGGCTTCGCCTCGATCGCGGTGCTGACCTTCGTGCTGCTCTACGTGCCCATCGCGACGCTGGTGGTATTCTCGTTCAACGAAGCGGCGTCGATGTCGCGCTGGCAGGGGTTCTCGCTGCAATGGTATCAGGCCGCCTTCGAGAACCGGCAGGTGCGCGATGTCTCGATCCGCGCGCTCGGGCTGGCAGTGACGGCCTCGGCGATCGCGACCTTCGCGGCGACCCTTGCCGCACTCGCGACGACGCGCACCGCGAAGTTCCCCGGCCAGACGATGATCTACGCGCTCGTCAACCAGCCGCTGATGGTCCCCGAAGTCGTCACCGGCACGGCGCTCTTGATCTTCTTTGCCGGCATAAAGGTCTCTACCGGTTATACCGGCATGGGCTATCTCGTGGCGGCGCACTCGGCGTTCTGCATCCCGTTCGCTTATCTGCCGATCCGGGCGCGACTTCAGACCATGGACCTGACCCTCGAGCGCGCGGCGGCAGATCTCTATGCCAACCACTTCCAGACCTTCCGCTACGTCACGCTGCCGCTGCTGTTGCCCGGCGTACTCGCGGGCTTCATGCTGGGCTTCGTGATATCGCTCGACACGGTGGTGATCACCGAGTTCGTGAAATCGGCCGGGCAGGACACGCTCGCCACCTACATGCTCGGCCAGATCCGCCGCACCGTGACGCCGGAGATGAACGCCATCGCCACGCTGTTCCTGTTGTTGTCGGCGGTGGTGGTGGTGCTGTTCTTCATCGTGTCACGCAAACGTCCCTGACCTTCAACCAACCGGGAGAACACCATGCAACACAAGACGACGACCCTGCCGATCGCGGTGGCCGCGCTTCTCGGCTCGACCGCGCTCGCCAGCGCCGAGGGCGAGCTCAACATCTACAACTGGGGCAACTTCACCAGCCCCGAGATGATCGAGAAGTTCGAGGAGGAGACGGGCATTTCCGTCACCCTGACCGACTATGACAGCAACGACACGGCGCTGGCGCAGATCCGGCAGGGCGGGCATGGCTACGACATCGTCGTGCCCTCCAACAACTATGTCCCGATCTGGATCGACGAGGGGCTGGTGCAGCCGCTCGATACCGATATCGTCACCGATCTCGACAATATCGAGGATCAATGGCGCGACGTCGAGTTCGATCCGGGCCGCGAATACTCGATCCCGTGGGCCTGGGGGACCACGGGCGTACTCGTGAACACCTCGGTCTATGACGGCGATATCAACACCTCGGCGATCTTCCTCGACCCGCCCGAGGAACTGCAGGGCAGCATCAATGTCATCCCCGAGATGACGGACATCATGACCCTCGCCGTGCAGTATCACGGCGGGGAACGCTGCACCGACGACACCGACATCCTGCGCGAGGTGCGCGATACGCTGACGGCGGCGCGCGAGCACTGGATCGCGATGGATTACGGCACCGTGGACAGCTACGCCGCGGGCGACATGAATGCCGGCGTATACTGGAATGGCGCGACGATGCGCGCGCGGCTGCAGAATCCCGACATCGCCTATGGCTACCCGCAGGAGGGGTTCCCGATCTGGATGGACAACGCCATGGTGCTCGCCGATGCGCAGAACCCCGACGAGGCGATGCAGTTCATCAACTTCATGCTACAGCCCGAGAATGCCGGGATGAACTCCAACTTCCATCGTTACGCGAGCGGCATCGTCGGGGCCGGGGACTATCTGGACGAGGAGATGGTGGATGCGCCGGAAATCGAGATCCCCGAGGAGCTCGCCGATGCGGGCAGCTTCAGCATCACCTGCCCGTCCGAGGTCAACGACATCTACAGCCAGATCTGGACTGAGCTGATGCAGTGACGCGCCGCCAGAAGCGCGCCTGATACCAGCCCGGCGGCGGGTGCCGCCGGGCAGACCCTGACAGCTGGGAGTGTATCGCCATGCAAGAGACAACCGGCCGCCTGCCGCTCGCCTGGGCGGTGCTGATGGGCTCCACGGCTTTCGCCGCCGCGGAGGAGATCAACATCTACAACTGGGGCAACTACACCAGCCCCGAGATGGTCGAGAAGTTCGAGGAAGAGACCGGCATTTCGGTGTCGATCACCGACTATGACAGCAACGACACCGCGATCGCGCGCATTCGCCGGGGTGGGCACGGCTTCGACATCGTGATGCCCTCCAACAGCTATGTGCCGATCTGGATCGAGGAAGGGCTGGTGCAGCCGCTCGATACCGGCATCGTCACCGACCTCGACAATATCGAGGCGCAGTGGCGTGACCCGGAATTCGATCCGGGCCGGGAGTATTCGGTTCCCTGGGCCTGGGGGTCGACGGGGGTGGCGGTGAACACGTCGAGCTATGACGGTGACATCCACACCTCGGACATCTTCCTCGACCCGCCCGAGGAGCTGCGCGGGAACATCAATGTCGTCCCCGAGATGGTGGATGTCATGCATCTCGCGGCGAACCACGCGGGCGGGGAGCGGTGTACCGACGATCCGGAGGTCCTGCGCACGATGCGCGATACGCTGACCGAGGCGCGAGAGCACTGGATCTCGCTCGATTACGGCACCATCGACAGCTACACCGAGGGCGACTTCGCGGCCGGTGTCTACTGGAACGGTGACACGCTGCGCGCCCGGCTCGCCGATCCCGACATCGCCTATGGCTACCCGCAGGAGGGGTTCCCGATCTGGATGGACAACGCCATGGTGCTCGCCGATGCGCAGAACCCCGATGCGGCGATGCAGTTCATCAACTTCATCCTCCAGCCCGAAAATGCCGGGATGAACTCCAACTTCCACCGCTTCGCCAGCGGCATCGCGGGGGCCGAGGAGTACATGGACCCGGAGATGATCGATGCGCCCGAGATCGTCATCCCCGAGGATCTCGCAGGCGCGGGGGAGTTCACCCGTACCTGCCCGAGCGAGGTGAACGATATCTACACCCAGATCTGGAGCGAGCTGTTGCAGTGAGGGCGCGCGGGCCGCGGGGAACCGGGGCACTCCGGTGCATGGGGGCCGGGCCTTGACCCCGCGGACCCCGGCCCACCAGGTCGCCTATTCGCGGATGCGCGACATGATCCTCTATGGCCAGGTCGCGCCCGGTCGGGCCGTCACCATCGAGGGCCTCGTGGCCGAGCTCGGCCTCGGCATGACGCCGGTGCGCGAGGCGCTGCGCCGGCTCATCGCCGAGGGTGCGCTCGTGGCCCATGGCAACAGGCGCATCACCCTGCCGCGGCTCGATGACGGCCAGATCGACGAGCTCGACTATGTGCGCCGCCATGTCGAGCCGCAGCTCGCCCGCCTCGCCGCGCCGAGGCTCTCGCCCGCCGCGCTCGAACGCATGCATCGCATGGACGCCGAGGTCGACAAGGCGATCGCGGCGGGCGATGTCGGCGGCTATCTTCGCGCCAATCACGGCTTTCATTTCACCCTCTACGAGGCCTCCGAGGCCGAGATCCTGCTCGGCCTGGCGCGGGCGATGTGGCTGCGCTTCGGCCCCTCGCTGCGTGTCGTCTGCGCGCATCCGGGGATGCTAACCCTGCCGGACCGGCACAAGGACGCGCTCGGCGCCTTACAGCGCGGCGACGGCGAGGCGCTCGCGGCCGCGATCGCCGCCGATGTGCGCCAGGGCACCGCGCGGATGCGCTCCGCGCTGGCCGGCGCCGAAATTTGATCAAATATCGTTGACCTTCCCGGTCGCGCGCCTATGCTGGCGCCGTATCCGAACGGAGTGCCCGCCATGAACCTGATGACCAATCAGCCCCCCACCGCCGAGCTTCAGGCGCTCGACGCCGCCCATCACATGCATCCCTTCACAGCCGGCGCCGAGCTCGCCGAAAAGGGCGTGCGCGTGATCACGCGTGCGAACGGGGTGCGGCTGACCGATTCGGACGGGCGCGAGATGCTCGACGCGATGGCGGGGCTGTGGTGCGTCAATATCGGCTACGGGCGCGAGGAGCTCGCCGATGCCGCCGCACGCCAGATGCGCGAGCTGCCCTATTACAACACCTTCTTCCAGACCGCGCACCCGCCCGTGATCGCGCTCGCCGCGCGGCTTGCCGAGCTTGCGCCGGGCGATCTCAATCATGTGTTCTTCGCGGGCTCCGGCTCGGAGGCCAACGACACCAATATCCGCATGGTGCGCCATTACTGGGCCGCGCAGGGCAAGCCGGAGAAATCCGTCATCATCAGCCGGCGCAACGCCTATCACGGCTCCTCCATGGGCTCGGCCTCGCTCGGTGGCATGCCCGCGATGCACGGCCAGGGCGGGCTGCCGATCCCCGACATCGTGCATATCAATCAGCCCAACTGGTGGGCCGAGGGCGGCGAGATGACGCCCGAGGAGTTCGGCCGCGCCCGTGCGCGCGAACTCGAGGACAAGATCGCCGAGCTCGGCGAGGACCGCGTCGCGGCCTTCATCGCCGAGCCGGTGCAGGGCGCCGGCGGCGTCATCATCCCGCCCGAAAGCTACTGGCCCGAGATCCAGCGCATCTGCGACGCGCATGACATTCTCCTGATCGCCGACGAGGTGATCTGCGGCTTCGGGCGCACAGGGCACTGGTTCGGCAGCCAGAGCTACGACATCCGCCCCGACATCATGACCGTCGCCAAGGGCCTGTCGTCGGGCTATGCGCCGATCGGCGGCTCGATCGTGCGCGACCATGTCGCCGAGGTCATCGGGCGCGACGAATTCTACCACGGCTACACCTATTCGGGGCACCCCGTCGCCGCCGCCGTGGCGCTCGAGAATCTGCGCATCCTCGAGGAGGAGAAGATCATCGGGCATGTCCGCGACGTCGCCGCCCCCGCGCTCGCGAAGGCCTGGGCGACGCTGGCGGATCATCCGCTGGTGGGCGAGGTGGTCACGCGCGGACTCCTCGGCTCCGTCGCGCTCACCCCGGACAAGGCGTCGCGCGCGCCGTTCCGCGAGGGGCCGGGCAAGGTCGGCCTGATCTGCCGCGAGCGCTGCTTCGCCAATGACCTGGTGATGCGCCATGTCGGCGACCGCATGGTGGTGTCGCCGCCACTGGTGATCACCCCGTCCGATATCGACGAGATCGTGCGCCGCGCGCGCATCGCCTTCGACGAGACCCATGCCGAGGCGAAGGCGCAGGGGCTGATGGACTGAGCCCATGCGCCGGCTCGGTGTCGTTCTAAGCGACCGCGGGTCGAAATACGCCGTCTCCGGCGGCCCGGCTGCGGACCGGGCCGAGGCGGAGGCCCTGCTTGCGGCGCTCAAGCGTGACCGCAAATACGCGAAGGCCACGCATAACAGCTGGGGCGTGATCCTGCCCGATGGCCCGCTCAAGGGGGATGACGGCGAGGCCGGGGCGGGGATGGTGATCCTGCGCGCGCTCGAAGTAGCTGGGTTGGAGAACCATCTCATCGTGGTCACGCGCTGGTTCGGCGGCAAGCATCTCGGCGGCGACCGGTTTCGCCATGTCCGCGAGGCCGCGCGGCTTTACCTGATGGATCAGCTCCCGACGGGGCGGCCCCAGAGGTCGTAATCGCTCGCCTCGTCGACCTCGACGGTGAGCATGTCACCGGGCGACAGGCCCTTGAAGCCCTCGTCGATGAAGAGGTTGCCGTCGATCTCGGGCGCATCGGATTTCGTCCGGCACACAGCGCCCTCGTCATCGACACTGTCCACGATCACCTGCTCGCGCCCGCCCACGCGCGCGGCGAGCTTCTCCTCGGAGATCCGCTGCGCGGTCTGCATGAAGCGGTCCCAGCGCTCCTGCTTGACCGCCTCGGGGACGTGATCGGGCAGCGCGTTGGAGCGCGCACCGGCGACGTTCTCGTATTGAAAGCAGCCGATCCGATCGAGCCGGGCCTCCTCGAGCCAGTCGAGCAGGGTCTGGAACTCGTCCTCGGTCTCGCCGGGATAGCCGACGATGAAGGTCGAGCGCAGGGTGATGTCGGGGCAGATCTCGCGCCAGCGCGCGATCTCGTCGAGTGTCCTGGCGGCCGCGGCGGGGCGGGCCATGCGCCGGAGCGTGTCGGGGTGGGCGTGCTGAAACGGGATGTCGAGATAGGGCAGCACGAGCCCCTCGGCCATCAGCGGGATCAGCTCGCGCACATGCGGATACGGATAGACATAATGCAGCCGCACCCAGGCGCCGAGCCTGCCGAGCTCGCGCGAGAGGTCGGTGATGTGGCTGCGCACGTCGCCGCCCTTCCAGGGCTGCGCATCGTGCTTGCGATCGACGCCGTAGGCCGAAGTGTCCTGGCTGATCACCAGAAGCTCGCGCACCCCGCCCTCGACGAGTTTCTCCGCCTCGCGCAGCACCGCATGGGCCGGCCGGCTCTGCAGCCGGCCGCGCATGTCGGGGATCACGCAGAAGCGGCATTTGTGGTTACAGCCCTCGGAGATCTTTAGATAGCTGTAATGGCGCGGGGTGAGCGACACGCCGGAGGCGGGGACGAGATCAACGAACGGGTCCGGCGCGGGCGGCACGGCGGCATGGACCGCGTCGAGGACCTGCTCGTACTGGTGCGGACCGGTGACGGCCTGCACGGTCGGGTGGGCGCCGGTGATGTAGTCGGGCTCGGCGCCGAGGCAGCCGGTGACGATCACGCGGCCGTTCTCGCTCAGCGCCTCGCCGATGGCCTCGAGGCTCTCGGCCTTCGCGCTGTCGAGGAAGCCGCAGGTATTGACGATCACGGCGTCTGCCCCGGCGTAATCGGGCGAGAGTGCATAGCCCTCGGCGCGCAGCCGGGTCAGGATGCGCTCGGAATCGACGAGCGCCTTGGGGCAGCCGAGGCTGACCATGCCGATGGTCGGCTGGCCGGGCCGGGCGGCCCCCTCGAGGCGGGCGGCGGGGGCGAGGTCAGGGCGGAGTTCGGGCGGGTTCTGGCTCATCGGGGCGATATAGCGATCCCGCGGCCCCGCGGAAAGGGTCAGCGGCGCCGGTCGCGGCGCGAGGACATGGGCTGGAAGGCCAGACCCACATGCGCCTCGCAATAGGGCTTGCCCGCCTTCACCGGCAGCCCGCAGAACCAGAACTCCTCGGTCGCGGGGTCGCCGATGGGCCATTTGCAGGTCCGCTCGGTCAGCTCCATGAGGTCGAGCTTTCGCGCGTTCTTCTCGGTCTCGCGCACCGTGGCGATGGCTTCGGGGCTGATGCCGTCATTGGAGGGCTGCGGCGGCAGGG